>JAWVYU010000133.1:0-12251 GCA_033722575.1 Ketobacteraceae bacterium | reverse complement strand
CTTCTTCGCTGTTGCCCGATTTGCCGTCAAACTGGAGTGCCACCTGCCCGGAAACCCCTTCGGGGAGGGGCTGCAGGCGCTGGCTTTCAATGTTGGTAATGGCCAGGGCCGGCACAGCGAAAAAACTGATGATTGCTGCAACAAACTTTTTCATTGAATATCAATCCTTTGTTAGACTGCTGTCTTTGTGCTCGCGGGCGAGTATAAGGAAAAGCGCGAAAATCTCAAACCGCTGCTGATTCGCGGCGGGGAGTGGAGGGGCGGCTATACTGAAAAGATCCGGCCCCCCACAGGGGATAAACCGGACCGCGAGCCCGGGTTTATGCGGGCTGTGTCCTTATTCCTTACACAGAGTTGGCTTACAATGGCTACTTTGCTGATAACCATAAGTGTATAAATAATTAGGCAATTGGTGTTCCATGAAGCTTCGATACTACATTCTGCTGGGCGTTTTCTCCTTCGTTTTCTTTCTGATTGCGCTGTTCCCGGCAGCCCTGGCCTGGAAAATGGTGCCCGGCTCTGTCACCCAGAATCTGCCTATCCGGGTGGAGCAGGTGGGCGGAACGCTCTGGGATGGCTTCATGGTGGGAAAAACCTTCCAGGGGCCGGTAAAAGGCCAGCATGTATTTGCCTGGGACCTCAATCCACTGTGGCTGTTGCTGGCGGATCTGAATGCCGGGTTGCGGGCCGAAGGTGACGATTACCGGGTGTCTGGCACTGCTCATTTCGGCTTGTTAGGCAAGGGTGTCAGCGACCTTGATGGCAGAGTCCAGGCGGAACTGGTAAACGATATGCTTAAGCAATTGGGTGCAAAAGCCTCCGGTGAGCTGATGCTGAAGGATGTAACCCTGGAATTTGGCAGCGGCACTGAGGTGGAAAAGGCCGAAGGGCTTATCAGCTGGGGTGGTGGTCCGGTCAGCTATCGACAGGGGCGTCATTCCAAGAATCTGGATGTGCCTGCCATCAAAGGCACCCTGGACCAGAAAGACGGGGGGCTTCTGCTGTCGGTTGTGGAAGCGGAAAACAATGCCGCACTGGGTGAATTAACCCTCAAAGGCCCCATTGGCGGCGTGGTGGTATACAAACGCGTTATGCGAATCGCCGGCATGGGTAATCCGGCGGACGAGGATGCGGTGCTGGTGCAGCTGCAGCAGCCCATCCTGTGATGGTCGCCATTAAATGACAGATTAAGTTACCAAAAATAGACAGAGTTAACGGACGAAATTCGTATGATGGGCAGCAGTGGATAATTTTTGTAAAAGGCTTCCATTATACCGGGCGGCCTATTTAAACTTGGCTTTTCGCTAACACGCACTAAATTATAACAAGTAGAGAGCACTGCAGGTTTCCCTTGCAAATCCTTGAAATAGAAATATTTCGGCTTGATTAGTGCTACAACAACCAGAAATAACAACCAGAAAGTGATTGGAGAGTGGTCAGTGGCTGCAGAGACAGCGCAAGCCAACAAATGGATTGATCGTGGTACCGCCGCTGTTTGTGCGGTGCTGGTGGTGGCTATTTGTTACGTCATTGTGAAAACCCTGTTTCTGTTTCTGGATGACCAGTATGGTGCCCAGGCGCCCCGGCTGTATGGGGCCGCTGTCAGTTCAAGCCGCACCAGTACCCGCAATGATACCGTGGCCTCTGTGGACCCTACTGCGATACCCCTGTGGAACCTGTTCGGCAAGGAGGGAGCAAGGGATAAGCCCGATGATACTCCCAAGGATGTGGTGGCCCCCAAGACCAATCTGCAGCTGGAGCTGCACGGTGTTTTTGTGGCTCCGGTGGAAGAAAATTCAACAGCGATCATTTCCGAAAAGCGGCGTGACAGCAAGCTGTACCAGATTGGCGACAAGCTGCCGGGCAATGCGACCCTGGCAGCTGTTTATGAGAACCGGGTGTTACTGAATCGCCAGGGCCGGCTTGAAGCCCTGTACTTCCCTGATGGCGAGAACGCCAGCTCGCTGCAGAGCAGCCGCACATCCAGCGCCAGAGCAGTGACCTCGCGGCCTCCCACCAGCCGTACCAATCGTTACAGTGCCAACCGCAGGGGCTCAGCGGGTGTTTCCGGCCGGGTAGAGAAAATGATTCAGACCGCCAGCAGCCCTGCAGAAGTTGCCCGTGCGCTTCAGGAAGAGCTGGGCGTGAACCCCAATGACGCATTGCGGGAGATGGGGCTGGAGACCAACAATGGTCGCGGGTACAAAATCACCGACTCCGGGAGTCCGATTTTTTCCGCCATTGGCGGCAGGCCGGGGGACGTGATCCTGTCCATCAACGGCAGGCAGCTGGGTGACCCGGCGTCTGATCTGGGCATGGCCGAGGACCTGATGAATAACTGCGAACCCGTGATTACGATGGAGCGCAACGGCCACCAATTCACCAACAAGATTTCACTTTGCCCGTGATAAACAGTAGAAACGGATGATATTGATGAACAGTAAACTTCAACAGTGGTTAACCGGTACGGTGCTTTGCTTCGGGCTTATGCTGGCTTCCCTGAGCGCATTTGCCGAAGGCAATACATGGAAGATCAATATGAAGGAGGCGGAAATCCGCAACTTCATAGAGCAGGTTTCGGACATCACTGGTGAAAGTTTTGTGGTGGATCCGCGGGTCAAGGGCAAGGTGACTGTGGTTTCCAATGCGGATATGACTGCTGAGGAAATCTACGACATGTTCCAGTCCGTGCTGCGGGTACATGGCTACGCTGCCATAGAGTCCGGTTCCGTGATCAAGATCGTTCCCACCCAGGGCGCAAAGCAGGATAACGTGCCTGTGGGAGGGGGGCTTCAGAATGAACAGATGGTGACCCGGGTGATTCCCGTGGAAAACACCAACGCCGTGGAGCTGGTGCCTATTTTGCGCCCCATGGTACCGCAGTACGGTCACCTGGCGGCGGTAACGTCCGCCAACGCCCTGATCATCAGTGATCACGCCACCAATATCCAGCGCATCATCGATATCGTAAAGCGTATAGACAGTGCGGAAAGTGAAGAGGTGGAAGTCATTCAGCTGGAGTATGCCTGGGTGGGTGACGTGGTGGAGCTGCTGGAACAGCTTACCCCGGTAGAAACCGGTGCCGCCAGCAAGAGCCGTCGCGGTGGCAGCAGCTCTGCGCGAGTGCGTGTCGTGGCCGAGGAGCGAACCAACCGTCTGATACTGCGGGGCGAAAAATCCGCCCGGGCCCGGGTCAAGATGTTGGTGAAGGAGCTGGATCAGCCCCTGGAAAATTCCGGCTCCACCCAGGTGGTCTACCTGCGCCATGCAGACGCGGTGAAGGTGGCAGAAATACTCAACGCCCTGGTCACAGGTCAGCGTGGCTCTTCAGCTTCTGCAACGCCCACCACTTCCCGTACCCGCACAACCCGAATTACCCGGCGTACTGCGGGAGCGGCCGCCTCAACCCAGGCAGATGTTATGATTCAGGCAGATGAAACCCTGAACGCTCTGGTGATCCGGGCGGCACCGGCAGAGATTGCCGATATCAAGGAAATTATCAGTCAGCTGGATGTGCGCCGGGCCCAGGTGCTGATCGAGGCTGCGGTGGTGGAAATCACCGGGGACTCCGGCAAGGCCGTGGGTATTCAGTGGGGCGCTGTTGACGATCAGTCCCTGGTAGGTGGTGTGAATTTCGCCAACGTGGGTAACAGCCTCAATGCCATTATCCAGGCAGCGACCTCCGAAAACTCCAACGTTGGCTTGGCCAGTGGCCTTACGCTGGGTGGCGGTTCCGTGGATGACAAGGGTCGGGTGGAGTTTGCCGTGATTCTGCAGGCGCTGAACAACGCTGCCAACGCGAACCTGCTGTCGACGCCCAGTCTGATGACGCTGGACAATGAAGAGGCAGAGATTGTGGTGGGGCAGAATGTGCCCTTCGTAACCGGCAGTCAGCTCAGCAGCAATAACGACAACCCGTTTCAGACCATCGAGCGGAAGGACGTGGGCCTGACCCTGAAAGTAACTCCCCAGATTAATGATGGCGACGTGGTCCGGTTGAAAGTGGAGCAGGAAACCTCCAATGTCACCGACACCGCCCAGGCAGTACAGGCAACCGATGTGGTGACCAACAAGCGTTCCATCAACACCACCGTTCTGGTTAACGATGGTTCCATTGTGGCATTGGGCGGGCTGATGGAAGAGAGCGTGCGCTCATCGGAAAGCAAGGTGCCATTGCTGGGTGATATCCCGTTAATTGGGATGCTGTTTCGCAGCACCCAGCAGACTCACATAAAGACCAACTTGCTGGTGTTGTTGCAGCCTACCATTATCCGAAACGACGCCAAGGCGGCCGAAATCGTGGATCGCAAATACAAGGCTATCCGGGCAGTGAATATGGAGCTGGATGATGTGGGTAACCTCAAAGTGATTGGCGAGGATATATACCCGGAAGACTCCCGAGACCTGATCCGGGATGGACTGAAGCGCTGATTCCGTTATAAGATTTTACTGTTATATGAAAAGGGGCCTATGGGCCCCTTTGTTATATGAGGCTGTTGTCCGACACACTCTGTTTAAAACGGGTGTAAACTGCCATTTCCTGGGGAACAATGAATCGGAGTGCAGGGATGTCGCCTGATGCTTTGAACAGCTTTACAAATGTACCGGTTTTTGCTCATCAGCTGCCGTCTGATCTGGTCCGGGGGCTGGTGGGGGTGTTTGCCGGCTTTGGCCTGAACCTGCGAACGTCAGCGTCACTGGAAGATCTCCAGCTTCACTTGTCGGATGTCCCGGAATCTCTCGTTTTTCTCCTCGCTGATGAAACTGTGCTACAGCAGCTCAAAGCCCTGTCCGAAGAGGCCAATGGGGCCCGGACGCTGCTGGTGCTGGTATCTGAGCAACCTCTGGCCGGCCCCTTGCGGGAAGAATGCCAGGCTTTTCCCCTGGTGGCGGATATCTGGGAGGGGCCCGGTGTGCTGGCGATGGCGAACAAAAAGTGCCGGCTCTATCTGGAACTGCTGCAGCGACGGGTGCTGCTGGCCAAAGAGGAACAGATGCTCGTTGAGATGGCGTATCAGAAGGATCGCCTGCTGACCGTATTGCGGGACGGTGTACTCATGATCACTGCTGAAGGTTATCTGAGTGATCTTAACGATTTTGCCCTGGAAACCCTGGGCTATGGCCGCGAAAACCTGATCGGCGCGCACGTTTCCCGGATTCTGTGTCCCCCGGACAGCAAGGATCCCTTGCTGGACTGGTGTGAGCACCCGCTCCATACCGCCATTGTCACCCAGCAGGATTCCAGTATCGGGGATACCCAGTTCTGGCGTTCTGACGGCGCCGGACTGCCGGTGGGCTGCGAGCTGGCAGTGATGTATCCGGGGCAGGCCCCCGAGTACCTGGTGGTATTCCAGGACCTGTCCATTCGCAAGGCCGAAGAGCAGCAGCTGAATCAGTTGACCCGTTATGACCCGGTAACCGGGCTGGCCAGCATTTCCCTGTTGCGGCACTTTCTGCTCAAGGCCATGGCCAGAGCTCTGCGCAATGATCGCCGACTGGCCCTGCTGTATGTGGACCTGGATGACTTTCACTGTATCAACGAGAGCTTTGGCCGCAGTGGTGGAGACAGTCTGTTAAGAAGTGTGGGGCGCCGGTTGAAAAACTGTATTCGTACCGGGGACATGGTGTCACGCCATCAGAGCGATGCCTTCATGATTGTGCTGGATGAGGTGCGGCGGCCGAATGATGTGGAAAAGCTGGCCCGCCAGATGCTCAAAAACCTGAACAACCCCCATGATCTGAGCGGTGTGCCGGTGGTGTCCCACGCCAGTATCGGTATTGCTTTTTACCCCGATGGTGCCATTGGCATTGATGAACTGATCGACCAGGCCAAAGAGGCTATGGAGTGGGTCAAGCTCCATGGCAAGAACGGCCATCACGTGCACGGTAGCGATGAATTCACCAGAAAACATCCCAACGGCAAGCTGTTGACTCATTAGTGCGGCAGTGCCAGGTACCTGTTTCTTATCAGGTTTTTCTATATACCTATTGACTTTGAGGAATAAGGTGGACCCATCGCTTGTATTCCTTTTTCAATGCTGACTAAAATCAGAAAAACTATAAACACAAGTACAGTGGGGAAAACAGGTGTATCGGGTATTGATTGTCGGCGCTGGCGCCGTTGGCCAGGTGTATGGCCATTTCATGCAACGGGGTGGGGCCTCGGTGTCCTTCCTTGTAAAGGAAAAGTATCAGGAAGCCTGCGAGAAGGGCTTTTCCCTCTACCGTTCCCGGCGCAGTGGCCTTGGGCCCCGCGAGTACTATCAGGCGGATCACATCTACACTGATTACGAGGATGTGGCGCAACAGCAATTCGATCATGTCTGGCTGGCCATGTCATCCAACGACTTGCGCGGCGAATGGCTGAGTGAGTTGCGGGAAGCCATCGGTGACACCACTCTGGTCATGCTCCAGCCGGACCTGGAGGACCGCGACTACGTATTAAAGTATTTTCCCGAATCCCAGCTGGTCTACGGCATTATTAATTTCATCAGTTATCAGACCCCGCTACCGGATCTGCCTTCCCACCACCCCGATGCCGACAAAGAGGGTGTGGCCTACCTGATGCTGCCCATGATGTCGGCAGAGTTTTCCGGTCATCACGAGCGTCTGCCGGCGGTGATGGAGGCCCTTTCGGCGGGGCGTTTTCCCGTCAGGGCCCAGCAGAATGTGCCCCGTATCTATGCCGACCGCTCTGCCTGGATGATTCCACTGGTGGCCGTGCTGGAGCTGGAAAACTGGTCCATCAAGCGGTTGCTGCGCAGTGGTTCGCTGGATCTGGCGGTGGAGGGCGCGCGTCAGGCACTCGCCATTGTGGCGGCGAAGTTTCATCGCCCCTTGAACTGGACGGAGCGGGGCTTCAGTCTGGTTCTGGTGAAGGTGTTGTTGCCAGTGGTAAGGTTTTTATCACCCATGGACGCAGAATCCTTTATCAAATTCCAGTTCCGGAAAACCGCGCCCCAGACCCGTTTCATGCTGGATCATTTTATCCATCAGGGGGAGTCTCGGGGTATGAACGTGACGGCGCTGAAAACCTTGCGGGAAAAGCTGCCGGAAACCGGGAAGGTGGAAGAGGCCGCCTGAAGCGGCCCGGCCCGCAACGGCTGCATAGTTCGGCGCACCGGTGGCCGGCAGGGGTAACCGTATTCAGCGAGATAGCACTCGGCGGGATAGTGCTCGGCGGGATAGTGCTCAGCGAGACAGTAGTCAGCGGGATCAGTAAAGGGTAATGGGCGGCTCTTCCATTATCATTAGCTGCTCTTCCATTTCCATCATGAAATTGTCCCAGTAGTTGGCGCTGTTGAACCAGGGAAAGTTTTTGGGAAATGCCGGGTCATCCCAACGTTTTGCCAGCCATCCGGCATAATGAATCATGCGCAGTGAGCGCAGTCCTTCAATCAGCGGAATCTCGGCCCGGTTAAAGGGGCAGAACTCTTCGTAGCCCTCAAGAATCTCACTGAGCTGCCGGGTTTGCGAAGGGCGATCTCCAGCCAGCAGCATCCACAGGTCCAGAATGGCGGGGGCCATCAGGCAATCATCAAAATCCACGAACCAGGGGCCCGAATCGCGGTTCCACAGGATATTGCCAACATGGCAATCGCCATGGGTACGTATTATTTTCAGCTGGTCCACGTCGGCCTGTATGGCCGACACTTTTTGGCCCACCGCTTTCACCAGGGTTTCGAACCGCCCGGTAAGGTGCGGGGGAATAAAATCCTGTTCCAGGAGAAACCGGCCGGGAGCCACGCAGTAGGTTTCTACACTCAGCACCGGCCGGTGCTCAAAGGCCCTTTCCCTGCCGGCGGCGTGAATTCTTCCGATAAGGCGACCCAGCCGGAACAGTTGATCGAAATCCCCCGGTTCCGGGGCCTGCCCCCCCATGCGCTGATACACGGCAAACCGGTAGCCGCCAAAACGGTGCAACGTTTGCTGGTCGTGGGGAGAGAGGATGGGCGGGATCACCGGCAGATCCAGTTGCTCCAGGGTACGGGCAAAGTCATGCTCCTCCTGAATCTGGGCATCGCTCCAGCGGTTTGGCCGGTAGAACTTGGCGATTACCGGTATCTGTTCGTCAATGCCCACCTGATACACCCGGTTTTCATAGCTGTTAAGAGCCAGAATGCGGGCATCCGAAAGGTACCCCAGGGACTCGATGGCCTGAATCACCAGGTCGGGGGTCAGGTGATCGTAATCATCGTGAAGCGGGGTGTCAGCAGAGGGTGCCATAGCAATACCGGTGTCCTGGGAGCGGGCGAATGGTGGCGGCATCATAACACAGGGTCAGGGGGTTCTTGCTATGGCGATCAGGTGAACTTCCGCCACCCCGGCATCCTGCAGGGTATGGCAGATTTCGGTCATGGTGGCGCCGGTGGTGATGACATCATCCACCAGGCCCACACTGTCACAGCGGGTCAGCTCGGAGATGCGCTTCGGGTTCACCCGGAAGGCGCCCCTCAGGTTGTTCTGGCGCTGTTCTGCAGTTAACGGGTTCTGGGCATCGGTTGATCTGCTCTTCTGCAGAGCATCGCTCACGACGCGGATACCATGTTGCTTACCGAACTGTTTTGCCAGGTAAATGGCCTGATTGAAACCCCGCTGCCGCTGTTTGCGGGGGTGCATGGGCACCGGGATCAACACCTCGGGCAGCGGCGATCCGGTGAGCTTGCGGCGTGCTTCCGTCCCACGCCCGAACGCCAGTTCCACCAGCAGCCGTGACAACTGAGGTTTATTGCCGTATTTCATCTGTGATATCAGCTGGTTGACCGGAAAGTGGTAAAGCAGCGGCGCCTGGCAGCTCAAAAAAGGTGGCGGTTTATGAAAGCAATCTTCACAAATTGTTTCCGAAGAAGGGGCCCCAATACCCTCCAGTGGCAGTCCACAGCGCTGGCAGGCACTGGTATTTCGGGGTATCAGTGGCTGGCAATGCCCACAAATCACTGATTTTAATGGTGTTCTCTGTCCACAAAGCAGGCATGAAATCATTTTGGTGTTATATTGATCTTCTGTAAACCCTGGTGTTTTCCGTGGTTGACAGATGGGGGCCCATCCGTATGATGGGCGAAAACCAGGCTGTGAACCACGGGTCGGAAAACATTAAAAAGACGGCCTGCGGAGAAGATTACAGCTAAAAGCTGAAAAACCTTCCGGCCATAACATGAAGACCCACCCCTGTGACCACCGAATCAAGAGGACCGGCCATGAGCCAGCCATCTGAAGTACGCCACGACTGGACCCTGAAAGAAATCCAGGCGCTGTTCGACCTGCCTTTCAATGACCTGATGTTTCAGGCTCAGACTGCCCACCGCCAGCACCATGACCCCAATGCGGTACAGATCAGCACCCTGCTGAGCATTAAAACCGGTGCCTGCCCCGAGGACTGCAAATACTGCTCGCAATCCGGCCACTACAACACCGGACTGGAAAAAGAGAAGCTGCTGGAAATCGAACGGGTGGTACAGGAAGCCAGGGCCGCCAGAGAGAAGGGCGCTTCCCGCTTCTGCATGGGGGCCGCCTGGCGTTCGCCGCGGGAAAAAGACATGCCTTACGTGCTGGAGATGGTGCGGCAGGTAAAAAGCCTGGGCATGGAAACCTGCATGACACTGGGTATGCTGGAAAAGGGTCAGGCTCAGGCATTGGCAGAGGCCGGACTGGATTACTACAACCACAATCTGGACACCTCACCGGAGTATTACAACGCCATCATCACTACCCGCACCTATCAGGACCGTCTGGACACCCTGGCGAATGTGCGCGATGCGGGCATGAAAGTATGTTGCGGCGGTATTCTGGGTATGGGAGAAACCCGTCAGGACCGGGCCGGCCTGCTGATGCAGCTGGCGAATCTGCCGGATCATCCGGAGAGTGTGCCCATTAACATGCTGGTGAAAATCGCGGGCACCCCGCTGGAGAATACCGACGATATCGATCCCTTCGAATTCGTCCGCACCATAGCCGTGGCCAGAATCCTGATGCCGCGCTCCTTTGTGCGCCTGTCCGCGGGCCGTGAGGAAATGAACGATCAGATGCAGTCCCTGTGCTACATGGCCGGGGCCAACTCCATCTTTTATGGCGAGCGCCTGCTGACCACCTCCAATCCCGACGCCAGTAAGGATATGCAGCTGTTTGGCCGGCTGGGTATCAGGCCGCTGGAACTGCGCGAAGAAGTCTCTGATGAAGCCCACGAGGCGGCTTTGCAACAGGCAATCGAGGATCAGCAGCGCAGCCATCTGTATCATGACGCAGCAGAGGCTGCCGCCGACCAGCCACCACGGGCCAGCGTTAACTAGCAGGCAAAGGCGCTATGAAACTGCCTGCGCGTATGGCCGGGTTCGTCCGGGAGCGAAAGCAACAATCGCTGTACCGCACCCGGCGCATTCTGGAAACCGCCCAGGGGCCGGAAGTGATTGTGGATGGCCGGCCCATGATCAATTTTTCCAGTAACGATTATCTGGGGCTGGCCAATCATTCTGCAGTGGTGTCAGCCATGAAAAAGGCCGCGGATCAGTATGGCGCGGGCAGTGGCGCATCCCATCTGGTGATTGGTCACAGCACACTGCATCATGAGCTGGAAGAACAGCTGGCGGATTTCGTGGGCTGTGAAAGCGCGCTGCTTTTTTCCTCGGGCTATATGGCAAATATGGGCACCCTCAATGGGCTTGCCCGGCGCGGTGATCTCATACTGCAGGACAAACTGAATCACGCGTCGCTGCTGGATGCCGGCCTGCTGGCCGAAGCCGATATGAAGCGTTACGCCCACAATGATATGGATGCCCTGGAACGGCGCCTGGAGGGGGCAACGGCGGAGCAGGTGTTTATTGTTACCGATGCCGTGTTCAGCATGGATGGAGATCTGGCGGATCTGCCGCAACTGGTGACATTGAGTGAGTCCCATCAGGCCGTGCTGATGATTGACGATGCCCACGGGTTCGGTGTGCTGGGCAAGGAGGGGCGGGGTTCTCTGTCCCACTTTCAGCTGGCCCCTGGCGCTGTGCCCGTTTACATGGCAACGCTCGGAAAAGCGCTGGGGGTGTGCGGTGCCTTCGTGGCCGGGGACAAGGACCTGGTGGACTATCTGATTCAGTGTGCCCGGCCCTACATCTACACCACCGCCTTACCGCCGGCGGCCGCTGGGGCTACCCTGCAAGCCCTCAAGGTGTTGCAGCAGGAAACCTGGCGCCGGCATTATCTGCAGACCCTGATTCAGCGGTTTCGCGACGGCATGGCCGACTGGCAAGGCCGGCTACTGCCGTCACAAACGGCCATTCAACCCCTGGTCGTGGGCTCTGCCGAAGGGGCCATTCAGCTCAGTGATGAGCTTTCACAGCGGGGTTTTCTGGTCTCGGCCATTCGCCCGCCTACTGTTCCCCGGGGCACCGCCCGGCTGCGCATTACCCTGACTGCAGCCCACACGGAACAACAGGTGGACGATCTGGTGAACACATTGCAACAGCTGCTACCCGGGGCTCTGAACGCGGACCGGCAGCTGCAACAAGGAGCGCAATAACCAGGCTATGACAAAACTGACCCTGTACCACGATGTTTTCCGCTGCACCTCCGACAAGGCCGATCCGCCGGAAATGATTCTGATCCATGGCTGGGGCCTCCATAGCCTGGTGTGGGATGATGTGATGCCAGGCCTGCTGGAAAACTTTCAGGTGACGGTGGTGGACCTGCCGGGTCTGGGCAGAAGCCCCATGCCGGCTGGCGAGTATGATCTGGATTACCTGGTAAACCATGTGTTGAGCATTGCGCCGGAAAAAGCGGTGTGGGTTGGCTGGTCTCTGGGGGGACTGGTGGCCATGGCCGCCGCCAGCCGGTTTCCCGAGCGGGTATCAGCGCTGATTAGCGTTTGTTCGTCACCGCAGTTTACCGCCTCTCCTGCATGGCCGGCCGCTATGCGCGAGGATATCCTGCAAGGTTTTATCGATGTTTTTGAAGAAGACTGGGAAGGTACCCTGATCCGGTTCCTTGCCCTGCAGTGTAAGGACAGCGCCACCATAAAAAAAGATATTCGCCAGCTGAAGGAGCTGATGCTGTTTCATGGCCTGCCGGCGCAGAAGGCCCTGCGTGCCGGTTTGAAGATTCTGAAAAACACCTCCCTGCTGGAGGAGCTGCCCCGTATCCAGGCTCCCACGCTCCACGTATTTGGTGAGAATGACAACCTGGTGCCGGTGGGGGTGAGTGCCATGATCAAGGAAGTACAACCGGACTGCGAGACATCGGTGATCCGCTCGGTCAGTCATGTACCTTTT
>JAWVYU010000132.1:0-12279 GCA_033722575.1 Ketobacteraceae bacterium | reverse complement strand
CGGCGCTCAGGGTTTCTGCTTCTTCATACTTTTCGCCATAGGGCAGCTTGCCGGTAAGCATTTCATACAGAATCAACGCCAGAGAAAACTGATCACTCCGCTCGCCCCGTGGCCTCTTCAGGCGGTATTCAGGCGCCGAGTCCTCCATGGTGCCCAGGGGTATTTCCGGTGCAAACCCCGGCCCGGCCGTACGATTGATTTCATCCACCCCGGCCACAAAAACCGAGCCGAAATCAATGATTACCGGGTCACCGTTATGCAGTACGATATTGTCAGGCTTCAGATCCTGGTGAAGCGTTTCGCGACGGTGAAAGGCCCGCACCCCCTTCACCAGCTTGTCTGTGATCTCTACGGCTTCCCTGATGTCCAGCACCCTTTTTTCCGCCATGTACTCACCCAGCGTGGGCCCTTCCACGTACTCCATCAGATAATAAAGAAAAGTCCGCGGCTGGGAGGACTGACAGACGTTTACCACGTAGGGGCTGTCGATACGTGAACCCACCCATTCTTCCATGATAAACCGTTCGATATAGGCCGGATCATCTTCATAATTGCGGGACGGCGTTTTCATCACGTAACGCTTGCCACTGATGGCATCCTCCACCAGATAAAGCTGGGAGCGCTGACTGGCAAATACCTCTTTCAGAACCACCAGCCCATCCATCCGCATACCGGGCTCAAGGTCGGGGGGAAAGGTTTTTTCCGCCAGCTGGTTTACCGCATCCTCATTGGTCTGCAAGCCCAGGGAGTCCACACGCACAACCTGACAACTGAGATTGTCATTGCTTTCATGGACCAACGCCTCTGTTACCAGGGCATCGGCCAGTAACTGAAGATCAAAGTCATCATCAGCCGCAGCCGAGGCAATCATGCTTTCAAACTGTTTCGCGGGAACCCAGTCATGAATCCCGTCCGTAGTGGAAACAAACAGGTCCCCTGCCTGCAGGTCGACACGGATAAAGTCCACATCCAGATTCAGATCAATACCCATGGCCCGGGCAAGGTACTGGGTCCCTTCGGCAATGGGTGTCACGTGATCGTGAGTCAGCTGCTCCAGGTCTCCGTCGCGATAACGGTAGATACGGCTGTCGCCCACATGAAAGATATAAGCACTCTGGGATTTAAGGATCAGCGCACTCAGGGTGCAGACATAACCACGGCGATGATCGATAAAACGCTGGCTCTGACCGTAGAGCCAGCGGTTAAGAGCTACCAGCACCTTGTGGGCCGATTGCTTGACACTCCAGGGATCGGGAGTTGAAAAATAGTCACTGAGAAATCCGGTAACGCAGGCTTCAGCAGCTTCCTTGCCGGCGTCGGCCGCGCTGACCCCGTCAGCAATGACCGCGGCCACACCCTTGGAGGCAAGCTGCGGCCCTTCCGGGATCTGCAGGCCGATACTGTCCTCATTAACGGATTTTGCCCCCGCTTCGGAGCGCTGCGCAGCAGTTACTGTCAACGTTTGTTCAAAGCAGGGAGCATTCATGCCGTTTTCCTTGAGGTCAGAGAGGTGGTGAGCCTGGCTCAACTCACCTCAATCAGTTGTACCGTACCATCGGGTAACACCTCTGTCATGTGGCCACGGGGTTCATCAATAAACTGAACACACAGGAAAACCACAGCAGCACAGGCGGCAATCACCAGGAAGAAAGTGGAAGCATCCACAAACGACAGCACCGTCAGGAAGGTTACCGCACCCACGTTGCCGTATGCACCGGCCATTCCGGCAATCTGCCCGGTCATGCGACGCTGTACCAGAGGTACAATGGCAAATACCGCACCCTCGCCGGCCTGGACGAAGAAGGAACAGGCCATAGTGGCGATGACCGCCAACGGGATAAACCAGGTACTGTCAATCTGACTCAGTGTGAGATATCCGATGGCAAGGCCGCAAACCAGAATACTCAGGGATTTTTTCCGGCCAAACTTGTCACTGAACCAGCCACCGGTGGGGCGAGCCACCAGATTCATGAAAGCAAAGCCTGACGCCAGCAGACCGGCTTTTACCGCATCCAGAGAAAAGGTTTCCATAAAGAACAGGGGCAACATCGAGACCACCGCCAGCTCTGAACCGAAAGTAACGAAGTAGGCAACATCCAGTACCGCCACTTGTTTGAACGGATAACGCTGATTTTCCGGAACGGGCTGTTTGAAAATATCTTTATTCACTTTGTAGATCTGCGAAGTCTGGAATAAAAACAGAATCACCAGAGCGCCGTAAAGCAATGCTGCCGTGTTATCCGTAAGCAACGCGACGCCCGACGGAGAGAGCTTCCATGTCAGTACTGCCAGTGCAGCGTACATGGGGATATTCATGAACAGATAGAAATAAAAGTCACGCACACTGGTTACCTCAAGGCCGCCACTCTTTTTGGGCTTGAAGTAGGTGGAGCCTTTAGGCGTATTGCGTGCTTTGAAGAAATAGAAAATACCGTAGCAGAAAGCCACCACACCGGTGGACGCAATGGCATAACGCCAGCCATCTTCACCACCGTAAATCAACGCCAGTGTGGGGAGTGACATAGCAGCTGCGGCCGAGCCAAAGTTACCCCAGCCCCCGTAGATACCTTCTGCGATACCCACCTGACGTGCGGGGAACCACTCACCTACCATGCGAATACCAATCACAAAGCCTGCTCCCACAAAGCCGAGCAGAAACCGCATAAGCGCCAGCTGCTCATAACTGTTGGCAAAGGCAAACCCGAAACAGAGGAAAGCGCCAATGACCAGCAGACCACTGTAAACGTGGCGGGGACCAAACTTGTCCACCAGGATGCCGATCACAATACGTGCCGGAATCGTGAGGGCAACGTTCAGAATCAGCAAGGCCTTGATCTGGTCAGATGACAGATCAAAGGCTTCCTTGATAGCGGCCAGCAGTGGCGCGTGGCTGAACCACACCACAAAGGTGATGAAGAAAGCTATCCATGTCATGTGCAGGGTTTTAATACGCGGACTGGAAAAATCCAGCGGATTTAATCTTTCATTACTCATTAATCTCTCCAAAAATGACTTACCTTGGCATTAGCCTCCCCCGTTCGCTTCTTAGCAACCCTTGTGCCAGCCCTGTTTCGATGCATGGTGCACTAGAAAAAACCATCTGAGAGCTCCGAAAACCAAAAAAGCATCATAAAGGTGCATATTTTGGTTGAAACAATCCAAAAAAAGTCATTTCTGAAACCCATAACCAAAACCACATAGCTCCACAAAAGCGCACCTTTCGGGAAACGTGAACCATATAAAGGCATTTTTGCGTTTTCTGAGCATAAAGCCGGCAAAAACCCGCATCGTTATAGCGCATCAAAAAACGCTTTCTTCACTGGCATATCCTTTGCAAAACCAGTCGCCAGCGAAACCAGAAATTGATCTGGATCAAGCCCTGCAGATCCATCACTCAACCCAGTAAGGCAATGAGTTCTATGTTATTCGGCCGAAAAAATAAAAAGCCCATTGTGATTCCCAGCAAGCGTGTCAAAGAGTGGAAGTACACAACCTGCAACTATTGTTCTACCGGCTGTGCCATTGAAATCGGACTGGACGACGCCGGCAAGATTGTCACCAGCCGGGGACACGCGGGTGCTGATGTGAACCGGGGAAAGCTTTGTATTAAAGGGCTGCTGGAAACCGATCTGTTCGATTCTCCCGGCCGGGGCACCGATCCGCTGATCCGGTCCCGCCACCATGAGCCCTTTGAGAAAACCGACTGGGACACCGCCTTCGATTACACCGCTCACAAGATACGGGAAATCCAGGAAAAGTATGGTCGGGACGCCTTTGCAGTGGTATCCACCGGGCAGCTGCTGACCGAGGAGTTTTATACCCTGGGCAAGCTGGTTCGCGGCTGTATCGGTACCAATAATTACGATGGCAATACAACACTTTGTATGGCGTCTGCCGTGTCCGGCTATAAACGCTCGTTTGGCTCTGACGGACCGCCGGGGTGCTACGGGGATTTTGACCACACCGACTGCCTGATGGCCTTCGGTTCCAATCTGCCAGAACAGCACCCGGTGATTTACTGGCGTTTGAAGGAGGCGCGCGAGAAACGCAAATTCCCTCTGATTGTGGTGGACCCCCGGGTAACCATGTTTGCCCAGTTTGCCGATATACATCTGCCCGTTACACCCGGGACGGACACTGTTCTGATCAACGCCATGCTTCATGTGATTTTTGATGAAGGACTGGAAGACCGGGCTTACCTGGAGGCTCATACCCAGGGCATAGAAGAACTGGAACAGGTGGTGGCAGATTACAATCCGAAAATGGCCCAGAAAATCTGCGGTATCGACGAAGACCGGATCCGCCAGGTGGCCCGGCTTTATGCCAAAGCCGATGCTGCCATGAGTATCTGGACCATGGGCATCAACCAGAGCACCCACGGGTCTGACGGTGTCTGCAACATCAATAACCTTAATCTGGTAACCGGCAATATCGGCAAGCCCGGTGGTACCAGCCTGTCCATCACCGGACAGTGCAATGCCATGGGCACCCGGGAATGGTCATCCTGCTCCGGTCTGCCGGGCTATCGCGCCCTGGAAAAGCCGGAGCACCGTGAACAGATCGCCGAGTTCTGGGGCATTGACCCGGAGTTCTTCCCCAAAAAACGCGGACTGACAGAAACCGATATTTTCCCTGCCATTGAATCAGGCGAGATCAAGGGCCTGTGGCTGGTGGCCACCAACCCCATGACCTCCATGCCCAACCTGCCCAGGATTCGCAAGTCTTTTGAAAACCTCGATTTCCTGGTGGTTCAGGACGTATATGAGGATGTGGAAACCAATCAATATTCCCATGTGTACTTTCCTGCTGCCGTCTGGGCGGAAAAAGAGGGCTGCCACACCAACACCGAACGTCGCGTCAATCTGACCCGCAACGTGCTCAAGCCCTACGCCAACTCCAAACCGGATTTCTGGATATTCAACGAAATGGCCAAACGCTTTGAAAACGGCCGCAAGATTCATTTTCCGGATACCCCGGAGGGTGCTTTCAATGAAATGAAAGTGCTGTCCAGAGGGGAAAACAGAACCCTGGATATTTCCGGCATGAGCTATGAAAAAATTGAAGCGGCCCGCGGAATCCAGTGGCCCTATCGTGACGGCACTGACGGTCTGCAGGGTGACCCCCGCCTGTATACGGATGGAAAATTCCAGACAGCCAACGGCAAGGCCAACCTGATTCCGGTGCGTTTCATTAACAATAATGAATGCCCGGACGATGACTATCCGTTCTGGCTCAACAGTGGTCGCGTGGTGGAGCATTTCCACACCCGAACCCGCACCGGCAAGATCGGCAACTGCAACAAATTCAGCCCCACGCCCTATATGGAGATGAATCCGGACGCCGCACAAGCTCTGGGGGTTACCCATCAGTCCTACGTGCGCCTGGTATCCCGTCGTGGTGATGCGGTTGTCATGGTACAGCTTACCCACCGCGTACCCCGGGATATGGTGTTTATTCCGTTTCATTACCATGACTGTGTTAACCGTCTGACCCTGGGCTTACTGGATCCCTATTCACGTCAACCAGCCTTTAAACAATGTGCGGTTCGTGTCGAAGCAGTCGACCAGCAGGAAGCCGCCAGACTCAATCTTGAACGCCGCGCGTTTTAAGGAGAGATGCACCGATGAACCGCAAATTACCAAAATCCGAATTGCAAAATCAGGCGCAGTCTTTTCCCGGGGACGATCTGGCCAAAGCTGAAAAAGCACCCATTGGCAGTGAAACCCGGCAAAGCGACGGCAGCACGCTCTGGGAAATCCGTACTGAAGAGCAGCCCTACGCGTTTCTCAGCGACAGGGAAATCCGTGAAACCAATCGCTATGGCCAGAAAATCGATCTGGTGGAACTCACCGGTTTGCCGGCGGAGCGTTCTCTGTTCATCAATGACAATCCGGAAGTGGGCACTAACCCTAACCGCAACAAACAGCATGGTTTCTTTTTTACGGCGGATAACTGCATAGGCTGCCACGCCTGCGAAGCTGCCTGCAGCGAGAAAAACGAAAACCCTGCCCATATCGCGTTCCGGTCTGTGGGCTACGTGGAAGGCGGAACCTACCCCGACTACAAGCGCATGAATATTTCCATGGCATGCAATCACTGCGATGATCCTGTGTGCCTGAAAGGCTGCCCTACCCGCGCCTACACCAAGCATGCTGAGTACGGCGCGGTACTGCAGGATCCCGAAACCTGCTTTGGCTGCGGTTACTGCACCTGGGTATGCCCTTACAATGCACCACAACTTGACCCCATCAAGGGTCAGGTATCCAAATGCAACATGTGCGTGGACCGGCTGGAAGTGGGCCTTAAGCCATCCTGCGTGTCGGCCTGCCTTGGTAACGCACTGGATTTTGGCGTAATCGAAAATGTTCCGGAAAACCGGGAACAGGCAAAGGTATCCATACCGGGATTTCCCGATCCCGGTATCACCCACCCCAATATCCGCTTTCAGCAAACCCGCACCATGCCCGATGAAATGGTGCGCACCGATTCCATGCCCGTGAAATATCACCGGAATGAAAAGGGTGATTATTCTCCGGTGATTGACCAGAAGCAGGGTAAGGCCAGCTTCTGGAACCTGAAGCGCCTCAGCTCCAGGGAAAATCCGCTGGTGCTTTTCACACTGGCGGCGCAGGCCGGTATCGGCGCCTTCCTGCTGAGCTTTCTGGGTGCCCGGGCGGGCATTGAACCCATGATTGCCTTCAGCCAGTCCAGCCTGTATGCCCCGCTGGGCATCACGAGCTTTCTGCTGATCGGTTTTGCCCTGTTCATGTCCACCATGCACCTGGGAAAACCACTACGATTTTACCGCGGCTTCAATAACCTGCGTTACTCACCGGTAAGCCGTGAAGGGTTGGGCATCGCGGTGTTTATGGCAATGCTGGGAGCCCATATCGCTTTCAGCCTGCCGGCCAACGGTGTTTTCCAGTCCCTGTTCCAGGCACTCACCGGTACCACGGTCAGTCACTGGGTGGCGGTGGACACCCTGCAAAATATCGCCACTGTGTTCGGTTATCTGGCCATACCGGCCGGACTGACCGGGTTGTATTACATGAACCGCTGTTACCGCATACAGGCCCGGCCCTTCTGGAATCACTGGCAGGTGGCCACCTCATTTTTTGGCAACATGCTGTCATTGGGTGCGCTGGTGGCAGGTCTGTTTGTGGTGCCGACCCTGCTAGTCACCGGCGCCGATCCATCCATGGCGCTGATCACCCTGGGCTCTGCATTGCTGGCGGGCCTGTGCATTGAATCCACAGGACTGTATTTTCATAACAAAGCCATGCTCAGCGCCGAACATGAAGGAGCGGCATCCCACTACGTGCAGCTCACCACTTTCGGTAAAACCTATCAGGCAAGAAACCTGGGACTGGCACTGAACATTGTACTGGCTGCTTCCCTGCTCTTCTTCAGCCTTCCGATGGCCATTGAACTAGCCGGATGGCTGCTGGCAGGGCTGCTTCTGACCGCCACCGCCACCGTGGGGCGCGCACTGTTTTACGTGCTGGTGATACCGACCACCATGCCCGGGGCGTTTTTCTGGAAGAACAAGGGCTTCGAGGAACACGCCCGGGATATTGGTTTGGCGAACCTGCCTCAGGTAGGTGTAGTGCCGAACCTGCACTAGATCACAACCACCGGGAAACTCTGTCAGGGGAACTATGAGTATCAGCTTGTCCACTATTCTGAATCATACCGTCATCGTTGGCCTGAGCTATTTTGACAGCGAGGGCAACCTGGTATCGCAACGGCAACTGGGCGGGGTAGTGATTGAGACTGATCAGGAAAAAGGTATCGCTATTAAACGTCATGGGGGCAGCGACCAGTATTTTGTATTACCCGCATCCCTGCTTTGCTGGTTTCATGCCCCCAGGGGTCACTTTTACGATTCCGAGTCGGGCGCCCTGATTGAGAATCCGGACTTTCTGGTTACCTGGGATGTTTTCCAGCAACAGGAAGATGTCGATGAAGGCAATCATCAATGGTGGGAGTGGCGGCCAAGAACCACCCCGCCTCAGGTAGCCGGTAACCAGTAACGGCTCTGTTCTAATTCGCTTTAACTCTCTCAAGCTTCATCTCCTCACTCCTGCAGAGACGGCTACGCACCCCAGAGAGAGCGTTCCGGATTCGCAGCACCAGCCCCACCTGTCATTGTCAGCCTCGGGCATGATATTTACGCCGAGGCTTATCACCTTGCCTGGAGATCGCACTTTGCAGAGGCGCCAACAGTGAAAGATGCACGCTTTAGCAGCTTGTGTATACCCTCATCCTGAAAAGCTTTTGCACCACATTGAGACACTAAAATGGACAACACTCAAAATAGCGCACACACAAAAGGCATTTTTTAATGCACCAAAATTCATTTTTATCACCAACAAGGGGCGCTTAACCGGTGCAGGCTTTCCATATTGGTGCAATTTGCAGTTTTCACGAGGAATAACCCTGTTTTTCGCCCGATTCTTCAGCAATGAGAGCGCACCAAAAAAAACATTAATATGAGTCCAGACTCGGGCACGCTTATTGCTAAACCCTCTATAGATAGACGCGGCCTGAAGCGCGCGAGTGCAGCGAGCAGGCAGCAGGTAAGTCAGCAAAAGCATGCGGAGATCATTGTGAGTAAACAAAAAATTCTCGTCGTCGGAAATGGCATGGTGGGACACAAGTTCCTGGAAGTGTTCAGCCAGCAAACCTCTCGTGATCAGTTCGAAATAACTACCTTCTGTGAAGAACCTCGGGTGGCTTATGACCGTGTGCAGCTGTCCTCCTATTTCTCGGGAAGTACCGCACAGGATCTGTCGCTGGTGGAAGACGGCTTTTACGAAACCAACGACCTGAAAATACTGCTGAACAGTCGCGTTGAGAGCATTGATCGCCAGAATAAACAGGTGATTACCAGCGACGGCAAACAGGTTGAATACGACAAGCTGGTACTTGCCACCGGCTCTTATCCTTTTGTTCCTCCTATTCCAGGCAAGGACCGCCCCCAGTGTTTGGTTTACAGAACCATCGAAGACCTGGAAGCCATTAAATCCACGGCAGCCAAAAGCAAAGTGGGTGTGGTAGTCGGGGGCGGCCTCCTGGGACTTGAAGCCGCGAAAGCGCTGAAAGATCTTGGCCTGGAAACCCATGTTGTGGAATTTGCTCCTCGTCTGATGGCCGTGCAGGTGGACGAAGGTGGCGGCAAACTGCTGCGTTCCATGATTGAGGAAATGGGCGTGCATGTTCACACCCAGAAGAACACCCAAAACATCGCTGACGGTGAAAACTGCACTCTGAAAATGGAGTTTGCTGACGGCAGCGAACTGGAAACCGATATGATCGTGTTCTCCGCCGGCATACGCCCCCGGGATGAGCTGGCCCGCTCTTCCGAGCTGGACATGGGTGAGCGCGGCGGCATCGTGATCAACAATTACTGCCAGACCTCCGACCCCGATATTTACGCCATTGGCGAATGTGCCCTCTGGAGCGGCCGCATCTATGGGCTGGTGGCACCGGGCTATCAGATGGCAGAGGTTGCAGTGGACACCATCGCCGGCAATCTGGAAAAAGAATTTATGGGTGCCGACATGAGCACCAAACTGAAACTCATGGGCGTGGATGTTGCCAGTATTGGGGATGCCCATGGCAATACCCCCGGTGCCCAGAGTTACTACTACATTGACGAGCCCAACCAGGTATATAAAAAGATTGTTGTCAGCAATGACGGCAAGCAACTGCTGGGCGCCGTGCTGGTGGGAGATGCCGAGGAGTACGGCACCCTGCTGCAAATGATGCTTAACAAGATCGAGTGCCCGGAGTATCCGGACAGTCTGATTCTGCCCCAGCGGGACGGTAGCGCACCGGCTGGCATAGGGGTGGATGCACTACCCGAAAGCGCACAGATCTGCTCCTGCAACAACGTGTCCAAGGGCGACCTCTGCGGCGCCATCAGCGGTGGCATCACCGACCTGGGCGAACTGAAAAGCTGCACCAAAGCCGCCACCAGTTGCGGCGGCTGTGCCGCGCTGGTGGGCCAGGTGCTGAATGCCGAACTGGAAAAACAGGGCATAGAAGTCAAGAAGGATATCTGCGAGCACTTTCCCTACAGCCGTCAGGAGCTGTTCCACCTCATTAAAACCGAAGAGATCAGAACCTTTGACGACCTGATCAGCAAACATGGCAGCGGCCTGGGTTGTGATATCTGCAAGCCAGCGGCGGCTTCCATATTCGCCTCCACATGGAACGAACATATCATCGAGAAGCCCCTGGCCGGTTTGCAGGACACCAACGACTACTACATGGCCAACATGCAGAAGGATGGCACCTACTCCATCGTGCCCCGGGTACCCGGTGGTGAGATTACGCCCCAGGGCCTGATCACTATTGGCGAGGTGGCCAAAAAATATAACCTTTACACTAAAATTACCGGTGGCCAGCGAATTGATCTGTTCGGCGCCCAGGTACACCAGCTGCCCCAGATCTGGAAGGAGCTGATTGATGCCGGCTTTGAAAGCGGCCACGCATACGGCAAGGCACTGCGCACCGTCAAAAGCTGCGTGGGCAGCACCTGGTGCCGCTATGGCGTACAGGACAGCGTAGGGATGGCCATTCATGTGGAGCAACGCTATCGCGGCATCCGCTCCCCTCACAAAGTGAAAATGGCCGTGTCCGGCTGCACCCGCGAATGTGCAGAAGCCCAGTCCAAGGATGTTGGTGTGATCGCCACGGAAAAAGGCTGGAACCTGTATGTGTGTGGTAACGGCGGTATGAAACCCCGCCATGCAGACCTGTTTGCGTCAGATCTTGATGATGAAACCCTGCTGAAATATATCGACCGTTTCCTGATGTTCTACATTAAAACCGCCGACCGCCTGCAGCGGACCTCTGTATGGATGGACAACATGGAAGGCGGTCTGGAATACCTTAAGGATGTCATTATCAACGACTCCCTCGGTATTTGTGATGAACTGGAAAAGCAGATGGATTACCTGGTGGGCACCTATCAGTGCGAGTGGAAAACCACCGTGGAAGATCCCGAAAAGCTCAAACGGTTCAAGCATTTTGTTAACTCGGATGAGGCTGACAGCAATGTTGTCTTTGTTAATGAGCGAGAACAGATTCGCCCCGCAACCACCGATGAGAAACGTCGCCTGAAAGTTGTTGCCGTATAGCGCCACCAAGAAACAGAGGATTTATGATGAACGCGAAAGTTGAACCTCAAGTCGATGCCAAGTGGATCAGTATCTGTGACCAGCAGGATCTGATCCCCAACGTAGGCGTGTGCGCCAAATTGAATGACCGGCAAGTGGCGGTTTTTATGGTGAGCGATCCGCAAGGCAATACAGAACTCTTTGCCATTGATAACTATGATCCCAAAAGCGGAGCCAATGTGCTGTCGCGTGGCATTATCGGCGACCTGAAGGGTCACAAGGTGGTGGCATCACCCATTTACAAGAACCATTACGATTTGCAAACAGGCGAATGCCTGGAAGAAGAATACAGTATCCCCGTTTACACGGTACGCAACAGGAACGGAAAAATAGAAGTTGCGGCTTAAGCACCTCCCCCAATTGGGCTCATACTGCCGACTCAGTTTTATGGCTGACAAGGTGGTATGAGTCCAGCCTTTTTATACTGTTCTCGCTGCACTTTCTTTGTTAAACCTCTCTGCATTAAAGCTCCATTTCAAGCTCTCACATTAGCCATTACCGCCAAAACTATTCCGGTCCCGCCCCTATTCAGAGTTCTGTGTCGCCCTTTACACTTTCCCCTGCCCTTTCCATGGTTAAACGCGTTGTAACCCTTCCTGTTGCGGCTTTACCGGCATTAAGCAGTCTGTCTGATCATGCCCCTGTTCCCCGACAAGCAGACATAAAAAAAGGCCCCGGTCGGAAACCGGGGCCTTTTTACCTGTTTAACAGTTCTGCTCGCTGATCAGAGCTGATTGACGTTAAAGGATTCAGGCCCTGAAGCACAACCTTGCGCAGAGCAGGAAACCTCATAGCTACCACTACCGATGTTGCCACTGGCTCCGGCAATGTTCACATCCAGCGTTACCTCGCCGTCAAGGCTTGGGCAGCTGACCTGCACAGGCTCGTTGGACACCACCAGGCCTGCAAATGACTGGGCATTTGCCTGAATGGTCAGGCTACCGCTGGACTCACAGCCTTCAATCACAACCTTGTTCAGGTTCAGATCCACCCTGACTGTTGGCAGCGTAATGCGCGGCGGAGCCCAGCTCACAGAACCGCTGTCAAAGCCGTCACTGTAAGTGCCGCCCAGCAACAGCCTGTTCAGGTTACT
>JAWVYU010000131.1:0-12350 GCA_033722575.1 Ketobacteraceae bacterium | reverse complement strand
GTCAGCACGACTGTTGAAATGATGGGCTGCCGCAAGGCACATCATGCGCATGGTCATGGCAAACTGCTGCGCCAGCAGTTGCGTGAACTCCGGCTCGCTTTTGAACAGGTGAAGGAAATTTTCGCGGGGCACACAAAGTACTCTGGCATCACCCACTGCCGCTATCCGCGCCACACTGTAGGTATGACACAGGGCCTCGTGATCACCCAGCAGGGTGGCAGCAGGTGCCACCCCCAGAAACAGGCTGTCGCCCTCGGGCAAAGGCACCTCAATGCGTACCGCCCCTTCCAGCACCACGTACACGCAATCCGGCTCATCGCCCACATCATAGATAACGTCGTTATCTGCGAAGACACGGGCACGGCTGCCCTTCAGGAACGCCACCAGCCCTGCTTCGGAGACTTTGGAAAACAGATAGAACTGCCGGATATCGGGGTCCATGACCTACCTCACCAGGGCTGCGGATTTTACCTGCACCCACACCGACTGACCCACAACCAGCGCCAGGTGATGCACCGAGCGGCGGGTAATGCGCGCTATCAGCAGCGTGCTTTCAACCTTCACTCTGACCAGGGCCATGGCCGGATGCAGGTCGTCCACAATCGCATCGACGGTGCCCGCCAGAATATTCACAATACTACTATCTTCATGATGTGTCAGCGCCAGACTGATATCCCGCGCCAACACCCTCACCCGCACCCTCTCCTGCTCCCGGATGTCATTGTCCCGCACCCAGAGCTCACCGCCGGGAAATGCCACCTTCGCCAGGTGCCAGCGGGTATGCTTTTCTGCCACGCGAGCTTCTATCACCACCCCCGTGTCTTCACCCAGGTGCAGGGGAAAATCCAGCCGGGACAGGTTTTCCAGCAGCGGGCCATTGGCCACCGCCCGGCCGTTATCCAGCGCCAGCAGGTGATCCGCAATCCGGGCGATCTCGCTGGCAGAGTGGCTGACATAGAGTATGGGTATGCTCAGGTCGCTTTTCAGACGCTCCAGATAGGGCAGAATTTCCTGTTTGCGGGCATGATCCAGGGAGGCCAGCGGCTCATCCATCAACAGAACGGCGGGATTGACCAGCAACGCCCGTGCAATCGCCACCCGTTGCTGTTCCCCGCCGGAAAGCTGCGCCGGCCGGCGATCCAGCAGTGGACCAATGCCCAGCATATCCACGATCTGCTGATAACGGGTTCTGTCGCTGGCAGGCCGCGAGCGCTTCATGGCGTAGTGCAGATTGCCGCGGGCCGTAAGGTGGGGAAACAGGGAAGGTTCCTGAAACACATAGCCCAGAGGCCGGTGATGCACTGGCAAAAACTCACCGGGGCCCTGCCAGACATGGCCCCCTACCACCACACTGGACCGGGGTGCCTTTTCCAGGCCGGCAACAATCCGCAGCAGGGTTGTCTTGCCGGATCCGGAAGGGCCAAAAACAGCGGTCACGCCCTCTCCCGGTACCTGCACATCCACGTCCAGATGAAAATCCTGCCGTTGCAGTCTGGCGGTCAGCTGGATCACATCCATCGCTGTCCCCCGAACCCGGCGGCACGCCGGCCCTTCCAGCCAGTGCGGGTATAAACCAGCAGCAACACCACAAAGGAAAACAGGATCATGGCCAGAGACAGGCCATGAGCAGCACTGTAATCCAGTGCCTCTACATGATCATATATCTGCACCGACACCACCCGGGTTTCACCGGGAATGTTACCGCCAATCATCAGAATCACACCGAACTCGCCCACCGTATGGGCAAAACCCAGTACCGCAGCAGTGAGAAAACCAGGCCTGGCCAGCGGCAGCACCACACTGAAAAACCGGTCACGGGGCCCGGCACGCAATGTGGCGGCCACCTCAAGGGGGCGCTCTCCCAGTGCCTCAATGGCGTTCTGAATGGGCTGCACCACAAAGGGCAGCGAATAGAACAGCGATCCCACCACCAGGCCGGAAAAGGTAAACGGCAGCACCCCCAGCCCCAGCGCCTGAGTGAGCCGCCCCACCGGCCCGTCGGGCCCCATGGCAATCAGCAGATAAAAGCCCAGCACCGTGGGAGGCAACACCAGGGGCAACGCCACCAGGGCGCTCACCGGCCCCTTCCACCGGGAGCCCGTGCGTGCCAGCCACCAGGCAATGGGTGTGCCCAGTAACAGCAGCAACAGGGTCACGACGGTGGCCAGTTTTAATGTCAGGGTGATCGCCACCCAGTCGGCTTCACTAAGGTTCACACTATCCGCCTTTTCACACGCCACAGATACTGTTTATAAACGGGACACATGGCCCCGGCGTTCACGTTCATCCTGCACCTGCTCTATGATGGTGTCTTCATCCACCCCAAGCAACAACAGGGTTTGCGACGCCACTGTCATGCTGGCTTCCAGCATCTCCGGTACCACCTTGTTGGCGCCGGCATCAATCAACTCCTCAAAGGAGCTTTCGTGATGGGCGCGCACAATAACCGGCAAATCCGGAAACTGTTCACGGATACTGGCAATGGTACTCACCGACTCCCGCAGATGCTTGAAGCTCAGCACCACCAGCCGGGCATCGCTGATGCCCGCCGCCTGCAGCATTTCCAGTTTGGTACAATCACCATAAATTACATTATTGTTGCCATTCTCCCGTGCTCTGGTCACCAGCTCCACATCGGAATCAATGGCAATGTAAGGATAATTGTTGTTTTCAAGAAACGCTGCCACGGTTTCACCGATACGGCCATAGCCCCCAATGATCACATGATCTTCCAGACTGTGAATGTCCTGATTGGGGCCCAGCTGGTTCACCGGATGCCGTGACTTGTCGCTGAAAACCCGGTCCGACAGTTTCCGGGTGTTATTGATAATATAGGGGCTGGCCAGCATGCTGGCCGTGATGACCAGCAGCATAAAGGAACTGACATCCGCAGGTATAACCTTGCTGAAACTGGCCAGGGCAATCAGGGCAAAACCGAACTCCCCTCCCTGAGACAACACCAGCCCCGTGCGGAATGCGGTCACCCGGTTTTCCCGGAGGAAGAATGCAATAGCTGCCACCAGAAAGGTTTTAAGCACCAGCAGCCCCAGGGTTGCTCCCAGGATCCGGTGCCAGTATTCAAACAAAAGATTCAGGTCAATCTGCAGACCGATGGAAACAAAAAACAACCCCAGCAGAATATCCTTGAAGGGGCGTATATCACTTTCAATCTGATGACGAAACTGTGAGCCCCCCAGCATCATACCAATCACAAAGCCACCCAGTGCCATCGACATATGAAAGTAATGGGTAATCCAGGAAGACAACAGGACAATCACCAGTGTGGACAATACAAATATTTCACTGGAGCGCGACTGGGCCACCTCCCGGTACACCAGTGGCAGAATCCATTTGCCCACGGCAATCAGCAGCACAAAAAGCACCAGCCCCTTGCCCAGGGCTTCAGCGATCTTTAACACCATAGTGGTGTCGGCAGCACCCGACAACGCAGGAATCAGAATCAGGAATACCACGGCCGCCAGATCCTGAAACAGCAGAATGCCGATGGCCAGCTGGGAATAGTCAAAGCCCAGCTCTTTGCGATCAGACAGCAGCTTGGTCACAATAGCCGTGGATGAAAACGCCAGCGCCCCCGCCAGCACAAAACTTGCCGCCGTGGTGGTTCCCCACAGATACAGCGGCACAAAGAACACCGTGGTACATACCAGTACCTGGATGCCCCCCAGCAAAAATACCGCGCGCTTCAGCGATATCAGCCGGTCCAGTGAAAACTCCAGACCCAGTGTGAATAAAAGAAACACCACCCCGAATTCGGAAATAAACGCGAACTCATCGAGCGACGACACCAGATTGAACGCGCTGGGCCCCAGCAGACAGCCCACCAGAATGTAGGCCGCAATAGACGGCTGATTCAATCGCTGAAACAGGGTGCTTAATACCAGCGACGCACTCAGCATCACGATTAACTGACTGAACATGGTATCGGTCATTGAAGTTCCATGTCGGCGTTTTGTGTGATCTCCTCAAATAAGCGATACTAGCACTCTAACCTTCTGCACGCACCAACAGCCCGGGCGGCACTTTGGGATAATCGTTTTTATGGAAGAAAACACGTTTGCCATTGTTTCGCTGATACTGCCGGTGCTGCCGCCGCTGATCATGATCCTCGCTGCCACCTTGCAGGCATCTGTAGGTTACGGCTACGGCATTGTCGCGGTGCCCCTGTTACTGCTGGTGAACCCGGCGTTTATTCCGGCGCCCTTTATTTTCGCCAGCCTGATTCTGATGATGTCGGTATCCTTCACCAACCGCAAAGCATTAAGCGGCCAACGCCTGGGATGGATTTTTGTGGGGCTGGTAGCCGGCACACCGGTGGGGGTGCTGTTACTGACCTATTTCAAAGATATCAATTACAGCTTGGCGGTGGCGGGTATTATCCTGTTCGGCGTGCTGCTGTCGTTTCTGCGTACGCCGGTGCCCATTAATCCGCTCACCCAGAGTTTCTGCGGTTTCCTGTCGGCAGTAATGGGCACCGCCACCGGGGTGGGTGGTGCCCCCATTGCCCTGCTGTACCAGTATGAGACAGGCTGGTCGATCCGCGCGGTGCTGTCGGTGGTATTCTGCATGGCCTCGCTGTTTTCGTTTATCGGCGTGCTTGCCGGAGGCCTGTTCCTGACAGAGCAGCTGCTCCTCAGCCTGCAACTGATACCCGGCGTGTTTGCAGGCCACTGGCTGGGTGCCCGACTGGCGCCATGGATAGACAGGGGTTACAGCCGGCCCGCCATTCTGATCCTGTCCATTGCAAGCGTCGCGGCGGTTTTGCTGAAAAACACCTGAGGGCCGCTGACTTGGCGCAATGGAATGGCGAATAGTACACTAGGCGGTAATTATCCGAAGCGAACCTCAGGAGACAGCATGAACATCGACGCAGAGTTTGATGGTATTACCCTTCACGAACCCACCAAGGATGACGGTGCACCGCTGCATACCTTTGTGCGGATCAATCCACCCCTGGACATGAATTCGGTCTACTGCAACGTGCTGCAATGCCATCACTTTTCGGAAACCTGCATTGTGGCCAAAAAAGAGGGGCACATCATTGGCTACGTCACCGGCTACCGCCAGCCCAAAAACCCCAATGTGTATTTTCTTTGGCAGGTAGGCGTTGGCCAGGAAGGTCGCGGCATGGGGCTGGCAACCCGGATGATGCAGGCCATACTGGCCCGTGAGTCCTGTCGTGGTGTCACCGAGCTGCAGACCACCATCACCAAATCCAATGCGCCTTCCCGAAAACTGTTCGCCGGTTTCGCCCGCAAGGAAGGGGCAGAGATTACCGAAGAGGAAGCCTATTTCACCCGCGAGCAGCTGGGCGACCACGAAGCCGAGTCCCTGTTCCGCATCGGCCCCCTGTCCACGCCGTTACCTGCCGAATAGCCCGTAATCGCCCATCCCGCCATTGCCCATAAAGGCTCACTCTGTGAAGGCACAGGACACAGAGTGAGCGCTGTCTGACCAGTCAGCTTGCATTTTCCTTCCGCCACCGTTATGATCCGCGTCCCTCTGAAAAGTCGAAACACCAATCTTCAAGCGTCACATCAATAATAACAACCGGCACGCAGACCCGTTTGTGTGTTCGCGCCTGATTGACCCAACAGTAAGCAGTAAGGTATTTCATGTTTGATTTAAAAGCCGCGAAGGCGCAAAGCGTCAAGAACGATGTATTGTCCGGAATTACCGTGGCCCTGGCCCTGGTGCCGGAAGCCGTTGCCTTTGCCTTTGTGGCCGGTGTAGAGCCCCTGGTGGGCCTGTATGCCGCGTTTATGGTAGGTTTGATCACGGCCGTTATGGGCGGCAGGCCCGGCATGATCTCCGGCGCCACGGGCGCTCTGGCGGTGGTGATGGTGGCTCTGGTGGCGGATCACGGAGTGGAATACCTGTTCGCCGCCGTGGTTCTGATGGGTATTCTCCAGATTGCGGCAGGCCTGCTCCATTTGGGGCGCTTTATTCAGCTGGTTCCCCACCCCGTAATGCTGGGGTTTGTCAACGGCCTGGCTATTGTGATTTTTCTGGCACAGCTGGGTCAGTTCGGGGTGAGTGGCGAAACCGGCTGGCTCGCGGGTACCGCGCTGGAAGGCAGCTCCATAGACGTGGCCTGGCTCAGCGGCCAATCCCTTTACACCATGCTGGGGCTGGTGGCGTTAACCATGGCCATTATCTATTTCCTCCCCCGGCTGACCCGTGCTGTGCCGGCCTCGCTGGCAGCTATTGTTGTTGTCACGCTGCTGGTGATAGGGCTGGATATTGATACCCGGGTAGTGGGCGATATTGCCGGTATTGCCGGGGGCCTGCCGGAGTTTCATATTCCCATGGTGCCTTTTACCTGGGAAACCCTTGAGATCATCTTTCCTTACTCACTGGTACTGGCCGCCATTGGCCTGATTGAGTCCCTGCTGACCCTGCGACTGGTGGATGAAATCACCCAGACCCACGGCAACGGCAGCCGCGAATGCCTTGGCCAGGGCGTCGCCAATACGGTCACCGGTTTCTTCGGAGGCATGGGCGGCTGTGCCATGATTGGCCAGAGCATGATCAACGTGAATTCCGGTGGGCGCGGTCGCCTGTCCGGCATCGTCGCGGCCCTGAGTCTGCTGGCATTTATTCTGTTTGCCTCCGGTCTGATTGAAACCATTCCGCTGGCGGCTCTGGTGGGCGTCATGTTCGTTGTGGTGATCGGCACCTTTGAATGGAGCAGCTTCCGGATTATGGGCAAGATTCCCCGGGCGGATGCTTTCGTGCTGGTGCTGGTATCCGGTGTTACCGTAGCCACCGACCTGGCCTTTGCCGTGGTGGTGGGTGTGATTGTGGCCGCCCTGGTATTTGCCTGGAACAATGCCAAAAATATCCGCGTAACCCGGGATGAGAAGGATGGCTCCCAGTACTATGCCGTGAATGGCCCGCTGTTTTTCGGATCCACCACCAACTTCCTGCAGCAGTTTTCAGTCAGTGACGATAAAAATGATGTGATCGTTGATTTTATCCACTCCCGGGTTTACGACCACTCGGGACTCGACGCCATTGACACCCTGGCAGACCGCTACCTGAGTGCCGGCAAAACCCTGCACCTGGTGCACCTGAGCCAGGACTGCAAGAAACTGCTCAGAAAAGCGGGTAATCTGGTGGAAGTGAATGTGATTGAAGATCCCCGATATCTGGTGCCCGCCGTCGAAAAGCCCATGGCAACCACGGAAGCCACGGCCTGATACTATTTGCAGGCGTCGGTTAGACATTATCGACGCCCGACTCCGCAATTCCGCAAGGGTGATCTACACTTCGTTGAAGATTTCATGCCGAGATTGTGGAGTACATGACTGCTGCCGAGTTACCCGACAACGAATCCAGCCGCCTGCAGGCACTTCTGGATTACCAGATACTGGACACGGAGCCGGAGACGGCTTACGACGACCTGACTCTGATTGCCTCACAAATCTGCGGTACTCCCATTTCGCTGGTCAGCCTGATTGATAAAGACCGCCAGTGGTTCAAGTCCCGGGTTGGCCTGGATGCCAGCGAAACCCCCCGGGATCTGGCGTTCTGCGCCCATGCCATTCTGCAGAAAGACGTGTTTCTGGTGGAAGATACCCATCAGGATTCCCGCTTTGCCACCAACCCCCTGGTAACGGGCTCTCCCCATATCCGTTTTTACGCCGGCGCACCTCTGATTACCAAAGAGGGTTATGGCCTTGGCACGCTGTGCGTGATCGACCGGGAACCCAGAAAGCTTACAGACAATCAGCTGAAAGCGCTGAAAGCCCTGGCACACCAGGTGGTAAGCCAGCTGGAACTGCGCCTGCATACACTGCGACTTGAACGCATGAAAAAACTCCGTGATCGTCTGCTGGCCATGGTATCTCACGACCTGCGCAGCGCGTTCTCCATCAACATCGGTTTTGCCCAGGCCCTGAGAACCCGCCTCTCACGACTGTCTGAAGACGATATAGTAAGTAGCCTGATCAGCATTGAAGACAGCTCACGCAAAGCCCATGAGCAGCTGGAAGCCATGTTGGAATGGTCACGCCGGCAACTGGGCGAGCGCCAGTTCACACTGGAAACCATCAATGTCAGAGAAATCTGCCAGGACATTCTGGAGCAGATGAAGGAAAGCGCCTCACAGAAAAACATTCAGCTGAAATTACAGTGTCCGGATGCCATTGCAATCAGAGCAAACAAAATATTGTTCAGGTCCGCTGTTCAGAACCTTGTCAGTAACGCCATCAAGTTTTCCCACAGGGACACCAGCGTGGATATTACTGTCAGCAATGATGGAACCCATACCACCATTGCCGTCAGCGACAAAGGTATCGGCATGGACCGGAAGGTAACCGACCGCCTGTTTGATGAAAACGAAAGAATTACCACACCCGGCACCCAGGGAGAGACCGGCACGGGGCTGGGCTCTGTCCTGGTAAAGGATTTTGTGGACAGCGTTCAGGGTGAACTCACTGTTACCAGTGCGCCGGACCGGGGCACCACAATTTCCTTTACCGTGCCCCATAATGAGTTGTTCCCCGGCGCCTGACAGTGGTTAGCTCACACAATATCTTCCATAAAATCCAGCACCGCCTGATCGCGAATTGCCTGCCGGTGCTGCTGCCACAGGACCTTGATTTTTTCCGTATTACACTGTTTGCGGTCCACAATCACCTGGGTATTGAGTTCGCTGCCCGGTGCCGGTTGCTGTACCGGACACTTGGCAAACACGAACTGATTGCTGATCAGGTCCATAAAGGGTCCGGATTTACTGGTAGGCATAATAAATACCAGCTGTAGCCCCAGGGTTTCTGTCAGATAGCCAATCACCTCGCGGGAGCGGGCCTCGTCCATTTTTGAAAAAGCTTCGTCCACCAGCACCATGCGCAGGTGATTCTGGCCCTCACTGAAACGAAATGCGGAGGTCACCGCCGCCGAACGGATAATATAGGCCGGCGTTTCCAGCTGGCCTCCGGAACCCGTGCCGTACTGGCTCAGGGGAATGGGCGCCTTGCCCAGGGGCTCCTTGTAAATATCGTAGCTGCGATACAACCGGTAATCAGCGATCCGGTTCAGTTCACGCAGGGCTTTCTGTTCATCATCATCCACCCGCATTTTCACCAGTTTTTCCCGCACGCTCTGCACCGAGCGGGGCAACGCCATATCAAACAGACTGGTGTACTCACCCACATCCGGCAGTTTGCTGACCTCTTTAAAGAAGCGCCAGTAATCCCTGAATTCCGGCACCCAGTCCCAGGTAAAGTAAAAGCGCTCCTTGTCGGTGCCAAAACGATGATGCTCCAGCTCCCGGTTAATGGCTTCCAGGGCACGCTCCCCTTCATTAATGGCCTGATAGATACTGTGGCACAAGTGGCTCACAAAGGTATCGTTAAAACGTTCTTTCAGGCCCGCCAGCTGTTCATGTTTTTCCACCAGCACATTATTTTCCAGACGGTTCTGGATATTGGCCACTTCTGCCTGCAGCTGAGCGATACGCTTGAAAAATGCCGGCTGGTGCAGTTCATTAAAGTCCGGATCATACTGAATCGCATCCAGGGTGTGACAATGCTGGTTATGCTGCATCACCACTTCAGTGATTTCCCCGGCAATTTTTGTTAACCGCTTACCCAGGGCGTCGGCCTCGTCCCGGTAAAAGTTCTGTTCATTGACCACCAGTGTTTCTTCAGCCTGTGCCAGCGCCTGTTCCACATCAAAGCGGGGCTGCACCCGGGTAATATCCCGCACCCGGCATTCCTGCTCCTCCACCGCTTCCGCAGATTTATCCTGCTGGTCCGCCAGTGCCTGTAAGCGCCGGGTAACGGAACCCCGCTCCTGCTCGTCGCGGCCTTTTTCGTTTTCCAGCTGCTTGAGCTCCTGCTCCAGTTGATAAAACTGCTCACGCAAAGAGGTCAGCTGCTGTTCCAGCGCATCAAAGTCCGACAGATCCAGTTGTTCAAGGGCCTGCTCTGCCCGTTTCAGCTGCCGGTTCAGCTCCACCATTTCCTGCATGACGCGGGCATACTGAATGGGCTTTATGCCGTTGACGATGGTAAAGAGAGACTGCGCGGCACTGACCTGGTCCGCCAGCTGCCGCGAGGATTCCAGCAACTGATCATATTCCTGCTGCTTCGCTGCCAGGGCCTTTTCACGGGCGTACTGTCCGAACACCAGATCGCTGTCCGGCACATCGCAGCGCCACATGCTGTAGGAGCCGGATGCCAGCCCCTCCTGCGTTATGCCCCGTGCCGTGGAGCGCAGGCTTTCCGCATCGGCCACCCGCACCACCTGACCATAACTGGCGGTCACATAGTACTGGGCTGCTTTATGGTGGAACGACAGGATATTTACCATGGAATCCTGCGGCAGGTTCAGGCGTTCCGCGTCGCGTTTTGCCTTGCTGGCCTGGATCACACGGGCACGGTTCTTACCGCCCGGCATGGCGCGGACAATACGAATCGCCTCGGCCTCGTGCTCCGCCTTCACCAGAATGGCAAACCGGGCACCCCCAAGGTATCCCTCAATGGCCATTTGCCACACCGGGTCCTGCACTTCGATGTAATCGCACAGCACCCGCGGTTCCGCTTGCGGGCATTGCTGCTCAATGGCAGCAAGAGCGGCTTCCACGTAATGAGGATAAGTCACCTGATGGGTTTCCAGCTGGTGAATCTCCTTTTCCTTCTGTTGCAGCTGCTTTCGCTTGCTCTGCAGCTGGCGCTCGAATTCCGCTTTCAGCTGCACCACCTTATCCCTCAGGCAGCCTTTGTCATCGCTGGCGTCGTAAAACTGCGCCGCCCACTGGTTATGAAGGGTTTCCACGGCAAGAGCTTTGTCCAGATGCTGCTCCAGAGGCGTAATATCCACCCAGTCCTTGGCCAGAAAGCGGTGCAGATCAATACCGGCATCATCACGGGTGGCCAGCACCTGCTTTGCCTGAGCCCTTAACGTTTTGCTGTCCAGCTCCGGCAGGTGGACACCCCAGGCAGTTTCATTCAGCGCAGTGAGCAACGCCTGGGTTTGTTTGATGTTCTGCTTCAGCTGGTGATCCTGCGCCAGCAACGGTGCGGCTTTTTCTGTCAGTTGGTTCTGGTAACGCTGTACCTTTTTTTCCAAATCATCTTTTTCATTCAGTACCGACACGCCCTGACGTTGCGCTTCCAGCTCCACCATGGCGCGGTGGGTTTCCTCCCGGCGCTCCCGGTTGATATCAAGGCGCGCTTCTTTTTCCCGGATGCTTTCTGTCAGGCTTTTCTGCTGTTGCCTGCCGCTGACATAGGCTTGCTGCTGCATCTTGAAGATACGCAGGGCGTCCTGGTAGCTGACGATGGCGCGCTGGGTCCAGTCATCAACATAAGTGCGGGACAACTGATTGGCCCGTTTCAGAATATTCAGGGACTCAATAATATGGCGGGCATCTTCCTCCATGCCATGAATGGTTTTCATCAGGTCCGATACAGTACGAATGGCATCACCCAGGTCTTTCTTCTCCAGAATTTCCTCGGCCACAAAATCATTGATACTGCGTACCGGCTTGTAGGCCATGAAATTGGAAAAGGTGCGCGCGGCATGCTTGGCTTCCCGGTCGGACACCGCATCCTTTCTGCCTCTTAATGCACCGTACAGGCGGCGCAGGTAAGCGCCTTTCTTGTCGTAGGTTTCCACGGCTTTTTTGCCGAACTCCTGCTCAAGAAAATCCCCCAGGTCATGCAGCGGCACCACATGCCGTTCATTGGTACCGGATGCGCCGGGGTACAGGCGCACGAAATGCTCCAGGGTTAACTCCACACCGGGTACGATGTAAAAAATCAACTGGTCCAGGCGGGCCTGCCGCGAGCTGCCGGCGGTATCAAGGTGGGCACGCATGCCCATTACCGCCGTAAATTTCTCTGCGGTTTCACCCTCGGTGGGGTGGAAGGTTGCCACCAGATAACCGTCGGTGGTGTTGAGTCGCGCATAGCTGCCGTCGTCACAGCCCAGCACATAAGACGCCAGCGTACGCACCTGCTTGCCGCCCCGGCCCCGCTGGGTGGTTTCATCCTGGCCGGGGTTGTAGTTAAACAGGTTTTCGTGGGCCGCAGTCATCAGGGTCTGAATGCCATCGGCAGCGGTGGTTTTCCCCGAGCCGTTACCGCCTGAAAACAGATTGATGGGGCCGAATTCAAATTCCAGCTGGGGAATATTCCCCCAGTTCACATAAATGGCTTTCTTGATGTACATAGCTACGAATTCACTTCCCGCGTGTCACTGTGGGTTGGGTCGGCCGCACCACCGGCTTCCTCTCCGTCTGTTTCCGGCGTGTTGATCTGGTTGAGCACGGCTTCATTAACGAAACTGGTAATGGTGGGGCGAATACGCAGCCAGGCATC
>JAWVYU010000130.1:0-12383 GCA_033722575.1 Ketobacteraceae bacterium | reverse complement strand
CTGCCCAAAGACAACAATGGCAGGAATACTGTCGCCAGTGTAGAGGTGGTGGGACCCGCGCTCCCCGCAGAGCTGAGCAGGGCACTGTTGAGCGGAGCCCCAGCCTGATATCGCTCCGCGAGTGATGAGGTGCTGCTCAGCGCGCTGGCGTTAACGCTGGCTGAGTGGAGCGAGCACAACAACGTGCTTCTGGATTTGGAAGGCCATGGCCGTGAGCATATTGCGGACAGCATTGATGTGTCCCGCACCGTTGGTTGGTTTACCTCGATTTTTCCGCTGATTCTGCAGGTGGAGCAGTCAGATCTGGGAGAGGTGATCAAGTCGGTCAAGGAACAGATGCGCGCTGTGCCCATGAAGGGCATGAGCTACGGATTGCTGCGCTACCTGCACAACGATCAGGAAGTGCAGCAGCGTATGGCGGGCTTGCCGGAAGCCCAGATCAGTTTTAATTACCTGGGGCAGCTGGACAAGGTAGTGGATGAGGGCTCCATCATTCGCCAGGCCAGTGAAAACCCGGGCCAGGAAATTTCGCCGGCCTGTGAGCGGCATTATGCGCTGGAGGTCAGTGGCCGCGTCCAGAATGGCCAGTTGAAACTTGCCTGGCGCTACAGTACCGCGCTGCATCATGAGAAAACCGTGCGTCGTCTGTCCGATCAGTTGCTGACTCAGCTGACGCGGGTGATAGAGCACTGTATCAAGCCCGGAAACCGCGGATATACCCCGTCGGACTTTCCGCTGGCGAATCTGGATCAGTCCCGGGTGGACACACTGTTTGCAGCACAGCCGGGTATTCAGGCGGTTTATCCGTTGTCGCCGGTACAGGAAGGTATGCTGTTCCACAGTCTTTACGAGCCGGGTTCCTGGGTGTATTTCGACCAGGTGAGTGTGGACCTGGGCAGTGATGTCAACGAGGAACTGCTGTTCAAAGCCTGGGAAGAGGTGATCAGCCGTCACGATATATTGCGTACCGGCTTTCTGTGGGAAGGGGTAAGGCAGCCTCTTCAGGTGGTGCATGAGTCGATCGACCTGCCGTTGCAGCGCTACGACTGGAGCCGCTTCAGCGAAGCAGAGGCGCAGGAAAAGCTGGCGCGCTTTATGGTGGATGATCGCAATTTCGGCTTCAATTTCCGCAAGCCCGGTGTACTGCGGTTAACCTGGATAAAATTGCCCAACGGGCGCCATCAGCTCATCTGGAGTTTTCACCACATATTGCTGGATGGCTGGTCCATGCCGGTGGTATTCAAGGAATTGTTTGCCTGTTATGAGCAACTGGTAAAAGGTAATGATGTCCAGTTGCCCGGTGCCCCCAGGTATCAGGATTTTATCGGTTGGTTACAGTCCCGTGACAAGAAAGCGGAGGATGAATTCTGGAGCCGCTATCTGTCAGGGTTCTCTGCGCCCACTCCCATTCCCTTAAAGAATTCCCCTGCGGTGGTTGCTCTGAAATCCCGGGAAGAGGACAGCGCCGCGCGCTACTGTGAGCGGGAAATCAAAGTATCCGGTGAACTGCTGGACACGCTTCAGTCCCTTGCCAAGGAGCAGCGCCTTACACTTAACCATGTATTGCAGGGTGTATGGGGTGCATTGCTGAATCGCTACAGCGGCGAGGAAGACGTGTTGTACGGTACCACCGTATCCGGCCGACCAGCGGATCTGGCCGGGGTTGAAAACATGGTGGGACTGTTTATCAATACCCTGCCGCTGCGTATGTTTGTTGATAATGATCTGCCCTTTATGGAGTGGCTGCAACGGGTGCAGGACCAGCAGGTGGAGATGAAGCGTTTCGAGTCCAGCTCGCTGGTGGATGTGCAAAAGCACAGTCAGGTGTCCAGCAAGCAGGCGCTGTTTGAATCGATTCTGGTTTTTGAAAACTACCCCATTGATGAATCCCTTGAGGATTCCCAGTCACTTCTGGATGTGGGTGACATCGAGGCTTTCCAGCAAACCAACTTCCCTTTGACGCTGGTGGCAATTCCCGGGCGGGATCTGATTGTCCGCTTTTCCTATGACAGCCACCTGTTTGAGCATGACACCATTGACCGTATGCTGTCGCACATTGAAGAAGCGCTGAAGCACGTGGCGAAGGAGCCGGAGGTTCCGGTAGGGGACATCAATATCCTTTCCGGGCAGGAGCGTGAAAAGGTACTGCATGACTGGAACCACACTTTCCGCGCCTTCCCGGATGAAAGCACGCTGGCAGAGCTGTTCGAGTCCGTGGTGGCCAGACATGGCGACCTTCCTGCCGCCATCCATGACGACCGTCAGCTCAGCTATCGGGACATGAACCGGCAGGCTAACCGTCTGGCGCATTACCTGATCGCCCGGGGCCTGCAGGCCGGCCAGCCGGTGGCAACCTGTTTTGACCGGTCTTTCCAGATGCTGGTTTCCGTAATGGCCATTCTGAAAGCCGGCGGAGCCTATGTGCCGATTGATCCCAGTTATCCTGAGGATCGCGTTAAGTACATGCTGGATGATACCCGGGCGCCAGTGCTGCTGGTTGATGCACAATACGAAAACCGCTTCGGTTATCTGGAAACCACGCAGGTGGTGAATTATCAGGATGTACAGGCGGAACTGTCAGGCTTCAGCGAAGAAAACCCGAACGTGGCAATGCCCGAAGGTGGCAACAGTCTGGCCCTGATCGTCTATACCTCAGGTTCAACCGGCAAACCCAAAGGTGTGCTGGTGCCACAACGGGGCGCGGCCCGCATGGCCATCAATACCAATTACATGGATTTGAAACCGGGGCAGCGTCTGACCCATGCGGCAAACCTGTCCTTCGATGCCACCACCTTTGAGTTGTGGGCGGCCTTGCTGAACGGATGTGCCCTGGTGATCGTGGACAAGGAGACCGTGCTGTCTGCCGACGCCTTCAGCCGACTGGTGGCACAGCACAAGCCCAACCTGGTGTTTCTGACCACCGCGCTCTTCCATGTGTTATCCAAACAGGTGCCGTCAATGTTCGCGGGGCTGGACTATCTGATGTTTGGTGGCGAAGCCTGTGATCCGAACCTGGTGCGTGATCTGATTGAAAGCGAGCACCGGCCGAAACGGCTGATGAATTTCTACGGCCCTGCGGAAAACTCCACGTACGCCACCTATTACGAGATCCGGGAAGTGTTGCCCGGCACCACGACCATTCCCATTGGTTATCCGGTAGGCCACAGCACTGTGTACATTCTGGACAGCAAGCAGCGTCCGGTGCCTTTTGGTGTGCCCGGTGAAATCTATTGCGGTGGCAAAGGGGTGGCAAAAGGGTATCAGAATCGCCCCGACCTGACCGCCGCGGTATTTATGGATGATCCCTATTGCGAAGTGCCCGGTTACGGCATGTATAAAACCGGCGACCTGGGTCGCATGATGCCCAACGGCGAAATCGAGATACTGGGCCGCGCCGATGACCAGGTGAAAATCCGTGGCTTCCGTATCGAACTGGGCGAAATTGAAACGGCGCTTACCAGCATGGACAGCATCAGCGATACCTGCGTGGTGGCCCGTCAGGATCAGGCCGGCAACAAACAACTGGTTGCCTATTGTGAGTCGCCCGCAGGGGCTGAACCGGATGTGGCGGCCATACGCGCCAAACTGAAACAGATGCTGCCGGATTTCATGGTGCCGGCCGCTTATGTATTTATGGACAGACTCCCCATTACGCCTAACGGCAAGTTTGACAAACGGGCCCTGCCGGATCCGGATCCGGATGCCTTCCAGGTGGCGGAGTATGTGGCGCCGCGCAACAACGTGGAAGAGGCCATGGTAGCCATCTGGCAGGATGTTCTGGGTCTGCCACAGGTGGGCATCTATGATGACTTCTTTGAGCTGGGCGGCCATTCTCTGTTGATAACAAAAGTATCTTCACGTATTAAGGAACACCTCAACGTGGAGTTGCCATTAAGAACACTGTTTGAAGTGCCCACCATTGCGGCGCTGGCGGAAATCATTGCCACGGTTATGTGGCAGTCACAACCACAAGAAGCAGCCAGCGAAGAAACGTGGGATGATGAGGATTTTGAGGAAGGTACATTATGACGGTCTTCGAGTTAATGTCGAAGTTGGGGGCTGCGGGGATAAAACTTTGGCTCGAAGAGGAACAACTCAAGTTCAAGGCACCAAAGGGTGCGCTGACTAAAGAACTCAAAGATGAGCTGGTGGCCCGCAAGGCCGAAGTGATTGATTTTCTCAAGGCCACCCGTGTGGGTGCGGGTGCCGGCGACGATACCATACCGGTGGCGGACAGGAAGCGGCCTCAGTGGTTATCGTTTTCCCAGCGACGCATGTGGTTTATTGATCAGCTTATGCCCGCCAACAGCACCTTTCATATTCCCTCGGCGCTGTTTCTTAACGGCATGCTGGATCAGGAAGCACTGCGTTCCGCATTTGAACAGCTGATTGCCCGGCATGAATCCCTGCGCACGGTGTTTGGTACCAAGGGCGAAGAGCCGGTTCAGATTATTCACGAGCCGGCAGGGTTCAGTCTGCCGCTTCAGGACCTCACTGATGTGCCGCCGGAGGAACGTCAGGAAAAAGCCAGGGAAATTGCCCAGCATGAAATCGAGCGTGCATTTGATCTGACCAAAGGGCCCCTGTTGCGAGCCCGCCTGCTGAAGCTTGACGATAACCGCCACGGGCTGATTGTGGTGATGCACCACATTATATCCGACGGCTGGTCCATGGAAGTTTTTGTTAAGGAAATTGCCCAGCTGTATGCATCGGCGCGGATGGGCGAACCAGCACCGCTGGACCCGCTCCCCATTCAATACACCGATTATGCCCAGTGGCAGCGCAACTGGCTCACCGACGATCTGCTGGATACTCAGCTGAACTACTGGAAGCAGCAGCTGGCCAATGCACCGGAAGAGCTGCTGCTGCCATTTGACCGGCCGCGCCCGCCGGTAAAAACCAACAACGGCTCCAATCTTCAGGTGGATATCAAAGGTGAGCTGCTGAGCCGTTTGCGGCAACTGGCCCGTGAGCTGGACGTAACGCTTTATGTGCTGTTGCTCAGCGCTTACAAGGTGGTGTTAGGCAAATGGTCCGGTCAGCAGGATCTGTGTGTGGGCATGCCGGTGGCTGGCCGCAACCAGAGTCAGGTGGAAAACCTGATCGGTTTTTTTGTGAATACCCTGGTAATCCGCTCCCGGCAGGAAGATAACCCAACCATCAGGGAATTTGTCGGTCAGATCAGGGAGCAGGTACTGAGTGCCCAGGCCCACCAGGATGTACCGCTGGAAACTATCGTCGAAGCCCTGAATGTGCCCCGCAATCTGGCGTTTTCACCCCTTTACCAGGTGGCGTTTTCCTACAGTAGCGGCAAGGAATTGCAAAAGCACCAGGTTATTGGTGGCCTGGAAATTGAACCCATGCCCGTGGACTTGGTGGTGGCGCGGCAGGATATTACCATGATGCTGCTGGACAGCGGCGAAAGCCTGTCCGGGGTGCTGGAATTCAACACCGACCTGTTCGACCGCGAAACGGTGGAAACCTTTTATCGTCATTTCAACCGGGTTTTACAGGCTTTTGTCAGCCGTCCGGAAAGCCCTGTGGGCAGCATTGAGCTGGAAGAGCGCGAAGACCTGAAGGCACTGCTCAATGTGCCGGAGGAAATCGAAGCGGTTATGCCCTTAACCCCCTTGCAGCGGGATTTTGTGCTGGATAGTGTTCACAATCCCACAACCGAGCGTAACACGGTGGGTTATGTTACCGATTTGCCGTTTAAAGTGGATCGCGAACGCTGGCGGGAGGCAATTGGCAAGGTAGTACAGGGCCGGCCCAGCCAGCGGGTGGTGTTTATCGAATCCATGCTGCCCTGGCTGGAGCCGATTTATCAGGGCGTATCCCGGTCGTTGGAACCTGATTTTGAATTTATTGATCTGCAACAGGTTGCCGGTGTGGATATCCATGATGAGGATTCCATTGCAGCCTGGTGCAGGGAACTGGTGCTGCGCCCCTGGAACGTGTTGGGCGGTCGCCTGATCAAACACTGGCTGGTCAAGGTCACAGAGAACCGGTATCTGGGGATCGCCAGCTGCCATCACGCCATATCCGATGGCAGTTCCGAATTTATCCGGGTTAATGATGTGCTCGCTCATTATTTTGGTGAGCCGGTTGAACCCCAGTCTCTGGCTTCCTACGAAGCTTTTGTCACGGAGCGCAGGGCGATCAGTGATACCTCCGCCATGTACGGGTTCTGGCGTGACCAGCTCAAAAACGTTGAGCCATTGGGTATTCGTGGCCGGCAACAAGGCGGATTGGTTGTCAACGAGGTTAAACTCGACCGTGCCCGCCGGGAAAAACTGGAAGCCTGGTGCGTAGACCAGGGAGTATCCTTTCCCGCGTTACTCCGGGCCACCTTTGCCCTGGGAATACAGCGCTGTTATTACCAGGCCGAAGACATTGCACTGATCGAGGCGGTATCCGGCCGTGGAAAAGCGGACGCAGGCAACACCGGTTGTTATTTTGAGTTCACGCCGGCGCTGTTTCGCAGTGCTGATTTACAAGGCGAGACGCCCATCGCCCGACTGCTTGAAGCTCACCGTAACTGGCGCAAGCAGCTGCATGATAACGTGCACCTGTCTTTCAGCGGCCGCAGCAGGGTGATCAGTCCCGAAGGTCTGGAATTCCAGTTCAATTATCGGCCCCCCGAAGCGTCCAGAGGTTTCCGGAAAGAGAATCACCTCTGTTTTGTTACTGCTATCCAGCCGGATAATCCGGGTACGGTAAAGTTGCTGATCAACCCCGGCGAGGAAGTATTTTCACTGCGGTTGAGTTATTACGACAACGAGTTTGCGGGCTACCGGCTGATCGAGCGCATGACCGCCGTGCTGGATCAGATTGCAGAGGGTGAAACCCGGTTGCAATCCCTGGACTGGTTATTGCCCTACGAAAAGCAGCAGCAGCTGGAACAATGGCAGGGTAAAGCAAGCACCCTTGAATGCGAATCCGTGCTGGACCTGTTTGCCAGAACGGTCCAGCGTCAGCCCGAATCTGTGGCAGTGAAATTTGCTGACAGCAGCCTCACCTATCAGATGCTGGATGAACTCAGCACCGGGTTTGCCTGCTGGCTCCGATCAGAAGGAATAGAAAGACGCGAACGCGTCGCCATTGCTGTGGATCGCTCCCTGGAATTGCCCTGGTTGATACTGGGTGTTCTGAAAGCCGGCGCGGTTTACGTACCGGTGGATCCGGCCTATCCCGCTGAGCGGATTGCCTATATCACACAGGATTGCAATGCATCATTGCTGGTCACAGAACAGTGTGTGCTGGACCGGATCAATGAAGACGGGCTCCAGATCCCCTACACCAAAACCTGTCTGCGCCAGGCACTGGCCGAGGCAGTGACCGGGCAAGAATCGGGCGCGGAAGAAATACCGGACATTTCTGTAAAAGGCGAGGACCAGATCTATGTGATCTACACCTCCGGTTCCACCGGCAAGCCCAAGGGCGCGGCGGTTTATCATCGCGGTGAGGTGAACCTGCTGCAATGGTATCTGGAGAATACCGGGGCTACTGCCAACGACCGCTTTCTGCTGATCAGTGCCATTGGTTTTGACCTTACCCAGAAAAACTTTTTTGCTCCGCTGCTGGCTGGCGGCACTCTGGTGCTGCCGGAAGAGGGCGACTACGATCCGGAACGGGTGGCGGACCTTATCCAACGGGAACAAATCACCATAGTCAACTGTGCCCCCAGTGCATTTTACCCGGTGGCTGGCCTTGATGCCCATCCGGGTTACCCCTTTACCAGCTTACGCCACCTGGTACTGGGCGGCGAACCTGTCAGGGCAGAGGCGCTTAGCTCATGGCTTGCGCACGCGGAAACCCGCTGTGCCATTACCAACAGTTATGGCCCAACCGAATGTACCGATGTCGTGTCCAGCTGGCAGGTGACGGAGCTTGGCGATGGTGACACGCTGCCCATCGGGCATCCCGTGCAGAACACACAACTCTATGTGGTGGACAAACATGGCAGACTGATGCCCAATGGCGCCACCGGTGAGTTGCGTGTGGCCGGCATGGGTGTGGGTGCAGGCTATCTCAGTAATGATGCGCTGAACGCTGCCACTTTTACCGAAAACCTCTATGGCGAAGGGCGCTGGTATCACACCGGCGACCTGGTGCATTACCGCGCCGATGGGGCCCTGGTTTACCATGGCCGCAAAGATTTTCAGGTGAAACTGCGCGGCCTGCGTATTGAGCCCGGTGAGATTGACGCGCTGATCAAAGCCGAAGCCGGCGTATCTGATGCAATGACGCTGGTGAAAAATGATCTGTTGGTAACCTACGTGGTTACCAGCCGGTCGCTGGATGTTCCGGCACTCAAACAAAAGCTGCAACAGCAACTGCCGGCATTTATGGTTCCAGCAGCCATTATGGAACTGGCGGCATGGCCTCTGACGCCCAATGGCAAGGTGGATCGCAAGGCCCTGCCTGATCCGGTGGTAGGGGACGCGGGTGATGATTTTGTGGCACCCAGGAATGCCAGTGAACAGCAGATTGCTGATATCTGGAGCAAGGTGCTGAAGCTGGACAAGGTGGGCGTGAAATCGGATTTCTTCAGTATTGGTGGTCATTCCCTGCTGGCAACCCAGGTGGTTTCCAGGATTCGCCAGCAATTCGGTGTGGAGCTGTCAGTGCGGGCACTGTTTGAAGGTCCTACCATTGAGCAGCTGGTGCAGAAAATCGGCCGGGCATCCGATGCAGGCAACCTGGACAAGGCACCGCCTATTGAACCCTGTGCCGATGAAGACAGCAACGTGCTGTCTTTCGCCCAGCACCGGCTGTGGTTTATTGATCAGCTTAATCAGGGCAGTGCTGAATACAATATGCCTGCCGCCATGCGTGTTCGCGGCCCACTGAATATTGAAGTGCTGGATCAGGCGCTTACGGAAATTATCCGGCGCCATGAAGTGCTGCGTACCAATTTCGGCGCCGAGGAAGGCGAACCGCAACTCATTATTCGTGATGTGCCTCAATGGCAGTCGAACATCATCGATATCAGCGATGCACCCGATGTTGAAAAGGCCATTCATCAGCAGGTGGACGCCGATGCCAACAAGGTGTTCGACCTTGAAAATGATCTGTTGATTAGCACCACGCTGCTGCGTGCGGGCCACGACGATCATGTGCTGCTGATCAATATGCACCATATTGTGTCGGATGGCTGGTCCATCAGTATCTTTATTCAGGAACTGACGGCCCTCTATCAGGCATTTCTCAAGGGCGAGCCATCACCCCTGCAACCCCTTGAGATACAGTATCGGGATTTTGCCGTGTGGCAACGCAACTGGCTTCAGGGTGAAGTGCTGGCACGACTGAAAAACTACTGGCTGGAAGCGCTGCAGGATGCCCCGGAAGTATTGCGCCTGCCTACCGACTTCCCGCGTCCGAAACAGCAAACCTTTAACGGCGCCCATTTCCCGCTGTCTTTGGGGCAGGAGCGTACGGCCGCTGTTAATGCCTTTTGTGAGCAGTATGATGTCACACCTTTTATGGTGCTGATGGGTGCTTATCAGGTATTGCTGGGCCGCTATTGCAGCCAGGATGATATCTGCGTGGGTATTCCCATTGCCGGACGCAACCGGGCGGAAATCGAAAACCTGATCGGCTTTTTTATCAATGGTCTGGTAATACGTACCCGCCTGGATGGTAATCCGAAAGTGATTGATTACCTGCAGCGGGTGAAAGAAGCGGCTTTGGGCGCCTATGCCCATCAGGACATGCCGGCAGATGTGCTGGCGGATACCCTGAAGCTGAACCGCTCAGCGGAACATTCTCCCGGTGCCCAGGTGGGCTTTGCCCTGCAGAACACACCCCAGGAGCAGCTGGGTGCGGAGTTCGCCGGCTTATCACTTACCCCGGTTTACCGTGAACAGAAAACCGCAAAATACGAGTTTTCCCTGATCCTTCAGGAAAATGACGCAGAAATTGGCGGTGTTGTTGAATACAACACAGACCTGTTCAGGGCATCCACCGTTGAACAGATGATGCGGCATTTCAACCGTATCCTTGACCAGATGCTGGGTGATCCGGAAGCCTGTATCGACAATATTGAGGTGCTTGATCAGAAAGAGCTTTATGAAGCCCTGAATGTGGACCCTGAAGAATTCGAGCTGTTTCCCCTGTCGCCCATGCAGCGCGATCAGTACCTGGATGCTCTGCTGGAGCCCGAGAGCCTGAAGAACAGCATGGGTTATCACCTGATTACTGACGGGAAGTTTGATCTGGAAATATGGAAGCAGGCGGCGCAGAAGCTGATAGACGAACAGCCTCTGCTGCGCTGCTTTATTCTGGAATCCGATCTGCCCTACACCGATGTGGCGTTCCATTGTATTCGCAAACACAAAACCCTTGAGATGGAGTATGTGGATCTGTCCGACCGGACCCTGACCACCCGCGAAGCTCAGGATATTGCCGAAGAATGGGTATGGCGCCCCTATGATGTTACCAAAGACGAGCTGACGGAATACCGGGTTTACAAACTCGACGGCGGCCGTCACATGCTCTGCTTCCGCATGAACCACCTGGTGGCAGATGGTGTGGGTATGGCATTGCACGGGTATTGTAATGTCCAGGTGGCCAATGCCATGAAGGCAGGCATCAAGGCGCCTGCGATTCCCCCCATGTTTTTCGAACATATCCCGGAGAACCGGGTGCGCATGGACAAGCCGGAAACCCTGGCTTACTGGAAAGACGTCAGCAAAACGGTAGAGGCACTGGACTTTTCCATACCGCCGCAGTGCGAGGAGCAGGCCAAACTTGCCCGCCGCGTGGAAAAAAGGCTTCGGGTGAGTGATGAACACTGGCACAAAGTAAAGGCCTATTGCGAGGAACTGGGTATTCACCCATCCCTGTACTTCAAAGCCATTTACGGCTTGCTGATCAACGTCTATTGCCGCGGTGAGTCGGATTTTTATATGACTGAGGTGCTGGCAGGGCGTGGTGGCAAACACAAGATGACCTTCGGTAACTATTTCCAGTTGCTGCCTGTGATCTTCCCGCAGTCACTGTTTGAAACCAGCAGCTCAGTGGAAGACCTGTTTGAATTTATCAAGAACTACAAGCGCAGCCTGCGCAAATATGCAGATATCTCGCTGTTGCAACAGCGCCGTATTCTGCCCCAGGGCCGGCTGAACTTTATGTTTAACTATTACAACTTTATTCCCAATCTGGAACTGCACGGTACACCTATCATTACCACGCCCTGTCCCCAGGTTCAGGATGGCCCCATCCAGTTTGTGGTACATGATCAGGATGGCTGGATAGAGCTGGTCTTCATTTATCTGTCCAACCTGTTCGCGGACCTGCGCTTTGTTGACCGGGTAAACTATTTGTCGGAGCAGATCGTGAACGGATCCCGCTCTATTGCCGAGCTGGAATACGTGCTGCCTGACGAAAAACAGAAGCAGCTTGAAGAATGGATCCAGACCGCTGTATTACCGCCACCGGAAAAAACGGTTGTTGATCGGTTCCTGGCCCAGGCCAGCCAGACGCCGGATGCGGTGGCAGTGGAAATGGGCAGGGCACAGGTCAGCTACCGGGCCCTGGATGAAAAATCCAGTCAGATTGCAAACCTGCTACGGGATCGCGACGTCAAGCGGGGCGACCGGGTAGGGATCTGTCTGGATCGTTCCGTGGACATGCTTGCTGCCGTTATGGGGGTATTGAAAGCGGGCGCTGCCTACGTGCCCATGGATTCCAATTACCCCGGCGAGCGACTGGCCTATATGATTGCCGACAGCCAGGCACCGGTTCTGTTAACCCAACGCTGTGTGGTGGACCGTCTGGAACAGGATGCTGTTGATCTGGGGGCGACACACAGTATTTGTCTGGATGAAACCAGTCTGGACCGGTTCAGTTCAGCATTGCCCGATACGCTGCCGCAAGCGGACGATCTGATTTATATCATTTACACCTCCGGTTCCACCGGCCAGCCCAAAGGCGCTGCCGTATATCACCGTGGAGAATCCAACCTGCTGGCCTGGTACGAAAACCAGCTGGATTTGTCTGATGCTGATCGTTGCCTTTTGGTGAGTGCATTCGGGTTCGATCTGACCCAGAAAAACCTGTTTGCACCGCTGGTAAACGGTGCCCGAATCGTGATTCCGGAAATGGAACATTACGATATGGAGGCTATTGCCGATACCCTGCACGACAAACAGGTCACTGTTGTCAACTGTGCTCCCAGTGCCTTTTATGCCGTTGCCGAGCGAACCAGTCATGCCGGTTACCCTTTCAGTTCCATGCGTTACCTGGTGCTGGGGGGCGAACCCATTCGTGTGGAGGCCCTGAAGGACTGGCTGGATGCCAGTGGTTGTCAGCTCATTAACAGTTACGGCCCCACCGAGTGCACCGATGTGGTGGCAGCCTACCAGATGCAATCCACCAGT
>JAWVYU010000129.1:0-12478 GCA_033722575.1 Ketobacteraceae bacterium | reverse complement strand
GACCACCAATTATTTCCGGCTTCAGTATTTCCGCGATGATATTGCCAGCGGTCCCATGAAGCTTATGGTGGAAAGCATTGAAACCCGGTCGGCGGACAAGCGGGAGCAATGGGTCAAACTGCTGTCCCGCATGTTCAATATGCGTATTGATCTGAAATCCTCAAAGGAGCTGGCGCTCAGTGAAAAAGAAAGAGCCGTTCTTGATGAGGGTGATATTGTCATGCGCTATCGGGAAGCGGACAGAGTGGGCGTTGGCATTGCCAGGTTACTGTCGGAACCCGACACCTATCTCTATGGCGAGAGTGAGCAGATTACCGAAGAGCAGGCCAAAGGTGTGGCCCTGCTGGTGGTGGACAAGCTGTCCCGTACACCCATGGAAGAGTGGGACGCCACCATTGCCTCACTGAATGAATCGTTCAGCTTTCCGGTAAAGCGGCTGCCGCCACATCAGGTGGACCTGAACGAATCGCAGAAAGTCCGGCTGTTTCACCAGCATGAAGCTGTTGCACAGTTCGCCGACCAACGGGGCGGGGGTTCGCTGATTTCTGCCATGGTGCTGATTCCCCAGACCGGCGAAATTCTCAAGGTGGGTCCCCAGGAACTTTTCAACTGGTATCCCATTGAGCTGCTGGGTTTTATCCTGATGCTGGCCGTTGTGCTGGTGGGGCTGGCGGTGTATTGGCTGGTGAAACCGCTGGAGCAACAGTTGCTGCGCCTGGAAAAGGCAGTGCTTCGGATCCGCGGCGGTGATCTTGACGCCCGCGCTCCCGTGGATGGTTCCCATGCCATTGCGCAGCTGGCCGTGACCGTGAATGGCATGGCGGATCATATCCAGCGCCTGATCAGCTCCCAGAAAGAATTGACCCGGGCCGTATCCCATGAACTGAGAACCCCGGTTGCCCGGATTCGTTTTGGTCTTGAAATGCTGGCGGATGAAGATGAAGAAGCCCGCCGCATCCGCGCCCTGGAAGATATAGACGAAGATATTGAGCAGCTGGACCGCCTGATTGACGAGATTCTTACCTATTCCAAACTGGAAGAAGGTACCCCGGTGCTTGATTTCACCATGATTGATATCAATGTGCTGCTGGAGCAGATAGTTCGCGAAACCAATGCGCTGGGCAAAGGGATCACCGTGGAATATCATCCGCCGGATGTGGTGGCCGATAAGCGTGAGGCCGAGGGCGAAGAGCGATATGTCCACCGCGTTATCCAGAACTATGTGGGCAATGCGCTGCGCTATGCGGAATCCCGGGTTCGTATTTCCTATAATGTCATTGGTGATATTTTCCGGATTGACGTGGAAGATGATGGCCCGGGTATCAGTGAGGAGGATCGTAAACGGGTCTTTCAGCCATTTACCCGGCTGGATGACAGCCGTACCCGGGCATCCGGTGGTTACGGGTTGGGGCTTTCGATTGTCGCCCGGATCGCCTACTGGCATGGTGGTAAGGTAAAAGTGGGAGCCAGCGATGCGCTGGGTGGTGCCAAATTCAGTTTCATGTGGCCGCGGCTGCAAAGCATGCGTGAATCAACCTGAGCACCTGAATAATGAATCTGAATAACAAAATCACATTATTGCTGGTGGCCGTCTACGTCCTGCTGCTCACGATTCTCACAGCGGAAAGGGTTTTCTTTGATATCCCGGAACTGAAATCATTGCAGCGCCAGTCAGATTTCAACGAAATGGAACGGGTGGTCCGGGCCCTTGAATACCAGAAGGTGGAGGTGTCACGGCTTGCCTACGACTATGGCGTCTGGGATGACACCTGGGAATACGTCAACACGCGCGATCCGGAGTATATCGCCAGTAATTTTATTTCGGATACCTTCGAAAGTCTGCTGCTGAATGCTGTTCTGATTTTTGACCGGCAGGGTGAGGTGATATGGTCGGGTGGACATATGGCAACGCCGGAAGAGGACCAGGAATTTCCGGTGTCCCGGCTGTTTCCGGACGGTTTTGATCTGGCGCAGCTGGCTCTGGAACTTCCTGATGAAAAACGCCGCGAGGCTGTCGTCCGTAAAGAGTACCTGATCGGTGAAGAGTATCTGCTGATAGCCGCAAGGGTTTCCATTATGCCCACCGAACCGGAAGGTGTTCCCAGGGGCACGCTGGTCATGCTGAGGGCAGTTACGCCGGATATTGTGGATTTGCTTTCCGAAACCACGCAACAGTCGTTCAGTCTCTATTTGATGGAGAGCGTGGGAAATGACAAAACCCTGGCTGCCCTGGCCCCGCAGATTGACAAGCTCGGAGACGAGGAAATCTACCGGGACAATGGCCACGGTTATCGCTGGCTCAGGGGTGAGGATGGGAATCCCGTGGCGCTGATCAGGGTCAGCCTTTCGGATGCCATCTACGACAATGATCTGCTGGACTCGGTAACCGTAGTGGTTTTTATCGTGGCCACCATTACCATGCTGTTGCTGCGAGTGGTGCTGCAGCGTCTGGTGCTCAACCCATTGTCTGACATGCGTGGCCATTTGCGCAGGATTCGTGAAACGGCCAATTACAGCCTGCGACTGGAAAATAATCGCGGGGATGAAATCGGTGACCTTTCAAGGGAGTGTGATAGTCTGGTGGATTACGTAAAGGTTCAGGAAGACTACCTGCGCGCCATCAATCAGGATCTTACCAAAAAAGCCATGGAAGATGGCTTGACGGAGGTGGCCAACCGGCGCCACTTTGATGTGAAGTTCGAACTGCTCTACCGAGCCTTCGCCCAGAAGCAGCAGCCCATCTTTGTGGTACTGGTGGATGTGGATTTTTTCAAGGCCTATAACGACAATTACGGACACCTCAAGGGTGACGAAGCCTTGAAGCATGTCGCTGATGAATTGTTGAAAAATGTCCGGCTCAATACAGACATGGTGGCCCGTTACGGTGGTGAAGAGTTTGCCATCCTCCTGACGGAAACCGATGTTACCGGGGTCAAGATAGTGTGTGACAAATTGCTGGAAGCCATTCGCCGGCTTAATATACCCCACGAATACTCCCGGGCTGCCCCGCGTCTGACCGTGAGCATGGGGGTGGCGGGCTGGGTCCCGAAGGACGAGGACTCAAAAGCCATGATTGACGCCGCCGACAAGGCCCTGTATGAAGCGAAAGAGGCTGGCCGGGATTGTGTTCAGTACCACATTGTGGATGATTCCATTACCCGCTGAAGTGGTCAGTCAGCAGGAGGCAAATCCGGTGGCAGGACACCGGACAGGGTTTCCAGCGATATGCGTCTGGCGGTGTCCAGAAACCTGCTCATGTAATCGGTGGAGGAAGCCTGTTTGCGAACTGCTGCATACAGGGTAGCCCATACGCCGTTCGGGCCCAGCGGCTTGGCGCGGATGTAACCCTTTTTCAGGTATTCATGGGCTGCCCAGTTGGGCAATGCTGCAATACCACGGTTACTGGCAACCAGCTGCACCATCATGATGGTCAGCTCGCAGGTACGATGGTTGGAGGGGTGTATGCCTGCGGGTGTCAGAAAATATTTGTAGATATCCAGGCGGTCCTTTTCTACCGGATAGATAATCAGCGTGTCATGCTGGATATCCTCCGGCTCAATAAAGTCCTTGTCCGCCAGGGGGTGCCCTTTGCCGACACACAACAGACTTTCATAGCGAAACAGCGGAATGTATTCCACATCCGGCAGCGCCTGAGGGTCCGACGTAATTACCAGGTCCAGCTCTCCCTTCGCCAGGGCTGGAAGCGGTGCGAAGTTGAAGCCCGCCAGGAGGTCCAGTTCCACTTTCGGAAAATGCCGGCGGAACTCATCCAGCGTGGGCATCAGCCAGTCAAAACAGCTGTGGCATTCAATGGCGATATGCAGTCTCTCGTTACCGCCTTCAAACATCTGGCTGATGTCGTTTTCGCAATTGGTCACCAGGGGCAGTATCTGATCCGCCAGCACCAGAAGGCGTTCTCCGGCGCGGGTAAACTTCAGGGGTTTGCTTTTGCGCACCACCACGGCGGTTCCCAGTCTCTCTTCCAGTTCTTTCAGCTGGTGGGAGAGGGCTGACTGGGTCAGGTGGACCTGCTGGGAAGCCTCTACCAGGCTGCCGGTTTCGCGAATTGCCACCAGGGAACGTAAATGTTTGAGTTCGAGCCTAGCCATGTGAACAGCCTGCGAAGTGAATTACTGCCTACCATACAAAAAAAAAGGCTAAGACCCAAGGGGGAGGGTCTTAGCCGAACCACAAGAGTGAGGTAGGGGTAAAATCGTCAGCCGCTGACTTTTCTGAAGCCGGGATCTTCCAGCTTTTTCAGCTCCATCAGAGGCGGTATTCTTTGCTTTACGTAGTCTTCCAGGTGTTGAACCTGGTCCTTGTCCAGGTACAGGCCCAGTTTGCTGCGACGCCAGATGATATCTTCCGCACTGCGGGCCCATTCTTCACGTATCAGGTAGTCCACCTCTCTGGCATAGAGGTCGGCACCGAAATGCTCGCCAAGATCTTTCTCGCATTGAGCACCGCCAAGGGCCTGATGTACCCGGGAACCGTAGGCATTACAGACCCGTTCCAGATGGCGGTCACTCAGCCAGGGATAACTCTTCCTGATGGTCTCCATCCACTGGGCGAAGTCGATATCAATATCGCCGCCAGGCAGGGGCGCTTCCCTCGTCCAGGCTTTACCCATCTGGGGATAGAAAGGCTCCAGGGTAGCCACTGCGGCTTCTGCCAGTTTTCGGTAAGTGGTGATCTTACCACCGAAAATGCTCAGCAGGGGCGCCTTGTCGTGGTCGTCCGTCTCCAGCTCCAGGGTGTAATCGCGGGTGATGGCCGAGGGAGAACTGGATTCATCGTCACACAGGGGGCGCACACCGGACCAGTCCCACACAATATCGTCCGCAGAAATCTGCTTTTCAAAATGCTTGTTGACGATATCCAACAGGTAGTCACGCTCTTCACTATCCATGGCCACATCTTTCGGATCGCCCTTGTATTCCTTGTCCGTGGTGCCAACCATGGTGAAGTCATTGTTATAGGGAATCACAAATACGATGCGCTGGTCTTCGTTCTGCAGTATGTACGCCTGATCTCCGTCGTACATTTTCGGTACCACAAAGTGGCTGCCCTTGATCAGGCGGACGCCACGGGGTGACTTGGCCCGCAGTTTGGTTTCAATAAATTTCTGTGCCCAGGGGCCTGAAGCATTCACCAGTCCCCGTGCACGGCAATAGGTAATTTTCCCGGTGTCGATATCTTCCATGGAAACGTGCCACAGCCCGTCCTTGCGGTAGGCGCTCTGACAGCGGGTGCGGGTCAGGATTTTTGCGCCGTTTTCCTCAGCAGACAGTGCGTTGGCCACCACCAGGCGGGAATCATCCACCCGGCAGTCGGAATACATAAAGCCGTATTCAATGGAATTGTTCAGCGGGTTGCTGTCGTCGTCCGCGAACAGTTTTACACCCTTTGAACCGGGCAGCTGGTTGCGCGTGCTCAGATGGTCATACAGAAACAGACCAATGCGAATCATCCAGGCCGGACGCAGATGGGGCCGGTGCGGGAGTATGAAACGCAGCGGCTTGATCAGGTGGGGTGCGTTTTTCAACAGCACTTCTCTTTCCGCGAGCGCTTCCCGTACCAGCCGGAATTCATAGTGCTCAAGATAGCGCAGTCCGCCGTGGATCAGTTTACTGCTGGCCGAGGAGGTGGCCTGTGCCAGGTCGTTTTGCTCACAAAGCATCACCTTCAGACCACGACCCTGTGCGTCTGCGGCGATGCCAGCACCGTTCACACCGCCGCCAACAATAAACAGATCGTAAATCTCGGCGTGCTCTGAACTTTTTGGGCTGATTGGCGTTACTGCGTTTGTCATATCATTCACTGCAATACTTGTATATTGATTCAATCATGGTTCAGCACAATGCGCTTTGCGCTGCGCTGACTTTAATCATTGCGTACATCAATCGTTGCGTATATCCCTGAAACGGTTAAATGAAAACCACCGTTTGCGTTTAATTAATGGATGTAGCTTATCTGTTTTCACTAGCATTCTCAAACGAAAATTAGTGAAAATTATGTGTCTGTAGTCGATGGTTATGTAAATATGTGTTCTAATATGAAAATTGGTTATATTCATCGGGTTTTATAGACGCCAAACGAAGGGAAACCTGGTACAAATGTACGGGTTTAAGGCTTTGTGGGCGGGTTTTTCTGAGCCTGCGACAGGGCTCGGGGGAGATACCGGTGATATCGATGTGTGAAAACGAACATTTACGGCTCGAATAAGTCGCCAAATCTGCTTTGGCAATGGCTGATAGCCAGTGGTCAATGGGGAATTGCGGGTAATGTTGCTGACGGGGCGGGGTTATTGCCGGGCCCTTGGCATGAGCCTGTGAGCCCGACAGGTGGCCTTCAGAAATCGTCTTCCTCCGCCACCAGAATATCGGCTTCGGCCTGCTTGATAAGGTTGAGGAAATGTTTTTCCGGCATCTTGTCAGAGACCAGGGTGTCGATATCATTGAAGTCGCCGAGACGGATCATGGCCTGACGGGTGAACTTGGTGTTGTCGGCGGCCAGAATGACTTCGCGGGAATTGGCGATAATAGCCTGGGAAACCCGGACTTCCTGGTAATCAAAGTCCAGCAGGGAGCCGTCCTCGTCGATACCGCTGATACCGATAATGCCGAAATCGACCCGGAACTGCTTGATAAAATCCATAGTGGCCTCGCCGATGATACCGCCATCACGGCTGCGGACTTTACCGCCCGCAATGATCACATCGAAATCTTCCTTGCCGCTGACAATCGCGGCCACATGAAGGTTGTTGGTGATGATTTTCAGGCCGGTATGGTTTAACAGGGCTTTGGCGATGGCTTCGTTGGTGGTGCCGATATTAATAAACAGGGACGCGTGATCCGGTATATGCTGCGCAACGCGGTTAGCAATGCGGGCCTTTTCCGGGGACTGCAGATGTTTGCGCTTGGTATATTCGGTATTCTGGGTGCTCGGCGCGGCACTGGCACCGCCATGAAACCGGCGTAAACGATTTTCACTGGCCAGCGTGTTAATATCCCGGCGCATGGTTTGCGGGGTAACATCAAAATGGCTCGCCAGGTCATCGATGGAGACGAATCCTTTTGCGGAGACGAGTTCGACGATTTGTTCATGGCGGGCTTGTTGGGACAAACTGGTCATATTGGTGGTCTTAAGTAGGTTCCAAAACGAAAATATGTATACAGAATAGCAGTCAGGCGGGGGGCGTCCACAGCAGGCAACTATTCATCCCTTGAGAATAATAGGGTATCTCGCGATATCCGGTGTTCTCATATGGAGCCTTTTCGGTATGACGGCATGTCAAAATGCAGGTTATTTCCGAACAGCTCTCTTGTTGGTGGCTGCATTCTACCGTAAATGACCACAAGTCGGCTATGTTGCGAAAGGCACATATTGCCGCAATATTGTGGTGAACCAACAATGATGGACTTTTACTGGCAACAACAATAACGGCTGAAACAAATAAGGAAAGCGACAAATGGCGCATTATCTTCTTTCTATTGATCAGGGCACGACCAGCACCCGGGCCATTATTTTCGACGAGCGTGGGCTTATCATCACTACCTCGCAGCGGGAGTTCAAACAGCATTTTCCCGATGATGGCTGGGTGGAGCATGATCCGGAGGAAATCTGGAGCACGACGCTGGAAGTGTGCCGGGAGGCGCTGAGCCAGAGCAATGTGTCGGCTTCCGATATTGCCGGCATCGGAATAACCAATCAGCGGGAAACTACCGTGATCTGGGATCGTGAAACCGGAAAGCCGGTGTACCCGGCTATTGTATGGCAGGATCGCCGCACTTCGGAGTATTGCTCAGGCCTCAAGGAGCAGGGTTATGATGATATTGTGCAGAGCAAAGCCGGCCTGCTGATTGACCCGTACTTCTCGGCAACCAAAATCAAATGGATACTGGATAATGTGGAAGGTGTGAGAGCGAGGGCAGAAGCGGGGGAGCTTGCCTTTGGTACCATTGATACCTTCCTGCTGTGGCGGCTGACCGACGGCAAGAGCCACAAGACCGATGCCACCAATGCTTCCCGTACCTGCATTTATAACATTCACGAACAGTGCTGGGACAAGGATCTCCTTGAGCTGTTTACCATTCCGGAGGCATTGCTTCCGGAGGTAGAGGACTGCGCGGCCGATTTCGGCGAAACCGAAAAGGAAATTCTGGGCGACAGTATCAAGATTGCAGGTATCGCCGGTGATCAGCAGGCGGCACTCATTGGCCAGGCCTGTTTCCGGCCGGGAATGATCAAAAGCACCTATGGCACCGGTTGTTTTATGGTGCTGAATACCGGTGAGGAAGCCCTTAAATCAAATCACAAACTGCTCACCACCATTGGCTACCGCCTGAATGGTAAAACCACATACGCGCTGGAGGGCAGCATTTTTGTGGCCGGTGCTGCGGTGCAATGGCTGCGTGATGGTCTGGAGCTTATCAAGCATGCCCGGGAAACAGAGGCTCTGGCGGAAGAAACAGGCGCTGAACACAATGTCTATCTGGTGCCGGCCTTTACCGGTCTTGGTGCGCCATTCTGGGATCCCAATGCCCGTGGTGCCATTTTCGGTTTGACCCGGGACACCGGTATTGCGGCCATCGTCACGGCGGGGCTCCAGTCGGTAGCCTATCAGACCAAGGATCTGATTCGCGCCATGGAAAAAGACGGCGCAGGCAAACCCACGGCCCTGCGGGTGGATGGCGGTATGGTGGCCAATAACTGGGTGGTCCAGTTTCTCAGTGACATACTGAACGTGGATGTTGATCGTCCGGCGGTAATTGAAACTACGGCCCTTGGTGTGGCTTATCTGGCGGGGCTGCAGACCGGTATCTACAAGTCACTGGAGGAAATCAGCGAACTGTGGCACTGCGAGCGCCATGTGTCGCCCAAAATGAAGGATGATGTCAGGGATCGTTTGTATTCAGGCTGGTGTGATGCGGTGGAACGGGTTCGTATGACCCGCCAGGGATAGAAAAAACATCGCTGCGCAACAAACAACAAAGCAGCAGACACCTGAAAAAGAGAAGCTTTTGCTTCTCTTTTTTTGTGCGCTATTCGTCTTCCTGGTTCGACCACTGTTTCCAGCGACCCAGCAAACGGGGCGAAGTCCGTTCAAGCATGGGCTCGTAGTTGCCCTGTGCGAAATCCCGGGTAATGCCTCCAGAGGTTTGATCCCAGGCATGGCAGCTGTTTTTGACATTGGCCAGCATGGCATCCATCGCTCCGGGCACCTTTTCCGGGGGAAGACCGGCATCCATGGTTTTAAAGTCAAAATTCCATGAGCGGGTTTGGGTCAGGGAGGGCACCATGGCCTGTAGCAGGGATGACAGATGGAAGCAGGACCGTTTTCCACCGTACAGTTCTTTCAGTTTAAAGCTCAGGCCCCGGGTAATATCCACACCCTCAAGGTGTTCCGGGCCCTTGGGAAGCTTTTCACACATCTCCTGGAACGCCATTTTGGGCAGTCCGAATTCGGCTTTGGTGATGCAGTTGGTTTTCACATTGATGCTGAGGCGCGCCACAATACAATGGACGATGATGAATTGGTCGGGATTTTCGTAATCTCTGCGAATATCGGTGAGCTGACCACGCACCTGATAATGCTCCCCATCCAGGGCGCAGGATTCTATGGTGATTTCCCGGCTGAAACCACTGTCCTGTTCAAGCGGCAGAGTGTGCTGGGCAATATCTTCTGTCATGTTTTGCAGTGGCCGCAGGGGCGGCGCCCGTCAGGACGGGCGCCAGGTACCCAGCAGCATTTCCATCAGGGCTTTCTGGGCATGGAGGCGGTTTTCAGCTTCATCCCAGATAACTGCCCGGGGATCTTCCAACATTTCCTCGCTGACTTCCTCACCCCGGTGTGCTGGCAGGCAATGCATGAAGAGAGCGTCTTCGTGGGCCAGGTCCATCAGCTGCGGGTTCACCTGAAAGCCATCGAAGGCATTCATCCGGTGTTCCTGCTCTACTTCCTGCCCCATGCTGGCCCAAACGTCGGTTACAACCAGGTGGGCGCCATCCACTGCCTGTTTTGGGTCCCGGAGTATGGTGACGCGATCCTGGCTGTCTTCCACCAGTTGAGCGTTGGGCTCAAAACCGCCCGGGCAGGCAATGCGTAACTGAAAGTCGAATTGCTTTGCGGCGTTAATATAGGAATGGCACATATTGTTGCCATCACCCACCCATGCCACCGTTTTGCCACGGATATCGCCGCGGTGCTCAAGAAAGGTTTGCATGTCGGCAATCAGCTGACAGGGGTGGAAGGTGTCGGTTAACGCATTGATCACCGGAACATCAGAATACCGTGCAAAGGTTTCCAGCTTTTCGTGTTCAAAAGTACGGATCATGATGATGTCCACCATGCGGGAAAGAACCCGCGCCGTGTCGCCCACCGGTTCGCCGCGGCCCAGCTGGGTATCCCGGGGTGACAGGAACAGGGCCCCGCCGCCACACTGTATCATGGCACTCTCAAAGGATACGCGGGTGCGGGTGGAGGATTTCTCAAAAATCATGCCGAGCACTTTGTTTTTGAAGGGCTCGTGGGTTTTCCCGGCCTTGAGCATTTTGCTGAGTTCCGAGGCCCGGTGAATCAAAGCCCGCAGCTCTGCGGGAGTAAAATCCAATAGGGTCAAAAAATGCCGTGGTTCTGTCATGGCACTTGCCTTTTAACGTTAGGGTCCATAAAGCGGTTATGTCGGGAGGAACGGCAGCTTACTGCGCTGCCGTCCATTCCTGAATAACGTCGATAACCGATGAAGCTATCAGGTCGGCTTCCTCATCGGTCATGATCAATGGGGGTAGTAAACGTACTACCTTGTCAGAGGTCACATTGATCAGCAGTTTTTTATCCAGTGCTTTTTTCATCAGGTCGCCGCAGGGCCGGCTGAGCTCAATGCCAATCATCAGCCCTTTACCGCGAACCGCGTTTATCATCTTGTTTTTGCCCAGCTCGTCCCGAAAACGCTGTAGCAGGCGTTCACCCAATTCTGTGGCACGCTCCATAAGGTTGTGCTTTATGAGGGTATCAATGACGGTGATCGCCGTGGCACAGCCCAGGGGGTTACCGCCATAGGTGGTGCCGTGGTTGCCTGGCTGAAATAATGTTGCGGCCGTGCCCTTGGCCAGGCAGGCCCCGATGGGAAAGCCGTTGCCCAGCCCCTTGGCAGTGGTCACGATATCGGGATAAATCCCTTCATGCTGGTAGGCAAAATACTTGCCGGTACGGCCATTGCCCGTTTGCACTTCATCAAGAATCAGCAGCCAGCCGTTGTCATCGCAGATTTTTCTCAGCCCACGAAGATAGCCTTCGTCAGGAACGCGGATGCCGCCTTCGCCCTGCACAGGTTCCACCATCACTGCCACCACGCTGTTATTATTTTTTGCGATGGTCTCAACGGCATTGAGATCGTTGAAGGGGGTCCGCACAAAACCCTGTACCAAAGGTTCAAAGCCGGCACGAACCTTGCGGCTGCCAGTGGCTGTGAGAGTGGCCATGGTGCGGCCGTGGAAGGCGCCTTCGGCCACGATAATAGTGGGGGTTTCGATATCCTGGCGGTTGCCGTACAGACGGGCCAGTTTGATGGCGCACTCGTTAGCTTCAGCGCCGGAATTGGTGAAGAAGCAGGCATCCATTCCAGACATGCTGGCAAGCTTTTCGCCAAGAGCCTCCTGGTGGGCAATGTGGTAAAAGTTGGAGGTATGCATTAAACGGCCGGTCTGCTCGGCGATGGTGCGTGTCACATCCGGGTGTGCGTGGCCCAGGCCGCACACGGCGATGCCGGTTAGTGCGTCCAGATATTTGTTGCCATCCGTGTCATATAACCAGACTCCTTCTCCCTTTTCGAAGGTTACCGGGAGGGGAGCATAGGTTGACATTAAACCTTTTGCTGCCATGAATCTTTTTTCTACTCCGTGCGGTGTCGAGTAATTTCCCGCCATAAACAAAAAAGGCAGCTTCTGCTGCCGTAAAGAAGTAATGATAGTCCTAATCGATATGAATCGCAATCTATGGCGGTTTAGCACCTCAGGCTGTCGCGGGTGCGATTGGCGCGCAATGGAGGATTGGGGTAGATTGCCGGAATCAATGAGGGAGAGATAGCATGAATCCAATTGAGTTGGGTATTTTTTCTAGCCGGATCGAGTCCGTTTGTGACGAAATGGGTGCGATGCTGCGACGGTCTGCGTTTTCGCCCAATATCAAGGACCGGCTGGACTTTTCCTGCGCTGTGTTTGACGTGAACGGTGGTCTTTGTGCCCAGGCTGCCCATATTCCTGTCCACCTGGGCAGTATGGCCTACGCCATGGCGGATATCGTGCGCCAGATCCAGTGGCAGCCCGATGACATGATCGTACTTAACGACCCTTACAAGGGCGGTACCCATTTGCCGGACATCACCCTGATAGCCCCGGTTTTCAATGGCATCACCTTGATGGGGTTTGTGGCCAACCGTGCCCATCATGCCAATGTGGGTGGCAGCACCCCGGGTTC
>JAWVYU010000128.1:0-12541 GCA_033722575.1 Ketobacteraceae bacterium | reverse complement strand
TTGGCATTATTAAGGCGGTTGTCGATAAAGTTATTCGCCTCTTCCAGAAGGTCCCGTTCGGGGAACAGTGATTGATTGATAGAATGCATTTCGTTACGGAGATTCTCCAGCGCTTCTTCCCAGCTGTTGTCCTCCAGGCTGCTGGAGAACAAACCGTAAATCCCCGGTTTTCCGGTCTTTTTGTGTTCCAGCAGCTTGTTGGTAATACCCCCGTAAGCCGAAACGACAAAGATCCGGTGGTAAAGGCTGTCGCTGTGTTGTGGCTTGAAAATGATGTTGTCTCTCACCGCGGCATAATCACTCATGGATGTACCGCCAATTTTCTCCACAGTATGTTGTCTCATAACGTTCCTCGGTTGCTGGCTGTTAGGCGCAGTTTGAACACGTTCGGGTGGTGGGCACCCTTTTCAACCTTTCCAGCGGGATGTTGCGGCCGCAAAGTTCGCACACTCCGCCACGGTCAGATTCTAACCAGCTCAGGTTGCGTGTCAATTGGGTTAATTCTTGTTGTGCCTGTCGGATGGCATCTTCTGCAACAGGGTGACCATCGGCGCGGCCGGCTGACTCGAACATGTCGTTCGGGTGGATGCCGCTGGAGGAGGCACTCCGGGCATTTTCGTCGATCATTACCAGCAGGAACTCGATACGAGCCTGGATCACTGCTTTCATTTCGACGATGTCGTCCTCATTCATGAGTGCCTCTGCTGTTGCTGTCATTCCCTGGTATCTCAAGATCAGCTATTCAGAAATGGGCTCTGCATAAAGCTCGTAGGCGCCCTCGGCGTTGTGAACTTCCTTGCCATTCAGGGGCGGGTTGAACACGCAGGCCAGTTTCATCTCCTTGAATGCGCGCAGGAAATGCTTGTCATGCTTGTCCAGAATGTAGATGGTTCCCGGTTTGATCGGGTATTTCTTGCCATCGTCAATGGTTTCCACTTCGCCTTCTCCGCTGACGCAATACACCGATTCAAGGTGGTTCTGGTAGTGCATCTGGAAATCGGCGCCTTCGTAGATTGTCGTAATATGGAAAGAGAATCCCATATTGTCGTCTTTCAGTAGCAGACGCACGCTTTCCCAGTTTCCCGCAGGGGAAACAATGCGGCGGTTGGACTTTTCGGCTTCTTCAAGATCTCTGACGATCATTTGTGTTTCCTGTTTCAATTAATAAATCAGCTAAAATGCCTTCAAACGGCGGTTTTCCGGGTATCCGCAAAGTAGTTGTGCGCTTCCGGTATCGGCCCTTCCTCGGAACACACTTCCTTGATGCTTTCCTCAACGATGTCGATTCCTTTTTTCAGGTTTCCTTCGTTGATGGTCAGCGGACACAGAAACTTGACCACCTGATCATCGGCACCACTGGTTTCGATGATCAGTCCCCGCTTGAAAGCTTTGCGGGTAATCTTGCCGGCGATATCGCCGTTGACGCAGTTAATGCCCTGAAACATACCACGCCCGCGGGTAGTGAACTTGCCTTCACCGTATTTGTCTACGATGCCCCGGAGGCGTTTGGATATGTATTCCCCGCGGGCTTTGATCTGTTTGGAGAACTGCTCATCACTCCAGTAATGGTCAATGGCCGCTTTGGCGGTGACGAATGCCATGTTGTTGCCACGGAATGTGCCGTTATGCTCTCCCGGTTTCCACTGGTCCAGTTCGGGGCGGAAAAGTACCACTGCGAAGGGGAGCCCATAGCCACTGAGTGATTTCGACAGGGTGACAATATCGGGATTGATACCGGCGTTTTCAAAGCTGAAATAGGTACCGGTGCGTCCGCAGCCGGCCTGAATGTCATCCACAATCAGCAATACGTTGTGCTTCCGGCATACGGTTTCCAGGTTTTTCAGCCACTCAAAGGAAGCGGCGTTGATACCGCCTTCTCCCTGTACTGTTTCCACAATCACCGCGGCAGGCTTGTCGATACCGCTGCTGGAATCAGACAGGACTTTGTCGAGATAGGCTGTTGTATCGATATGGTCTCCCATATAGCCGTCATAGGGCATGCGGCTGGTGCCACTCAGGCTGACCCCCGCTGCACCGCGATGGTGAGAGTTCCCTGTGGCTGCCAGAGAGCCAAGGCTCACGCCATGAAAACCATTGGTGAACGATATAATGTTTTCCCGCCCGGTAACATTGCGTGCAAGCTTCATGGCGGCTTCAACAGCATTGGTGCCCGTGGGGCCAGTAAACTGCACCACGTATTCCAGGCCTCTGGGCTTCAGAATCTTGTCATTGAATACCTGTAAAAACTCGGCTTTTGCCTTGGTGTGCATATCCAGGCCGTGGGTAATGCCATCGGCGGCAATGTATTCCATCAGCTTTTCCTTGAATAACGGGTTGTTGTGCCCGTAATTCAGGGTGCCGGCACCTGCCAGAAAGTCCAGGTAGCGGTTGCCGTCATCGTCAAACAGGTATTCGCCCTGCGCCTTGTTGAATACGCGGGGAAAGGAGCGGGCATAACTTTGAACTTCGGATTCGATCTCGTCGAATATTTTCATTAGCAGTGTTCTCCTGCATTGCTATCCATTATGACGTGCTTTGACGTGCACCACCAGGCTGCACTCAGGCGCACCCAATAGCTACGACACTAAATTTTAGTGTGCAAAATATTAAATGAAATGAAATTGGGCCTCTTAAACAAAAATCGTCCTAAAAATCCCATTTTTAGTGAAAAAAGATGGTTCAGACAGTCAATATTGCTTAGAGGTCTAAATATAGTACACTAAATAATATAAAAATCCAGTGGGCTTCTCCCGGTTGACCGGCTTAATGACCGAATATTGTGCACAAATGTCGTGAAATGGCGCTTGGTTGGCCAGAATCGGGCACAGTCCGGTCGGGAGGGAGAAGCTGGGAAAGGGGATGAGCATCGGCACCAAAAGTGCAGTCTCCGAGTGTTACCCGGCGATAAGGAGTCAGAGAATGTTCAATGAACAACCGGAACCGATATATAATCCGGGAAAACTAACTGTCGAGGATGAGTTTTTGGATCGGATAGAAGAAGTACTGGTGGCGCTGCGCCGCGTTATCAGGGCCACAGACCTGCATTCCAAGCACCTGGCGAAAACCACGGGGCTCACAGCGCCCCAGATTCTGGTGTTGCAGAGCATTCGTGACAAGGGCGAGGTCACCATCGGAGAGCTGGCCAGCGAAGTCAGTCTGAGTCAGGCCACGGTTACCACTATTCTGGATCGCCTTGAAAAACGTGAGCTGGTTTTTCGAGAGCGTTCAACCTCTGACAAGCGCAAGGTACATGCCTATCTGACAGACGCTGCCATGGATGTACTCAAGAGTGCACCGATTCCCCTTCAGGAGCAGTTCAAGCGTCAGTTTGGTGATCTGAAGGAGTGGGAGCAGACCATGATCATATCGGCATTGCAGCGGGTGGCCCAGATGATGGATGCCCAGCACATTGATGCCTCACCTGTGCTGGATGTGGGTATTCTTGATCGCCAGAGCGCCTATGACAGCCCGGATGCGTTTGCTGACTCTGACCGGAATCCGTGAATTTACAGGCAGACACCCCTGATACAGTTCCTGCCTTCTGACTTGGCCTTGTAAAGCTGCTCGTCGGCGGCGTCCAGCAATTTGTTGTGGGACATATTTCTCCGTGGCTTGCAGGAAGCCACACCGATACTGGTGGTTACTCTTATTTCTTTCTGCGTGTTGGCCAGTCTTACTACCAGAGATTCCACTTCCTTGCGCATTTTCTCCGCAAGGTTCATGGCGGATTCGAAATCGCAGTTGGGAACAATAGCGGCAAATTCCTCGCCACCAAAACGGGCCAGTGTGTCCGATGAGCGGCGCATGGACTGGTTCAGTGTCTGGGCGATCTGTTTCAGGCAGCTGTCACCGGCGGGATGGCCGTAACTGTCGTTAATCGATTTGAAGTGGTCCAGGTCCATCATCAGTAACGACAGAGGTTCGTGGCTGCGCACGCCGCGCCGCCATTCATCATTCAGTACGATATCAAAGCGCCGGCGGTTGGCTACCTCGGTCAGTGAATCCGTTGATATCAGCTCTTCCAGCATATCCGTTTTGACTTTCAGCATGATCTGGTTGCGCACGCGCGCCATGACAATGGGTACGCTGAAGGGTTTGGTGATGTAGTCCATTGCGCCCAGTTCCAGGCCACGGGTTTCGTCTTCTGCGGAGTTTTTGCCGGTAATGAAAATGATCGGGATGTGGGTGGTTGAGCGGCGTTTCTTGAGTTGCTGGCAGACTTCATAGCCATCCATCTGGGGCATTTTGATATCCAGCAGAATCAGGTCCGGGGGGTCATCGGAGGACGCAACTTCAAGCGCTGTTTCACCATTGGTGGCTGCTTTAATGCGATACCAGGGTGAAAGGGCCTGCGACAGCACCTGAATATTCAGGGGTTCGTCGTCCACAATCAGAATCGTGGCCTTGATCTGCTTGTCCATAACGTAATGTAAACTCTGCATTTTCTTTTAGGTTAGCTAATGGGGCCTGACATGCAACCCGGGTTAAGGCAAAAATCAGCCCGGAGCAACTACACTTATCAGAGCTGTCTTGAGTTTGGTGGGGTAGGTAATCACAACATGGGCAAAATCCAGTATCGGGTCCTGGTGCTGACCTTTCTTGGCTTTGTAATCGCCATGATAGGGTTGGGGCTCAGTGTGTATGTGACCATGGGGGATCTGATTCGTGCTGATATCAGATCATCCCTGGAAGCGGCCCGCAATTACAAGATCCAGTATCTGCGCAGCTGGATTACCGCAGAACGGGATTCCTTTGACAATGTTTATATCGGTCCGGAACTGGCCGAGGGACTTTATTCTTTTGTCAAATCGCCGCCGGCGCTGGAATCCGACTATGTGGAAACCTTCAGCGACATACGCAGCAGTCTGGTCAGCAAGGTTGACCGGGAAGTGGACGCAGAGCTGAGCGTGGTAATTCCCGGCGGTGAAGTAAAGCTCAGCTCCAATCTGGAACTGGTGGGCAGGCCCCATCCCTTCTGGTTCAGTAATCAGTACACTCGGCGCACCGCTGCCAGCGGCGAGTCAAGGGTGTTTATCCGGCTCGCTGACTCCCTGGAGATGGTGGTGATCCGGAATCTTTATTATCAGGGCAGTCTGTACGCCTACCTGGTATTACAGAAGACGATTCCGGACCGGTTCGCCTTCGAGCTGGCCCAGCATCAGCCCGGCCGTTATCAGATCATGCTTTACGGGGAAGACCGGCAAGCCTATTCCTTCAGTTATCAGGAAGGCGCCCGCCAGTTCGAGTTCAATGTAGACGATGCCCTGCAGACAGAACCCTCCTACTGGCTGGAGCCTGACGGCTGGTCGCCGGTGGGTGATGCCAGCATGGTGGGTGTATGGGGGTGGGACCCGGTTCTGGATATGGGGGTGGCGGTGGTGGCTGAAAGCCGCAGCGTGTTCAGGATTCTGCGTATTTCCCAGAATATCAATCTTGGTTTCATGATTTGCATCGTGGCCGCAAGCGTTATTATTGCCTGGTTTTTCCAGCAGTATCAGAAGCACCGGCTCTACCTGGAAAGTCAGCTGGAGCAGGCGCTGCAGGAGCAGGCGCGGGATCTGTCGGCCGAGCGGCGGGAAAAGCAGACCCTGGTGGAAGCGCTTTTCCAGAACAGCTCAGATGGCTATCTGGTGATAAAGCCAGGCGAAGTGCTGGAGTGCAATCCGGCGTCCAAGGAAATGCTCGGGCTGGAATCGAACCGGGAACTGGTGGGTAAATCCCCGTTTCAGTATTCTCCCGTTTTCCAGTCTGATGGCTCCATATCCATTGATCATGCCGAGCAGTTGTTGCACAAGGCCTTCGAAACAGGGTTTGAACGATTCGAATGGGAGTTCGAGACCCGACAACGTACCCGGCTGTATTGCTGGGTAACCATTACCATCGTGAAGTATTACGGTGAGATGGTAGGTATCATGGTGTGGCAGAACATGACCAAGGCCATCGAGTCGGAAAAAGTTCTCCGCGACAGTGAACGTAAAAGCCGGGCAATTCTGAACTCCACCAATCACGTACTGTTCGTGCTGGATCCCCAGGGGTTCATTGTGGATCTCAATACGGCGGCTGCGGAGTGGCTGGGGGAAAAGCGTGAGGAGTTGCTGAATATATCCTATTGGGATGTGTCCGGCTGGTTACTGGATGAAGATCTGACGCGGCGCATCCGGGATTCATTCAATGAAGCCAGCAGAGGCGATACGGTTCGGTTTGAAGTGGATACCCGGGTGGAGGGCCAGACCCATTACTTTGACTTTGTGGTAACACCGATCCGCGATGAACACCATGCACTGGTAATGGTGATCATGGAAGCCTATGACATCACCCAGATCCGGATTGCTGAGCTGGCAGAAAAACGCGCCAGGCAGCTGGCTGAGGAAGTGAGCCAGACCAAAACCAATTTTCTTGCCAACATGAGCCACGAAATCCGGACCCCGATGAATGCTATTATCGGGCTGACCAAATTGTGTCTGAAAACCCAGCTTAACGGCCGGCAGCGGACCATGCTGGAGAGTATCGATCAGGCATCAGAAACACTGCTGAATATTCTTAACGATATTCTGGACTTCTCGAAAGTGGAATCCGGTAAACTGGAAATCGAGCTGGTCACGTTTTCCATCGATGATGTACTGCAAACAGTTTCGGGGTTATTTGCACTCAAGGCCGAGGAAAAGCACATCGAATTCGTGGTGAGTAATAAAACCGATCGCATGAACCTGATTGGTGATCCGTTGCGAATCCAGCAGGTGCTCATGAACCTGTGTTCCAACGCCATCAAGTTTACCCGGGAAGGGGAAGTGCTTTTAACGGTGGAAATGCTTGAGCAGAACCATGACCGCGGCATTTTTCGTTTTTCCGTGCGCGATACGGGGGTAGGGCTGAGCCAGTCACAGCAGGCGCGTCTTTTTGAGGCTTTTTCCCAGGCAGACACTTCCACCACCCGGCAGTTCGGAGGTACGGGGCTGGGCCTTGCCATCTGCAAGGAGCTGGTGGAGCTGATGGGAGGCGCCATTTCCGTTGAGAGTGAGCAGGGCAAGGGCAGCTGCTTCTATTTCGATTTGCCCCTGGCGTTACTGGATGACAGCGAGGATCCCTTTGAAGCCGTCGGAGAGACAGCCGCAGAAACTATTGCCATTGTTGATGATAACCTGGTGTGTATCGAGGTGGAGAAAAAGATTGTTCGCAGGCTGGGATACCAGGCACGGGTTTTCAGCTCGGCGGAGGAGTTGCTGACAGCGCTGGAAAACGCCGAGTATCCTGTTGACATCATATTGATGGATTGGGATATGCCCGGCATGGACGGCTGTGAGGCGGCCATGCACATCAAGAACAGGATGGGTGGAAACGCCCCCGCGATCATATTGGTAACCGGAGTGAAAAACGAAATTTCCCCGCAGCTGCTGGCACATTACCGTCTGGATGGTTTCGTGATCAAACCTGTTAATCCGGATGTTCTGGCCCATGTGATTGATGAGGCACGGCAACTTGGAGCGCGGACTCCCGAGGCGCTGGGCCTGCAACCGGAATTGTCGCCACCCGCAAGGCAAGAAGCGGTGCGCGTGCTGGTGGTGGAAGATAATGACATCAATCAGATGGTGGTGAGTAATTTTCTGGAGGAGACCGGTGTTGAGGCTGTTGTGGTGGCTAACGGGCAGGAGGCAGTTGATTATATTGAACAGCAGGAAACCCTGGTGGATGCAGTGCTGATGGATCTGCAGATGCCGGTTATGGATGGCTTCACTGCCACCGAGATTCTCCGGAAAAAGTACGACGCGCAGACCTTGCCCGTGATTGCCATGACCGCCAATGTGCTGACGTCAGACAAAGAGCGTGCCAAAGCCATTGGCATGAATGATATCATTTCCAAGCCCATCGACTTCCAGAACTTTGAGTGGATACTGGGGCAATGGGTTGACCTGCCCGCCTCCTTTGTTGCCAAACAGGCAGAGGTGGTGACGGACCTGGAAAGCATCGCATTCAAGGGCGTGGACTTCCAGTTCGGCCTGAAGCAATTAGGCAGTGACAAGGGGCTGTATGCATCCCTGTTGCTGAAGTTTAATGAGGAGTTTCCCCAGGCGCTGGATGCCATGAAGAATGCGCTGTACTCCGGCAGTGAAGAGCGGCTGGAGGAGGTGGCCCACCGCATGAAAGGCGTTGCGGGTAATCTGGGTTTTTCCGGTTTGCGGCGTTGCCTGAGGGATATTGAGGATGGCGCCAGGGAAGGCCTTGATGTGAAACCCCATGTGCTGGAAATCGTTGAGCACTGGCCTGCCACCCGAGAGGTCATTGAAAAAGCCATTGACCTGCTGGTGGAAGAGGGCGATGAGATCGAGGCCAGTGTGGCCACAGACCGCCTGGTGAACTACCTGAATGATGTGTCCGATCGCCTGCACCGACACGAAGTGCTGCCGAGGGATGAGGTACGGCACCTGAAATACCTGTTACTCAATCATCTTGACGAAAAGGCGGTAACCCAGTTTATCCGGGCCATCGACAGTTTTCAGATGGAGGAGGCATTGGGCTATCTGGTCAATTTTGTCGAACAATTGCTGTCTTCCGAAAACAATTAATCCCCGCTGGTCTGACTGTTGACGTGTATCAACAACAACTCGCAGCACTTCCCCATAATGGCCCGATAACTGAATAAAGAGTTTGTGTGATGAGCTCGGCAAAGGTCATTTCAATCAAGAAGGGTCGCAACATGGGTATTGCTGAAGACAGGGGGCACGGGCACGCGGCCTGGGACAAGGCCTTTATCTCCAGGCATGACGTGGCTGGGCCCCGATACACCTCCTATCCGACGGCGCTGCAATTCCATGAAGAATTCTCGGTGCAGGATTACCTGGCGGGCGTTGAGCGGTCCAACCGCTCGCGGAAGCCTTTGTCGCTGTATTTCCACCTGCCGTTCTGTGAATCCCTGTGTTATTACTGTGCCTGCAATAAAATTGTAACCAAAAACAGCAGCTCAATGCGTCATTACCTGGATAACCTGATCCGGGAAATCGAAAAGCGCGCCGAGTCCGTTACGCCGGGTCGCCCTGTTTATCAGATGCACTGGGGGGGCGGCACGCCTACCTATTACGATAACCCCGAGTTAACGGAACTCATGTTCCATGTTGGCAAGCAGTTTCACCTGGTGGATTCCGAGCGTGGTGAGTTTTCCATCGAAATTGATCCGCGCTCGGTGGATACGGACAAACTGAGTCTGCTAAGGGGCTTAGGCTTTAATCGGGTTAGCCTGGGTATTCAGGATTTCGATGAGTCGGTTCAGGTGGCCATTAACCGGGTACAGCCCCTCAGCAAGATCCGTGAGGTGGTCAGCGACGTGCGGGCGTTGCGCTACAAGTCCCTGAACTTTGATCTTATTTATGGTCTGCCCCAGCAGTCACCCCGTTCGGTGCTGCAAACGGTGGAGAAGGTGATCGAGCTGGACCCGGACCGGATTTCCCTGTTCAACTACGCCCACCTTCCGAACCGGTTTAAAGCCCAGGCGCTGATGGATGAGGCCGCGCTGCCTTCCCCTCAGGAGAAGCTGGACATTCTATGCCAGAGTTCCAGCCGGCTGGTGGAAGCGGGGTATGTGTATATCGGCATGGATCATTTTGCGAAACCGGAAGATGAGTTGGCCCAGGCGCTGTTGCGAGGCAACCTGCACCGCAATTTTCAGGGTTATACCACCTACCGGGAGGCGGATCTGGTGAGCATGGGTGTGTCGGCCATCAGCCAGATCAACAATACCTATTCCCAGAATACCCGCTCGATCAAAGAGTATCAGGCCCTGCTGGATGAGGATGAACTGCCCATCAAATATGGCGTGATACTGACTCCGGAGGATGAGTTGCGACGGGATATTATCATGTCGCTGATATGCGGGAACCAGCTGGATATTCGTGCGGTAGAAGAAACCTACCGTATTGATTTTAAAGAAAAATTTTCGGATGAGCTGGATATGATGGACGATCTGGCCAGAGACGGTGTAGTGGAGCGCAATGCCGAGGGGTATGTGGTGACTGAAAAGGGGCGGCTGGTCGTGCGGCGTGTCTGCATGGTGTTTGACCAGTATTTGCCTGAACACCTGAAAAAAGGCCAGCGTTTTTCCCGCATCATCTGATAGACTGCAGCCCATTTGTGCTTGGCGATTCCGTCATTCATGTTAACATTAGCCCCTGTGTTTTGGATCTGGAATACCGAGGGTTTTAATGTCTCAAAATGAAGGGCGAATTCCGTCACGAGCTCCTAATGTTTCCTGCAGTGACTGCAGCCTGAATCCCATCTGTTTACCCGTTGCTGTCAAAGCGCAGGAGCTGGATTCGCTGGACAAAATCATCAAGCGCTCCAAGCCTTTGAAGAAGGGCGAGCACCTGTTTCGCGCCAGCGACGATTTTCGCTCCATTTACGCTGTACGCAGCGGTACCCTGAAAACCTATTCGGTAACCGAGGACGGCGAAGAGCAGGTGACCGGTTTCTACCTGCCGGGAGAGATCCTGGGTATAGACGGCATCGGTTCCAATGCCCATTCAAACTCGGCAAAAGCCCTGGAATCCGCCGCGGTGTGCGAGATCCCCTTCGACAAGCTGGAGGAGCTGTCCACGGCGATCCCGTCGTTGCAGCACCATTTCTTCAAGCTGATGAGCCAGGAAATCCAGGCGGATCAGCAGCTGATCATGATGCTCAGCAAAAAAAGCGCGGAAGAGCGGATCGCTTCTCTGCTCATGAGTATCTCTGCCCGTCACCAGAAACGGGGGCTGTCACCAACGGTTTTCCGCTTGCCCATGTCCCGTAATGATATCGGTAATTTCCTGGGGCTGGCTGTGGAAACCGTCAGCCGGGTGTTCACACGGTTGCAAAAACAGAGTGTGATTGCTGTGGAAGGCAAGGAAGTCGAGATCTGCGATGCCCGCCAGCTGTGCCACATATCCAGTGGTGTGAACCCGGAGCAGGCCCAGTCCGCCTAGCAACCTGATGTGGGTCAATGTTCGCCATGGAACCCCGTGAGTAAATGGGCCCACAAACAAAGGAGATACTGTTATGAGTCATTCGGAGTTAATTGAAAAGATCAAGGCGCAGCTCGAGGAATGGGATTATGAGCTTGATCGCATGGAGCATCGTGCTGAAGACGTGCAGGCTGATGTTAAATCCCGATATCAGCATCTGGTGGAAGATCTGAAAGCGAAACGTTCCGAGCTTGCCCATCGGGTGGATCAGTTCGAGGATGCAGCGGAAGACGCCCTGGAAGACGTTAAAGAGGGTCTTGAAATGGCGTGGGATTCCATCAAGCTGGGTTTTCTTGCTGCCAGATCGGAATTCAAGGAAATGGATTGATTCCTGAACGGCTGATTTTCGAAAAAGCCACAGCGAATTAGACATTCAAATTCAAATAATGTTAAAAATGCGCCATTGGCCTGTGCCAATGGCGCATTTTTATTGTACTCGAGTTCCTGTAGTTAACTGGCAAAAGGACCAGGAAGAATCTTATGAAAACTATCGCAGAGGGCAGTCGCGTTCGTTTGAATTTTGTACTTCGATTTTCAGATGGTGTGTTTGTGGACAGCAATGAAGGCCTGGAGCCGGTAGAAGTGGTGGTGGGCGATGGTATTCTGCTGGACGCTGTGGAGCAGGCACTGCTGGGAAAAACCAAGTCGGAGCGCATCAGGGTGACGATTGAACCGGAGCAGGGGTATGGTTACGCCGACCCGTCCCTGATTGTGGAAACGCCCTTATCGGATATTCCGGAGGCGTCCCGTCACCCCGGTGCTGCCATGACGGCGTACGATGAAGAGGGTGAGCAAAAGGTTGTCATGGTGACAGAAATTAATGGCGATACCGCCAAAGTGGACTTTAACCACCCTTATGCCGGCAGAACCCTGTGCTACGACATTGACATAGTGGACGTCAAATAAGATTGAGCCGGCTATCCCGGTTTGCGGATATCCTTTGCCAGGGAAAGGATGGAGGCGCGCACCTGCTTCCACTGCAGCTCCAGTTCCTGAAGCAGCTCTTCCTGATGTTTCTTGTCGGGGGCTTCCTGTTTCAGGCTTTTTTCGATGGCAAAAGCCGTACTGGATAATGAGGCTGCGCCAATATTGGCAGCCACGCTTTTCAGGGCATGGGTGAGCTTTTGAGCCTCCTGTGCATCCCCGCTGTCCAGCGCGGCCTTGATCTTGTCGTAGGTATAGCGGTGTTGTTCGATGGCCAGATAAAGCAGTTTCTGGTAACGGGCCACTTTGCCTCCCATCATTTCCAGCCCCTGTTTCAGGTTAATGCCCGGCACCATTTCCGGAATGGTTTCGGCGCCATCCAGGGTTTCTATGGCCGCCTCGGTTTGCTCCCGGGTCAGCTACCTGTCAAGCTCTGATGATCCGGTGGAGCCGGCAGTCCAGCGCTGCAGCATTTCTCTCAGGAATATGGGTTTCACCGGTTTCGACAGATAGTCACTCATGCCGGACTGCAAACACTTTTCCTTGTCTTCGGGCATGACATTGGCTGTCAGCGCAACAATGGGCAGACTGTCATAGCCGCTCTGACGAATGGTCTGCGTGGCGGTATAGCC
>JAWVYU010000127.1:0-12551 GCA_033722575.1 Ketobacteraceae bacterium | reverse complement strand
TGGTGGAGGGCGAGCTGCAACACCCCCAGCTGAATCTGACCCCCTGGCGACCGGATGAACTCTGTGTATTTGCTGCGCCGGATCACCCGTTAAGAGCACGCCATGCACTCAGTGACCAGGACCTGCTCAACAGCCGGTGGATCATGCGGGAACCAGGCTCAGGCACCCGGCAGACCTTTGAGCGGGCCATGAGCGGAATACTGCCCGAATTGCGCATCGAGCTGGAATTACAGCACACCGAAGCCATCAAGCGTGCGGTGGAAGCCGGACTGGGCATCGGCTGCCTGTCGCGGGTTACCCTGAAAGATGCTTTCAGCCGGGGCTCTCTGGTGGAGCTGCCGGTACCCCATCGCAATTTTCAGCGCAATTTCTACTTCGTGCTTCACAAACAGAAGTACCTGAGCGCCGGAATCCAGGAATGGATCAGGCTCTGCCGCGAACATCATCATTAGGTCAATCGTCAGGCCGGTGAGCCCACGGCAGCCAGATGGCCTGTGACTTTGGTACCACAGCGGTTGCCCAGCAGAATGCGGATCTGATCCCGTCGTTTCAATATATAGGAGGGCTTGACCCCCAACATACTCTTGAAGGTGTGATTGAAGTGAGAGGCATCAGAAAAGCCCGCCTCCAGAGAAGCCTCTGTCAGTGACATCCCCTGCCCCATAAACGCCGCCGTAACGAACAACCGGTACCAGAGCCGGTAGCGCCGCACCGGGACACCGGTGGCTGCCTTGAACTGCCGCTGCAATTGCGATGAGCTCAGGCCCACACTGGCCGCCAGGTCGGTATTGGACAGGTTATCGGCGGGTCGCGAGCGGATGATGGCCACCGCCTTTTTTATGGCATGAAAATGCCGGGTAGTACCGGTTACCATGGGAGGCTCAGGAAACACCTCATCAAGAAACTGCCGGTAGGCTGTTTCGGCATCCTTGCGGCTCCTGTAAATGTCGGTGCAACACTGCTGCATTTGAGAGAGCATCGGGCTGTCATAGTAAAGATTGCCGGAACGATTGCTCATCAGGTTTCGCAGCAGCGCGAAATCATTGCTGATAGGGTCCAGATGGGAGCAGGCCACCAGCTGGTTACCATGATCCATGCTCAGGGTTTCCCCCGCAGGAATCAGCGCCACGGCTGTTGTCACCCTGCCTCGGGAAGAGCTGCGGAATTCAAAGGTTCCTTCCAGACCCACCAACAGGGAGGCAGTCACCGGGGTGAGCGTTACCCGTCCGAGCAGGTTGCCGAGGTAAAGTGTCCTTTTATCCCAGAGGTAAAGAAGGGAGTAATCTTCCTGATTCGTCATCTGTTTTTATGAAAACATTCAGTTTGTTTTATTAGTATTCGTTTTCCCTAACGAACACAGATTAATCCTTTGGATACTCCTTTGGCAAACCCTGAATGCCGGCCAGGCGGCACACACCCCTAAACGAACGTTCATTCTGATCAATTCATACAAGTTTCTTTAGTGCTTTTTGGGTAATCTCGGACAGGTAAAAAGGGAACTATAGGTTAGTCAGTGTGGCAGAAAGGCATTTTCGGATTGGAACCTGAAGGAAGATCCGGACCGTCCTGGAGCGAAAATCCACTGCAGAATCACCAAAGCGCAAGGAAAGCCGGCATTATATTCGCTTAAGTATTTGTATTTTATAGGCATTTTTGGACGTTGCGAGGGCTCCGGCAACACAACCCGGCGCAAAATGATACCAAAACACCGGCATTCGCCTGACCCCTGCTTTAAAAAAACAGTTGTTAATGAATAGGGGTCAGCTAATGAACTCACATTCACTTAAGATTACCCATGGGTACGTAGCCATGATAAAACGGATTTTATTTTTCACCATCACCCTGTTCGTTATCACGCTGCCTGTTACAGGCATCTGGTCATTATCCCTGAGCAGTGCCAGAGACTGGCCGGTCGAATCCCAGGCCGTACCGGGGGGTACAGCCAGTGGCCTCGCCCAGGCAACGGGAATAAATCACTATTTCCGGTCACTGCAGTTCCTGATTAACGGCCATGAATCCTTTGGCCCCTTTACCTGAAGATAACCATAACCAATTCATCTAAAAGTTTTATTCAGCCGGGTCATTGGGCACTTTTGAGGCATCTATACTCAAATGATGACCCAGCTGAAAGAACTCACGCCGGACCTTGCAGACGGTATTGATCGCCGCACCCTGAAAACGCTGAAACAGCGTTTTCTCCAGGTAAATGACGGGCGCCTGGAACGCATGATGGCGGCACTGAGCGGCCGGCATCAGACATTTATCGAGGCGCTGCCGATTCTTCTGCACCTCAATCATCCCGCCCTGCCCGGCTATATCTCGGGCAGAACACCCCATGGCATTCAGGGCTATACACCTCAGCGAAACCATCTGCACGCTGCACAGACCCTGGCCCGCAGCTTCCGCTATCGGAAACACCGCGTTGAACTGCCCGCCATAGAAAGTATCTACCTGATGGGCAGCACCGGTACCGTAGCCCATTCCGAGAGCAGCGACATGGATTTCTGGCTCTGCCACCGCAAAGGGCTGTCAGCCACTGAACTGGCGGAACTGCAATCCAAACTCAACGATATAACCCACTGGGCAGAAGAACTGGGACTTGAGGTGCATTTTTTCCTGATGGAAGCAGAACGTTTCAAGCAGGGCCAGCGGGGCGATCTTTCCGGGGAGGACTGTGGCAGCGCCCAGCACTTTCTGCTGCTGGATGAGTTCTATCGCACCGCCCTGCTGGTAGCGGGCAGTTACCCGCTCTGGTGGATGGTACCTCACTACCAGGAAAAGGATTATCCGGAGTACGCCGACACGCTGGTAAAAAAACGCTTTATCCGTGCGGATGAAGCCATCGACTTTGGCGGTATCTCCGATTTTCCGCCGGGAGAATTCATTGGCGCAGGCATGTGGCAGCTGTACAAAGGCATTGACTCCCCCTACAAGTCAGTGCTGAAAATCACGCTGACCGAAGTGTATGCCAGCGAGTACCCCGATATCGAACCGCTGAGCGTGCGCTACAAGAAATTTATCTACGCCGGCAACCTGGATCTGGATGAGCTGGATCCCTATATCATGGTGTACCGCAAAATCGAACAGTATCTGATGGATCGGGACGAATTTCGCCGGCTGGAGCTGATCCGTCACTGCCTGTATTTCAAGGTGAACGAATCACTGACGCGGGAAGTTCCCGCCAAGCGCAAATCCTGGCGGCGGCTGCTGATGGAGCGGCTTGTGCAGGAGTGGGGCTGGGACACCGCCTATGTACGCCAACTGGATAACCGTCGCCACTGGCGCGTCAACCGGGTCAGACAGGAACGCCAGGAACTGGTGCAGGAACTCACCCACAGCTATCGAGCCCTGTCGGATTTTGCCCGGGAAAACAATATCGAGGCTTCCATTAAACAGGAAGACATGAACATTCTGGGCCGCAAGCTTTACGCAGCTTTCGAGCGCAAGGGCGGCAAGATTGAGCTGATCAACCCGGGCATTACGCCGGACCTGGCGGAGGACCACCTGTCATTTCATTATATCCGTGATCCCGAGCACCCGGGCGTGAATGACTACTGGGTGGTACACCGGGATTACGTCAAGCTTCGTGATGCCCGCCACCGGGAACCCATCAAAAAAGCCCGGAGCATTATCGAGCTTATTACCTGGTGCCATTTCAATAAGCTGATCGACAGTGCCACCCGCTTTTCCATGGACGCCGAGGAAGCCACCACCGACCTGACGGATACCGAGCTGCAGCAGATTATTCAGTCCCTGGTGCAACTGTTTCCCGACGATGTCGCCAAGGTGCCCCAGGAAAACTTTCATCACGCGCCCCACCCAACAGCGTTTATCCTGTTCCTGAATGTAGGCGTGGACCCCATGGGGGAAATGACACGGAAAGGCATTCACCGCATCAGCGATCACACCGACTCTCTCAACTACAGCGCGATGCATCATAATCTGGTGCTGAGCGTGGATCAGATCATGATAAACAGCTGGGGAGAAGTGATCTGCAGCCATTTTTATCAGGAAAATGCCCTTATGGACTGCCTGATGAACTTTATGCGGGAGGTTGCCCCGAACGCCGGTATTCCGTTGCCCAGGATCCAGGTACGCTGCCACTGCCGGAATCGCGCCCAGGCCATTGCCCAGCGGGCGGAAGAGCTATTTAACGATATCATAGCCTGCTATTACAGCGGCAACCGGCCCGCCAATACCCGCTACCTTATGGAAGTGCAGCAGCATATTTTCATGTTGCAATTCAAGAAAGCCACGCCGGTGATTCGTTCCCTGCGCAACTACGATGAACTGCGCCGCCTGTTAGCCGAACCCCAGCCACGGTACAGCCCGCTGGTGGTGGATCAGCATTGCCTGAAGAAACACCCGCTGCGCCTGGTGGCCCAGCTCAGTCAGCCCGAGAGAATCCAGACCTTTTACTGGAAAAATGAGCGTTCCGCCGAGCTCTATGTCAGCGACGAGAAGGGGTCGGTCTTTTATTTCAACCGCCCCTACTTTGATGAACAGAGTTTGCTGGCACCTATTCATAACTTTCTGCAGGCGGTGCAGTACCGGCAGATCACCAGCTCCGCGGATCCCGGCGCCCGGCCCAAACCCATGCTCTACTATGAAGTTGTGGGTGCCCCGGGAAAAACAGAACTGCATGCCGAGCGCAAGCGCATCCGGGACGTGGCCCCCAAAAAACGCTACTTCCAGATCCAGGCCATTGGTGAATACACCGAAAACAATGATATTTTCTACACGATTTACTGTGAAGATGAGCAGTTTACCCAGTTCGAATACGGGGACGACCTGTTCATGGCGGTGGCACGCCACATTGCCGCCATGCGCCAGGGCTCAGGTCGCTATCCGGTGTACATCACCGACCTGGATCTTTCCCAGCTCAGCAGCCAGAGAGCCGGGCCCATTCAGACCATCGAGTACCTGCTGCGCAAACAGGAACTGGAAAACGCGCTCAACCGGGCATTACTGTCACTCTGAGATTAACCCTCTGACCTTTCTCGGCCCTCTGTTGTTGCCTCCCACTCCCCTGCATTAGCTAGGCACCCGGTAGCTGGGTTATAATCCACCGCTGATTGCAAAACCACCGGCCAAAGCCTGTCAGGATCCGAACGTGTTCTCTAGTTACTTCACTAGTTACTTCAAAAACCATGTGCCTGCTGCGATTTTTATCAGCGGCCTGTTATTACTGGCCGGTACCGGCTGCGGCCAGAAGGGGCCACTTTATCTGCCCAACACAAGCGCCGGCGAGCAACAGGAAGCCCGGGAATGCCCGGACAAGCGCTGCACCGCCGAACCACCCCAAATCACACCCGAAAAGTGACACATCGCCATTATCATGAGCCAGTTCAAATACCACAACCAGCAACTGTTCGCTGAACAGACCCCCGTTGCCGACATTGCCGCGCAGGCGGGCACTCCCTGTTATATCTATTCCCGTGCGGCTCTGGAGGCACACTGGAAAGCCTTTGACGACGCCTTTGCCGGGCACCCCCACCGGGTGTGCTACGCTGTGAAAGCCAATTCCAATCTGGCGGTGCTCAATGTACTGGCCCGCCTGGGCTCCGGGTTTGATATTGTCTCACTGGGTGAGCTGGAACGGGTGCTCCGGGCCGGTGGCGACCCCGGCAAGATCGTCTTTTCCGGCGTGGGCAAACAGGATCACGAGATTGCCCGGGCCCTTGAGGTGGGCATTCACTGTTTTAACGTGGAATCCGAAAACGAATTGCACCGGATCAACCGGGTGGCGGGCAAGATGGGCAAAACCGCGCCGGTATCACTGCGGGTCAACCCGGACGTGGATGCCCAGACCCACCCTTATATTTCCACCGGCCTCAAGGAAAACAAGTTCGGCATAGATATCAGACGCTGCCACCAGGCCTACACTCTGGCAGACAGTCTGGAGCATCTGCATGTCACCGGTATTGACTGTCACATCGGTTCGCAGCTGACCAGTGTGGCCCCGTTTCTGGACGCTCTGGACCGTGTCCTGACTCATGTGGACAAACTGGCGGAAGCCGGCATCCATCTGCAGCATATTGATATTGGCGGCGGACTGGGAGTGCGCTACCAGGATGAAGAGCCACCCACACCCAAAGCCTATGCGAGTGCCCTGCTGGAGCGCCTCGGTGACCGTGGCCTGGAAATTGTGATGGAGCCGGGCCGCGCCATTGCCGCCAATGCGGGCATACTGGTGACGGAAGTGGAATTCCTCAAACCAACCGACGGCAAGAACTTTGCCATTGTGGACGGCGCCATGAACGACTTGATCCGCCCGTCTCTGTATGCCGCCTGGCAACGGATTATTCCCGTCAAAGAGCGCGGCACTGACGACCCTGTGGACACCCGGCTTTACGACATCGTCGGGCCCGTTTGCGAGACCGGCGACTTCCTGGGCAAGGATCGCGAACTGAAAATTGCCGAAGGGGATTTGCTGGCGGTGTGCTCCGCTGGCGCCTATGGCTTTGTCATGAGTTCCAACTACAACACCCGCAACCGCCCACCGGAAATCATGGTGGACGGCGATCATTACTTTACTGTGCGCCGGCGGGAAACCTACGAAGACCAACTGGGACTGGAATCACTGCTGCCATGAACCTGAACTTCACCAAAATGCACGGCCTTGGCAATGATTTCATGGTAATTGATCTGATCAACCAGTCCCATGAACTCCGCGCAGAGGAAATCGCCCGCTGGGCTGATCGCAGCACCGGTATCGGATTTGACCAGTTGCTGGTGGTGTCAGAATCCTCCACCCCGGGGGTGGATTTCCGCTATCGCATCTTTAATTCCGATGGCGGCGAAGTGGAACAGTGCGGCAATGGCGCACGCTGCTTTGCACGCTTCGTACTGGATGAGCAGCTCACCGACAGGAACCCCATTGTCGTGGAAACCAATACCGGTGTTATTTCACTGGACGTACAACCGGATGGCGAGGTCAGGGTCAATATGGGTGCGCCGGTGCTTGATCCCGCCAGGATCCCGGTGGATGAAACCAGCCAACAGGCCAACTACCGTTTTCCGGTGAATGACAGCGACTATGAGCTCCAGTGTGTTTCCATGGGCAACCCTCACGGCGTGCTCAGGGTGGATTCGGTAGACCAGGCGCCAGTAAATACCCTGGGGCCCGCGCTAGAAAAACATCCAAAATTTCCAAACCGCGCTAATATTGGGTTTATGGAAGTGGTTGATTCCCATACGATCAGGCTGCGGGTATTCGAGCGGGGTGTGGGAGAAACCCGCGCCTGCGGCACCGGGGCCTGCGCGGCAGCGGTGGCAGCTGTCCAGCAAGGCTGGGCCACCAGTCCGGTGGATGTTCACTTGCCGGGGGGCAAGTTGTATGTTGAATGGGATGGCCCGGATCAGCCCGTCTTCATGACCGGCCCGGCCACCACAGTATTCAAGGGGACAATAACAATATGAGCGATTGTACACTGGAAGACCAGCAACAGATTTCCGCAACCCAGGTTGTCGATTACCTGATTAAACATCCTGAATTTTTTGCTGAACACGAGCACCTGCTGGCCGATATGTCGCTGCCCCATAATAGTGGCGCCGCATCGTCGTTGCTGGAGCGGCAGGCTAGGGTATTGCGGGAACGCAACAGCGAACTGCGGCAGCGATTCAGCAACCTGATTGAAACCGCGCGCGCCAACGATACCATTTTCCGGCTCACCAAAAACCTGGGCCTGAACCTGCTGGAGGCAAAGGACCTGGAAGAGGCAGCCAAAGCCATTCACCACAGCCTGCACCGGGAATTCAAAGTGGACTGCGCCAGCCTGCTGCTGTTTGATGCGCCACAGGTGCAGAACAAAGGCTTTATCAACCAGACCTCCCGGGAAAGCGCCAAGCGGGTACTGGGCAATCTGCTCAGGGGCGAGCATGTCAATTGCAGCGCCCTGCGGGAAGAAGAATTCCGCTACCTGTTCCCGCTGGCGGAGAAAGAAACCGGTTCTGCGGCCATTGTGCCGTTACATTTCAAAAAGGAGCTGGGGATTCTGGCGATTGGCAGCTATGACGCGGCCCATTTCGCACCCAATATGGATACCGCCTTTGTGGCCTATATCGGCCAGATAGTGAGCCGGAAACTGACTCATTTCCTGGGCGATGAATGAATATAGAGTTGCTTCGGGAGCGCTACCTGGCGTCGCTGGAACGCCGGGGGCTTTCCGAACACACGGTGAAAAACTATCACCGGGATATCCGCCAGTTTATTGCCTTTCTGAACTCCCGCTATAACGAAGCGCCTCCGCTGCCCCGCATCACCGCAGCCGACATACGCACCTTTATCGCCACACGCCACCAGCAACAGGCTTCCGCCAAAAGCCTGCAGCGGCAGCTCTCCAGCCTTCGCGGCCTGTTTCAGTTCGCTATCAGCAGCGGGGCGCTCAAATCAAACCCGGCAGTGGGCATCACCCCACCGAAAAGCGGGAAAAAACTGCCCCACGTGCTTGATACGGACCAGACCGCCCAATTGATGGAAATCGATGCGGACGATCCCCTTGCCATTCGGGACCGGGCGATACTGGAACTGTTTTACTCCTCCGGTTTGCGCCTGTCAGAGCTGGTCAACCTGGACATCCAGGATCTGGATCGCCGGGAACAGATCGTGACGGTGACCGGGAAAGGCAACAAGCAACGCATGGTGCCGGTGGGTCGATTCGCGTTGCGGGCGCTGGATGCCTGGCTGGCGCAACGGCAGCTGTGGCTGGCAGATCACAACGGGCAACCCGCCCTCTTTGTTACTCAAAAAGGTAACCGGCTCAAACAGCGTGCAATCCAGCTGCGCCTGAAGAAGTGGGGGCTTGTCCAGGGCACGGATCGCCCCGTGCACCCCCACATGCTGCGCCATTCGTTCGCCAGTCATTTGCTGGAATCCAGCGGCGATCTGCGCGCTGTGCAGGAACTGCTGGGCCACGCGGATATATCAACCACTCAAATATATACTCATCTGGATTTTCAACACCTGGCAGAGGTGTATGATAAAGCTCATCCACGCGCCAAAAAGAAATAGCCGCTTTTTTTATGATTAAACTGATTACGCTGGATCTGGACAATACCCTCTGGGATGTCACCCCCGTGCTGCTGCGGGCCGAAAAACACCTGCAACAATGGATTGCCCGTGAACTGCCGGAAGCCAGTGAATACTATCAGCGAGAAAACCTGGCAACACTCCGGTCAGGGTTCATTGCCGAACGCCCGGAGATTGCGCGGCTGCCCACCACCCTGCGCAAGGCCATACTGAAGGCCTGCTTCGAGCAGGCAGGCCTGGGTGGCGCCACGCTGGAGGAAGCCGTTGAGAATGCTTTCGCAACCTTTCACACAGCCCGCAACCAGATCGAGTTCTTTCCCGAAACCCGTCCACTGCTGGAAACCCTGGCCGCCCAGTTCCGCCTGATTGCCCTGAGCAACGGCAATGCCGATGTCCGTCTGATCGGACTGGACGATGTCTTTGACGCCCACTTTTCCGCCGAATCCGTAGGCAAGCCCAAACCGGATCCGGCCATGTTCGAAGCCGCCCTGAAGCATGCCGGGGTGAGCGCCCAGCAGGCAGTACACGTTGGGGACCACCCGGAAGAGGATATTGAAGCGGCCCAGCAGCTGGGATACCGGACAATTTGGTTCAATCCGAGCCGCAGCCCCTGGCAGAAAACTCGCCGGCCCGACCGTGAAGTTAATCATCTGAATCAACTAGTTAGCACCATACAGGAGCTGAGGGATTAGTTCCGCAATAGGCCTTTTGGTCTGTTTTGTTGTAATTCTGTAACCACCAGAACTATTATCAGTTATAATAAATAGGTTTTTTATTCTAAACTAACGCTATATGATCGTTTCATGAACAATCAGGGTGGTGTTCTTGAAACGAAGCAATATGTATAAAAATCGTGCATTTAAAAAACGACATAACGATATCGGGAACAGAAAACAGGAATCAGAAGGTAGCCCAACATGAGCGAATGGGACGTTGATATCATTGCAGAGCGCGCAAAACACGTTTCCGGAGTGGAGATTATTTTCTCCGGCAACCCGGACAGTAACAACTTTGACGGCAAACCCACAGGCTTTCCCAGCGGCATGACGGCCATTGAACAGGTCACGCTGATTCGCACCGGGTTTGAAGCCTACCGTGCAGCCTACCAGCAGAACGCCAAAGCGAAGCCAAAAACCGGTCGTCCAGCAGGCAAACCAAAAATCTCCACCAAGCCCAAGTCCAACCGGCCTGTCATCAGTCTGAACCGGTAACATAACCAATAAAAAAGCCCCGCAACCTGGCGGGGCTTGTTTGTTTCGGGCGGGCTTCAGGGAAGCACTGGCCAAATCGATAAGAAACAATATTAAAAAGGTAATTTTTCAGATAGCGGTAATTTCTTGACTAGATGGGCCGGCTGCCGTAATTCGATTCCGGCTTGCGTGGAGGATCAGCTCTCACGTTGGGCTCAATGGCTTTGATGGTTCCGCCACTGCTCAGAAAACTTGCCATGGCTTCTTCCAGCTGACGACGCTCAGCTTCTTTGGAAGACAGCGTACGGTCGCGGCCGTCATCATAGTAAATTGCGTCTTTGTTTTTACCCACATTCTGTTCTACATACCCGGCTTCTGACATCTCCATACTCCTTCTCAAGTGACCATCATTTACGGGTAGACTTATTTATAGTCGGTGAAACAATGAACGCCTAAAAAAAACTAATTAATTTCAATATGAATTTTTCCTAAAAACCGCTCAAATTATGACACTTTTTTCTAAATTAACGTTCAAAAAACCAACAGCTATAGCCCGATGGCTCATTATTACCTTTTGCATGGAAACGTATAATATTTAGGCGCTTACGGCTTATATCTCAACACCCGCTTATACCCTTAATTTTATCGGGGTTAATCAGGCGGATTCACCTGACAGCGTCACCACTACCCTGCGGCTACCACCGTGATCACGATGCTCGCACAGGTAAATTCCCTGCCAGGTACCCATATTTAACCGCCCGTCAGTGATCGGGATGGTTATTCCGGTTCCCAACACACTGCTCTTGATATGCGCCGGCATATCATCCGGCCCTTCCAGGGTATGGGTGTAATAGGGGGCGTTTTCGGGAATCATCCGGTTAAAGTGGCTCTCAAAATCCACCCGGACAGAAGGATCCGCATTCTCATTGATGGTGAGTGACGCTGAGGTATGTTGAATGAAGAAATGGGCCAGGCCCACCTGAATATCCCCCAGTTGGTCACAGAGCTGGGCTTCAACCTCCCCCGTCACCAGGTGAAAGCCACGGCTTTTGGGTTTGAGCGTTATGGTTTTCTGTAGCCAGATCATTGTGCTATACCATCTACCCAGGGTGCTTTATGGGGATCTTTGCCTGACTGACAGTTGGTCAGGCACAGACTAACAGAAAGCAGCATTGCGCTCCCTTCTGTCAGAATGTTGCCAATGTCGGGATCCGGGCTTACTCCTCGCCGGTGTCCAGAAGGTAAGCCCCATCTTCATCGTGCATTTCCCGACCGCTTACCGCAGGATTAAACGCGCAGATAAGACGCATATCTTCGGTGCCACCGTAAAGCGTATGCTTATCGTGCTTGTCCAGTGCGTACAAAGTGCCATCGCAGATTTCATGGGTTTCACCGGTCTCTTTGTCCAGTATCTTGCCGTTGCCACCGACACAGTAAACCGCTTCAAGGTGATGCTTGTACCACAGGTTTAGCTCTGCACCTGCCGGGATAATGGTTTCATGGAAAGAAAATCCCATGCCGTCCTTCCTCAACAGCATTCTGCGGCTGGTCCAGCCAGGGCCGATTACTTCGCGTTCAGTGCCGATGATATCTTTAACTCGTACGATTTTCATACTGGCTCCTTATTCAATGGTGGCGTTACTGTTTATTATATAAACATTTTTAGCAAAGCGAGTTAAACGCATTCGATTATATCGCTATACATCATTTTACGCTGATCAGTAGTCAGTTTGACATGCTACCAGATTAAGAGGAAAGTATTTAAATGAGTAGAGATACAGACCACGCCGCTCCTCTCCAACGCAACGCATCTCATCTGGATGTGTTTCACTACGATCCCCTTGAACAAGGTGCACCCGCCAATATGCCGATCCAGGAGGTCGTCAGTTTCTTGAGCTACTTGAGCAACGCATAAGAACGCATATAAGAACGCATAAGGAGAACAGATCATGTCGAAATCAAAATTATCAGAAGCTCCGTTAAAAAAAGATACCGCAGATGTTTCAGGCTGGCTGGATCCCACCCTGGATTCCGTGAAGGGAACAGAAACACCCAAGGACCCGAACAAGGGTTACATTGCGCTGCTGGGTTGGAGTCTCAATGCCATCAAGGCCGCCCAGAAATTTGACCGGCGTTACGTGGTAGTGGCGCCCGACTGGGCTGAGGATTTTTGCACAGCGAACAATATACCCTACATCAAATGGGATTTCTTGCGGCTGAATGATCGCTCCCTGGAAATCGCCGAGCGGCTCAAAGCCGAAGGCGTTGATGTGGCCATTCCATTGTTTGAAGAAACCGTTGAGTGGTCTGGCGCAATCAACTCAGTGCTG
>JAWVYU010000126.1:0-12632 GCA_033722575.1 Ketobacteraceae bacterium | reverse complement strand
GCCTGGGGTATCAGCAGGGCTCGGGTTTTGTGCTGGGCGCCAGTATCAGCCAGAACAATTTTCTCGGCACCGGAAACCGGGTTTCCTTTGCCATCAATCGCAGTGACTTCCGAAACAGTTACACGTTCTCTTATCTGGATCCCTACTTTACACCCGATGGCGTCAGCCGGGGCTACTCGCTGTTCTTTCAGGAAACCGAGATCGACGACAGGTCCACCATTTCCTCGTGGTCCACAGATCGCTTTGGTGGCAATATCAACTTTGGTTATCCTATCAGCGAAATTTCACGCCTGACCTTTGCAGTGGGTTACGAAAACATCAAGATTTTCGCCAGCAACCGCTCGCCGCTGGATGTGTGGGAATGGGTTGGCTACGACCAGTTTGCCAATGAACTGAACGGGCAGCGCACCCAGTCCGAGGACTATAATCTGTTTACCGTCAGTGGCCGTTGGTCAGAAAGCACCCTGAATCGCGGCATTTTTGCCACCCGGGGTTATTCGCAGAGTCTGGCCCTGGAAGCTTCTCTTCCAGACAGTGAAATTGAGTATTACAAGCTAAACTACCTCGGTGAGCGTTATTTTCCGCTGACCAAGATATGGACACTGAAACTTCACACCAACATCGGGTATGGTGACGGTTACGGGAACACTGACCAGCTGCCATTTTTTGAGCACTACTACTCTGGGGGCTTTGGCTCGGTGCGCGGATACGAAGACAGGTCTCTGGGGCCGAGAGAGCGCCAGTCTCCGGATGATCAGCTGGGTGATCCCAATGCAATTGGAGGGAACCTGCTGGTGGAGGGTGCGATCGAGTTTATCTTCCCGGTACCTTTCGTAAAAGACAAGCGTTCCATTCGTACCCTGTTTTTCATTGATGGCGGCAACGTGTTCAATACCAAACGGGACGACGACGGTAATATTGACTTTGATACCGATGAATTCCGTTATGCTTATGGTGTGGGTTTATCCTGGATTACCGGTATCGGGCCACTGACTTTCAGTCTGTCCAAGCCATTCAATGATCAGGATGGTGATGAGACCAAGCGCTTCCAGTTCTCTCTGGGGCGGCCCTTCTAGACTAAAACCGAATCACAGTTAATAAACAAGAGAGGTTATAGTGAAACAATTCAAGATTCTGACGGCAGTGCTGCTGACCATGCTTTCCTTTTCCACTTTCGCGGCGGGCAAGATTGCCGTGGTTAACGTGCAGGAAGCCATTACCAAGTCTGACAAGGCCAAAATGTGGCTGGAAAAGTTCGAGGCGGAACACGCCACCGAGCAGGCGGATCTGCGGGTACTGGAATCAGAGCTTCAGGCAATGCAGGAACGCTTCAAAAAAGATCAGGCCATTCTCAGCGAAGAGGAAAAGCGCAAATCCAACAAATCCATGCAGGACAAGTACGAGGAGCTGCAGTTTCGCGGCAAGCAACTGCAAAATGAGTTCAAGGAAGCACAGCAGGAGCTGCTGAAATCCATGTTGCCCAAGGTGCAGGCTGCCCTGAACAAGCTGATGGAAAAGAATGGCTATGATGTGATTCTGCGCAGCGAAGTGGTTTTGTCGCTGTCCCCCAAGCTCGATATTACCGAGCAGGTCATTGACCAGTTGAATAAAGACAAATAAAAGCCGCCGAAACAGTCTTCGGCAGGGTGAGCTGGCAGTGATGCAATGGACACTTCAACAATTGGCGGATTCACTGGGCGTCACTGTCAAAGGTGACGCCTCTTTGGTTGTGGAGCGGCTTTCCACCCTTGGCGGAGCAAGTCCGGGCAGTTTGTCGTTTCTGGCCAATCCCCTGTACCGCTCACAACTGGCGACCACGGCCGCCACAGCGGTTATAGTATCACCGGATGTTGTTGATGATTGCCCTGTGGCAGCCCTCGTCAGCGATAATCCCTATCTTACCTACGCCAAAGCTTCTCATCTGTTTGACACGGCGCCACGGCCCAGCCCTGAAGTCCATGCCTCTGCGGTGGTTGCAGAGGATGTGGTGATGGGTGACGGTGTTGCGGTGGGTGCCAATGCAGTGGTGGAATCCGGAGTGACACTGGAAGACGGCGTGGAGATCGGTCCGGGTTGTGTTGTAGGAGCCGGATGCCGGCTTGGCGAGGGCACCCGTCTGCGTGCCAATGTCACCCTGTATCACGGCGTGGTCACCGGCAAGCGCTGTCATTTGCACAGCGGCGTGGTGATTGGTGCCGACGGATTCGGGTTTGCGCCCCTGGACAAGGGCTGGTTTCGCATTGCCCAGCTGGGGGGCGTCATATTGGGTGACGATGTGGATGTGGGTGCCAATACCACTATCGACCGCGGTGCCATAGAGGATACCCGGATCGGCACGGGGGTGATTCTGGACAATCAGATCCAGATTGCCCACAACGTGGAAATCGGCGACTTTACAGCCATTGCGGGCTGCACAGGCATTGCTGGCAGCACCCGTATTGGCCGGAACTGCACCATCGCCGGTGCTGTGGGTATCGCCGGTCACCTGGAGATTTGCGATAAGGTGCATATCACCATGCGGTCGGCCATTACCAAATCCATTACGGAGCCGGGGTCTTACTCTTCGGGAACCGCCATGTCCAAGACGTCAGAGTGGCGCAAGAACGCGGCCCGGTTCCGGCATCTGGATGCGCTTGCCAGGTCAGTGCGCAGGCTGGAGAAAAAACTGGGGCGTTAAACTGGCGTTTCGGGCTTTTTACCTTGTAACAATTGGGTGCTTCAAAAACAAAGGCCGACCCGGCATGCTACGCAGTCGTATACGTCGGAATGAATACAGGCTAATGTCGTATGGATATTAATGAGATCAAACAGTATTTACCCCACCGTTATCCGTTTTTGATGATAGACCGGGTGGACGAGCTGGTATTGGGTGAATACATAGTGGCACGTAAAGCGGTTACCATTAACGAGCCACAGTTTGTTGGCCATTTCGAGAATAATCCGATTTTTCCGGGCGTGTATATCATTGAAGCCATGGCTCAGGCCTGCGGCCTTCTGGCGCTGAAAACCATTGGTAACATGGCTCAGGCCAACAAGGCCTACGTGCTGGCGGGCTCCGACAAGGCGCGTTTCAAGCGCTCCGTGGTGCCCGGCGATCAGTTGATGTTGCATGCGAAGGTAATCAACAACAAACGGGGTATCTGGAAGTTCGATGCCGAAGCGAAAGTAGACGGCATGCTGGTTGCCAGTGCTGAACTTATCTGTGCGGAAAGGGATCTGTAAGATTGATACACTCTCAGGCAATAGTTGATAAAAGCGCAAAGATTGCGAGCGATGTGGAAGTGGGCCCGTGGACCTGGATTGGCCCCGACGTGGAAATTGACGCCGGCACGGTGATTGGCCCTCATGTGGTGATCAAGGGGCCCACAAGGATCGGCAGGAACAACCGGATTTATCAGTTTGCGTCGGTGGGTGAGGATTGCCAGGACAAGAAATACAAGGGTGAACCCACTCGCCTCGAAATCGGAGACGACAATGTGATTCGTGAGTCCTGCACCATTCACCGTGGCACCGTACAGGACAACAGCCTCACCCGGATCGGGTCCGGTAATCTGCTCATGGCCTACGTGCATATTGCCCATGACTGTATCGTGGGCGATAACAATATTCTTGCCAATAACGCCTCGCTGGCCGGTCACGTCCATGTGGATCATGACGTGATACTCGGCGGCTTTTCCGGCGTACACCAGTTCTGTTATGTAGGTGCCCACAGCATGGCCAGTATGGGTTCCATGATCGTGAAGGATATTCCGGCTTTTGTCATGGTCAGTGGCGATACCGCCAAAGCCCATGGCATGAACTACGAGGGCATGCGTCGCCGCAATTTTTCCAAGGACACCATCAATACGCTGCGTAATGCCTACAGGGTGGTTTACCGTAAGGGGCTGACGGTGCAGGACGCCATCGCAGAACTGGAATCCTGGCCACGGCTGGAGCAGCTGGACCTGTTCATTGATTCCATCAAACGTTCCAGGCGGGGAATAACCCGCTGATGGATAAGGCACCGGTTCGAATCGGCATTATTGCGGGCGAAATGTCCGGCGATTTGCTGGGTGCCGGGCTTATGGACGCCATCAGGCAACGCATCCCTGATGTTGAGTTTGTCGGTATTGGCGGCCCGAAAATGATTGACGCCGGTTGCCGTTCGCTGTTCCCGATGGAGCGGTTGTCGGTGATGGGTATTGTGGAAGTCCTGGGCCGGCTCGGTGAGCTGCTGCAGATTCGTAAAGCCATTGTGGCAGAATTTACGCGTCAGCCACCGGCGCTGTTCATTGGCATCGACTCGCCGGATTTTGTGATTCCGGTGGAATACCGTTTGCGGCAGCAGGGCGTGAAAACAGTCCATTATGTCAGCCCTTCGGTGTGGGCCTGGCGCCAGAACCGGGTTCACAAAATCAGAAAAGCCGTCAACCTGATGCTGACGCTGTTGCCTTTCGAGGCCGCCTTTTATGAGAAGCACAAGGTGCCGGTACGTTTTGTTGGGCATCCGCTGGCCAACATCATTGATCCGGATCTGGATGTGCAGCGGGCCAAACAGCACTGGGGCTATGGCGTGCATGACCGGGTGGTGGCGGTATTGCCCGGCAGCCGTGGCGGGGAACTGAAATATATCGGCCCCCTGTTTATTGAAACCATGCGGCGCATGCATCTGATGGATCCGCGCATCAAGTTTGTGGTGCCACTGGCCAATGAGGCTCGCAAGGAGCAGTTTGAGCATCAGCTGGTGCAGTACGAACAGGCTCTGCCCATACAGCTTATTGATGGCCATGCACGTGAGGTAATGGCAGCCTCCGATGCTGTGCTGGTGGCCTCGGGCACAGCTACACTGGAAGCCATGCTGTTGAAAAGGCCCATGGTGGTGGCTTACAAGTGGGGGGCCATTACCCACGGTATTATTTCCCGGCTGGTGAAAACCGACTATGTTTCCCTGCCCAACCTGCTGGCGGGGGAAGAGCTGGTGCCGGAGTACATCCAGGAAGCCGCCAAACCGGATGTGCTGGCGCGAAAAATGCTGGAGCAACTCAATGACACGGAGCGCCGTGATTATCTCAAGCGCAGGTTCGACGAGATTCATCAGGCGTTGCGTAAAAACGCCAATGAAGAAGCGGCAGATGCCATTGTATCCCTGATCGAATATCAACTGGACTGACACCATGCAAGACGCATTCGATTTTTCCGCTGGTCGGCTGATTGCCGGCGTAGATGAAGTAGGCCGGGGGCCGCTGGCAGGCGCAGTGGTGGCCGCCGCAGTGATACTCGATCCTGCAAAACCGATTGCGGGGCTCACGGATTCCAAGAAACTCAGTGAAAAGCGGCGTGACGCGCTGTTTGACGAAATACAGGAAAAGGCCCTGGCCTGGGCGGTCGGCCGTGCCGAAGTGCATGAGATTGACCGCATCAATATTCTTCACGCCAGCATGCTGGCCATGAAACGGGCGGTGGAGCTGCTGTCACCGGCGGCTGAATACGCTCTGATTGATGGCAACCGTGTGCCGGAGTTATCCTGTCCCTGCGAACCCATTATCAAAGGTGATCTGACCGAACCGGCCATATCCGCAGCTTCCATTCTTGCCAAAGTCACCCGCGACCGGGAAATGGTGTTGCTGGATCAGCAATACCCCGGTTATGGGCTGGCACAACACAAGGGGTATCCCACCAGGGATCACCTGCTGGCTCTGGAAACCCTCGGGCCCAGCGAAATCCACCGGCGCTCTTTCGCTCCGGTGAGAGAATTTTTTATTCAGACCGAAAACTAGAATAACAAGATGGCAACCATGCAGAACAGCTTCGTCCACCTGCGCCTGCACACCGAGTTTTCCCTGGTGGATGGCCTGGTGCGCATCAAACCCCTGGTCAACAAGGTGGCGGAATTCCAGATGCCTGCAGTGGCCATGACCGATGTCTGCAATATGTTTGCGGCGGTCAAGTTCCAGCGCGCCTGTGAAGGTGCCGGGATCAAACCCATTCTGGGCGTGGATGTGCTGGTGGAATCCGCAGACCCGAAGGATCCGCCCACCTACATGGTGTTGCTGGCTCAGAGTCTGGATGGTTATAAAAACCTGACGGAGCTGGTATCCGATGCCTATCTGACAGGTCAGGGGAGCGGCAAGCCAATCGCTTCAAGGGAGTGGCTGAAAAACAAATCCGGTGGCCTGATCTGTCTGTCCGGTGGCAAGCTGGGGGAAATCGGGCAGGCGCTTATCAATGACAAGCCTGAGAAAGCGCGCGCCGTCATCCGCGAAATGATGACCTACTTTCCGGACCGGTTTTACCTGGAGCTGCAGCGAACCAGCCGCGCTGATGATGAAACCTATGTGCACAAGGCCGTGGAGCTGGCGGCAGAGTTCGATTGCCCCGTAGTGGCCACCAATGATGTCCGCTTTCTGGACCGCGATGATTACGAAGCCCATGAGGTTCGGGTCTGTATCAAGGAAGGCTGGACCCTGGAGGACACCAGCCGCAAGCGCAGTTACAGCGAGGAGCAGTACCTCAAATCGCCGGAAGAAATGGCCGAACTGTTTTCAGATATTCCCGAGGCCATCGAAAATACCCTGGAAATTGCCCGCCGCTGCTCTCTGGAAATTCCCCTGGGCACTTACTATCTGCCGGATTATCCCGTCCCTGAAGGCATGACCATCGACTCCTATCTGGAGCATATTGCCAAAGAGGGGCTGGAAGAACGGCTTGAGTTCCTGTTTGATAAAAACGATCCTGAATTTGCAGAAATCCGCAAACCTTACGACGAGCGCCTGCGCATCGAACTGGATGTGATTATCCAGATGGGGTTCCCCGGCTACTTCCTGATTGTTGCGGACTTTATCCAGTGGGCCAAAAACAACGGCGTGCCGGTGGGCCCCGGACGGGGTTCAGGTGCCGGCTCGCTGGTGGCCTATGCCATCAAGATCACCGACCTGGATCCACTGGAATACGATCTGCTGTTCGAACGCTTTCTGAATCCCGAGCGGGTATCCATGCCCGACTTTGACGTGGATTTCTGCATGGACGGCCGCGACCGGGTTATCGATTATGTGGCGGAAAAATACGGCCGTAACGCGGTATGCCAGATCATTACCTACGGCACCATGGCGGCCAAGGCGGTAGTCCGTGATGTGGGCCGGGTACAGGGAAAATCCTACGGGTTTGTGGATCGTATCGCCAAGCTGATCCCGTTCGAAGTGGGCATGACGCTCACCAAAGCCATGGAAGAGGAGGAGCAGCTTCGGGAACTCTACGATAACGACGAAGAAGTCCATGATTTGCTGTCCATGGCGCTGAAGCTGGAGGGTATTACCCGTAACGTGGGCAAGCACGCCGGCGGGGTGGTGATTGCCCCTTCCAAACTGACGGATTACGTGCCCCTTTACTGCGATGAGGAAGGCAATAACCTCGTCACCCAGTTCGACAAGGATGACGTGGAAGCCGCTGGCCTGGTGAAGTTCGACTTTCTGGGGCTGCGTACGCTCACCATTGTGGACTGGGCATTGCAAACCATAAATCCCCGCCTGGAAAAAGAGGGCAGGGAGCCCATCGATATCATGGCCATCCCCCTGGATGACGCGCCCACTTTCCAGCTGTTGAAACGGGCGGAAACCACCGCGGTTTTCCAGCTGGAATCCCGGGGCATGAAAGATCTGATCAAGCGCCTGCAGCCCAGCAGTTTTGAAGATATTGTGGCACTGGTGGCATTGTTTCGCCCCGGTCCACTGGGGTCTGGCATGGTGGACGACTTTATCGCCCGGAAACACGGGCGCCAGAAGGTGGATTACCCCCACCCGGATCTGCAGCCGGTGCTTGATACCACCTATGGCACCATTCTGTATCAGGAACAGGTAATGCTGATTCCCCAGGTGCTGGCGGACTTTACCCTGGGGGGCGCCGACTTGTTGCGTCGGGCTATGGGGAAAAAGAAAGCCGACGTGATGGCCCAGCAACGGGCGGTATTTGTGGAAGGCTGTGGCAGGAATGGTATTTCCGAGCAGCTGGCCACGGAAATCTTCGACACCATGGAAGAGTTCGCCAAGTACGGTTTCAACAAATCCCACTCGGCTGCCTACGCCCTGGTGTCCTATCAGACGGCCTGGCTCAAGGCGCACTACCCGGCGGGCTTTATGGCAGCGGTACTGTCGGCGGATATGCACAACACCGACAAGGTGGTTACCCTGATCGATGAATGCAATTCCATGAAACTCGCTATTGTGCCGCCCGGTGTGAATGAAAGTTCGTACAAGTTTACGGTGAATGATGCGGGCCAGATTGTGTATGGCCTGGGCGCCATCAAGGGATTGGGTGAAGGCCCCATTGAAGCCATTCTGGAGGCGCGCCGGTCCGGTGAACCTTTTGCGGACCTGTTCGAGTTCTGCCGCCGGATCGACCTGAAAAAAATTAACCGTCGTTCCATGGAAGCGCTGGTCAAAGCCGGTGCTCTGGATGAGCTGGGGCCTGACCGGGCCACCCTGATGGCCAGTCTGGAGGAAGCCACCAAGGCCGCAGAGCAGCACGCCGCCAACGAAGATGCTGGCATGGGGGATCTGTTCGGTGAAATTATCGAGACAGAATCCAGCAGTGGTGAGTGGGTCAAGGTACGCCCCTGGAGTGACGATGAGCGCCTGCAGGGTGAGAAGGAAACCCTGGGGCTTTACCTGACCGGGCACCCCATTGACCAGTATCTGGAAGAACTGAGCAACTTCACTTCGTCGCGCATCAGCGACGTCAAGCCCGGCAACAGCAGGGAGTCGCGCACCGTGATTGCGGGCCTGGTGATCGCCATGCGGGTGATGCGTAACAAACGCGGCGACCGCATGTGTTTTATGACCCTGGATGACAAGAGTGGGCGTCTCGAAGTATCTGTCTTTGCCGACACCTACGAGCAGTACAAGGATCTGATCCTGAAAGATGCGGTGCTGGTGGTGGAAGGCGAAGTCAGCAATGATGACTATTCCGGCGGTCTGAAAATGGTTACCCGCAAATGTTTCAGTATCGGTCAGGCCCGTGAGAACTACGCCCGAATGCTCACCGTGTCTGTGGGTGAGGCCCGGGTCCAGAACGGTTTCGCTCAGGCCTTTGAGAAGCTTGTCAGCCAGTTTTGCGATGGTGACTGTCGCATGCGAATTGACTACCAGCGCTCCGGCGCGCAGGCACGTTTCTACCTGAATGAGCAGTGGAAAGTAAGGCCTGCCCCGGAGCTGATCGAAGGGCTGGAAACCCTGTGCGGCGAGAAGTCCATTTCCGTCCAGTATCGCTAGAAACAATTTGCTACGAAAAAAACCGGCGGCCTCAGCACCGTCTATCGACAGCTTCTGGTGGCTGACGTAAGGTGAGAGGTCCCATGCTGATAACCAGAATGAGCAGTCGTTGAGGCAAGGTTATGAACCCCAACTATTTGGATTTTGAACAACCCATTGCAGAGCTGGAATCCAAGATCGAAGAGCTCCGGGCAGTGGGGGACGACACGGAACTCAACATCGGTGAAGAGATCAAGCAGCTGGAGGCGAAAAGCCAGGAGCTGACCCATTCCATATTTGCTGATCTGAGCGCCTGGCAGGTTTCTCAGTTATCCAGGCATCCCAAGCGTCCTTACACACTGGACTACATCGAACGCATTTTCACGGAATTCGATGAGCTCCACGGTGACCGGACTTTTGCCGATGATCCTGCCATTGTAGGAGGTATTGCGCGGCTCGACGATGAACCGGTCATGATTATCGGCCACCAGAAAGGCCGTGCGGTGAAGGAAAAGGTACACCGCAATTTTGGTATGCCCAAGCCGGAAGGTTATCGCAAGGCGCTGCGTCTGATGGAAACCGCAGAACGGTTCAAGCTGCCGGTACTGACTTTCATTGATACCCCCGGGGCCTATCCCGGTATTGATGCTGAGGAACGGGGTCAGAGTGAAGCCATTGCCCGTAATCTGCTGGTGATGTCCGCCCTGAAAGTCCCGGTGATTTCCACCGTGATCGGTGAGGGCGGCTCCGGTGGCGCCCTGGCGATAGGTGTGTGTGATACCCTGCTGATGCTGAGATTCAGCACCTATTCCGTGATTTCCCCGGAGGGCTGTGCCTCCATTCTGTGGAAAAGCGCCGAGCATGCACCGCAGGCGGCCGAGGCCATGGGCCTCACGGCATCCCGGCTGTTCGAACTGGGCCTGGTGGACCGGGTGATTGATGAGCCTCTGGGAGGGGCACATCGCGACCACGATACTACCGCCGCCGCCATCAAATCCGCGCTCACTGATTCTCTGGATCGCCTCAAGAGCAAGTCCACCGAGCAACTGCTGGAAGACCGGTATCAACGCCTGATGAGCTTCGGCTATTCCGGCTGATATCATGCCCATTGAATTGCTGATCTTCCCGGTTCTGGGAGTTGCCGCGGGAATCATCGCGGGGCTTCTGGGGCTGGGGGGCGGCATCATTGTTGTTCCCGTACTGATTTTTACCTTTGCCCTGCTGGGCTTTCCGGAAGCGGTTGCTACCCACATGGCGGTGGGTACGTCGCTGGCCACCATTGTGATCACCTCATTCGGTTCCGTACGACAGCATCATGCCAAAGGCGCGGTGCGTTGGGATATTTTCCGGTTCCTGGTGGTGGGGCTGGTGCTGGGAGCGTTTGCCGGTGCCGAGGTGGCGGACTGGCTCAACGGTCGGGTGCTGCAAATCCTGTTTGGCGTGTTCGCCATACTCATGGCAGTGCAAATGGTGGCGGGCTTCAGGCCTCATCCGCAGCGGGATGTACCCGGCCCCCTGGGGCTCAGTGTGGCGGGCCTGGGCATTGGTCTGGCCTCAGCGATATTCGGCATCGGTGGTGGCTCGCTCACCGTTCCCTATCTCACCTGGTGCAATGTGAAAATGCAGCATGCGGTGGGCACTTCCAGTGCCGGCGGCATGCCCATCGCCCTGGCCGGAGCCCTGGGTTTTATTATTGCCGGGTGGGACACGCAATCCCTGCCAGCCTACAGTCTGGGGTATGTCTATCTGCCGGCCCTGCTGGGCATTGGCATTACCAGCGTGATCTTCGCGCAGATTGGCGCCCGTTTTGCCCACCGTATACCGGCACTGACGTTAAAGAAATGCTTTGGCGTGATCCTGGTGCTGGTGGGCATTAAGCTGATTGCTGGCTGAACACTGTGTTAACTGGCAGCTTGTGCCATGCTGCAAAATAACTGTCACAATTCAGTCATAGAATCGTTATTCCCTCAGGAGCAAAACCAGCCTCGGGCCACTGTCTGTGCCCTGCGACTGGTGTGTCCATGGCCAACCGATGATCGAATCGGGCTTGCAGACCCTGGTAATAAATAACTGGATGTTGTGGAGAACCTTTATGAAATACCTGTTGAACCGGTTGCCTCTGTTGCGGATAAGCTGCGTGCTGGTTCTGCTGCTGCCGGTCGGTTGTGCCACGCAGCAAAACCATGACTGGTACCAGGGCGAGGCTGCCAGCGGCGCGGTGCTGAAATCCTGGCCTACCATTCTGGTGGAAGCCATTGATGGCCGTGATGCGGGTGCGGCATTTATCGGGCAGCAGCACAGCTATGAGCTGGCACCGGGCGAGCATAAGCTGGTGGTGACCTATGCCGATATGTTTGATCTCAAGGCCGGTGACTTCGAAAAGGTCGCCTCGGCACCGGTAAAGATTGTGTTTACCGCCAGAGCGGGGGAAACCTATCAGCTGAAGCACGATGCTGTTGAAGGCATTAAAGCAGCCAGAGCCTTTGCCAAAAACCCGGAACTTGCCATCGTGAATACTGGCACCGATGAGAGGGTGGCCCACAAGGTTGAGCACGCGATGCCGAAACGGCTTTTACCGACTTTCCGTTTTGCCAGCGAGGACGAACCGGTATTTGCCAGTGATAATGTCCCTGCCAGGGAAGCCCCCACCGGCAAGCCGGATCAGGCACCCCGGCTTGCCTCTGATAACGCGCTGTCGCCCCTCAGGATGCTGCAGTTTTCCTGGGAGCAGGCATCGGACAGAGAGCGCGAAGCCTTTCTTCAGTGGATCGAAAACCGCCAGTAACACCACACATCCGATGCGGGTGTTAATCAGCCGCCAGAACACTGCCACTGGCTCAGTTTGCCTTCGGACTCGGCCAGTTCCTGCAACAGGGCCGCCGGTTCCCAGTGTGGCCCCAGGGTTTTTCTCATTTCCTCAAGATCCTCCAGCAGCCGTTTCATGCCAATCTGATCGGCATGAAACATGGGGCCACCGCGCCAGGCAGGAAACCCATACCCGTAGATGTAAACGATATCAATATCGCTGCCACGGATGGCGATACCTTCCTGCAGTATTTTTGCCCCTTCATTAATCAGCGCATAGATACAGCGTTTGATGATTTCATCCTGTGTGATTTCCCGTCGGTTGATGCCCAGTTCCAGGGAAACTTGCTCCACAATGCCGGTGACCGTCTCGTCTGGCAACGGATGACGATTGCCGGCTTCATAACGGTAGAACCCGGCACCGTTTTTCTGGCCATAGCGGCCCGCTTCACACAGGGCATCGGCCACTTTGTCGGTATCCCGTGACTGGCCTGATTGTTTGCGTTCCCGCCAGCCCAGGTCCAGACCCACCAGATCATGCATGGCAAAAGGGCCCATGGACATACCGAAACCCTGCAGTGCTTTATCTACGTCCTGAGGCAATGC
>JAWVYU010000125.1:0-12632 GCA_033722575.1 Ketobacteraceae bacterium | reverse complement strand
CGTCTACCACATCAAAGTTGGTGGCGGGTCTTGCCATCAGGTAGCGAAAATTTCGCCGGAGGGAATAGGCCGCAAGGAATTTTTTCATGAAACGGGAGCGCTTATTATTCTGCTTTTTTAAATTATTTCGGCCGTTCGAGCTGCTTCTGTGACCCGGTCACATTGCTTAAGCTCTTGTTATTCTTGTAAGAACCGATGATAAGTGCCTCATTCTACGGTGCCGGCATAACAATTGGAATCCGGGATTCTGTAAACTTTGGTATCCCTCTCACTTGGTAAGCGACTTTGGCGCCACCCGCAGCACTTCCTCGGGTGTGGTGACACCGGCGGCCACCTTGTTGGCGCCACTGAGGCGCAGGGTGCGCATGCCCTCTTTCATGGCCTGCTTTTTAATGGACACAATGGGTTCGGAGTGGGTGATCATGTCCTTGATATCCTGGGAAAAAGGCATCACCTCATAAATGCCGATCCGCCCCAGATAGCCGGTTTTCCGGCATTCTAGGCACCCCACGGGCATTTTCACCTTCTCCGGCAGCTTGCTTTTCCAGGGGGTGATCAGGTTTTCCCATACATCCGGGTCCAGGTAGGTATCGCGCTTGCAGTGGGGGCACAGGGTGCGCACCAGCCGCTGAGCCATCACGCCCAGCATGGTGGCGCCGATCAGGTAAGGGGGCACCCCCAGATCCATCAGACGGGTGATGGCGGACGGCGCATCGTTGGTGTGCAGGGTGGATATCACCAGGTGCCCTGTGAGGGCCGCCTGGATGGCCATGTTCGCCGTGGACAGATCACGGATCTCCCCCACCATGATGATATCCGGGTCCTGGCGCAGCAGCGCCTTGATCCCGTCGGCAAAACCCAGCTTGATATTCTCCACCACCTGCATCTGGTTAAAGGAGGGTTCCACCATTTCAATGGGGTCCTCAATCGTACAGACATTCACTTCCCGGGTGGCCAGCTGCTTCAGGGTGGAATACAGGGTCGTGGTTTTACCGGAACCCGTGGGCCCGGTCACCAGCACAATGCCGTTGGGCTGGCTCACCATGGACTGCCAGCGCTCGTAATCCTCGTCCGCCAGCCCCATTTCCATGGCGGAACGCACCAGCACGTCCGGGTCGAACACCCGCATTACCAGCTTTTCACCGAAGGCGGTAGGCAGGGTGGACAGGCGCAGTTCCACCTCATGGCCCTCCACGCTTTTGGTTTTCAGGCGGCCATCCTGGGGCCGGCGTTTTTCCGCCACATCCATACGCCCCAGTATTTTGATACGGCTCACCACCGCCGCCATCACATTGGCCGGCATCTCGTAAACGTCGTGCAGGACCCCGTCGATACGAAATCGCACATAGGCATGTTCCCGGCGGGGTTCCAGATGAATATCACTGGCACGCTGATCAAACGCATACTGCAGCAACCAGTCCACAATATTCACAATGTGCTGATCGTTGGCATCGGGCGACTTCAATTCACCCAGATGCAGTAACTGTTCGAAGTTGGTCACGCCAGACAGGTTCTGGCCGCCCTTGCCGGTGGCGCCGATCACGGAACGGGCCAGATTGTAGAATTCCAGGGTATAGCGCTGGATGTCGGCGGGGTTGGCCACCATGCGGGTGATATGTTTGTCCCTCAGGGTCTGGGACAGGCCGTGCTCCCACTCCCGGTAAAAGGGCTGGCCACTGACAATCACCACTTCATCGTCGCGAACTTCCACACAGAGTATCTGGTGGCGTTCGGCAAAGTTGAAAGACATGACATCAGTCACTGCGTCCACATCCACCTTCAGGGGGTCAATGTGGTACACCGGCTGATCGGCCTTTTTCGCCAGCCACTCGGTAAGCCGGTCCAGGGTCAGGTGACCGTGCTCGTCCTGCTGGTCCTGAAGCTGGTATTTGGCAACAAACTGGATGGGGTTCCAGCGCAGCTCCTCTTTTTCCCGACGCATACCGGCGACGAAGTTGGCGTCGCGCTCGCTGATGCGGCCGTCCTCCACCAGCTGATCCAGCACCCAGCGCAAATCAATGATGGTATTGGGCAGCTGAAAATTTGCCCGCTTGTTGGATACTGTCACGCCCGTAACCTGCCTGTTATTCAATCATATAACACCTGACTTACTCACAGTTTAGCGCCCCTGCCGGGGGAATGGCCAAGACTGGCTTAACAAAAGCGCAAAAAATCCTGTCTGCGCCATATCTTAGGTGCTTTTGTGACATCCCCCATTAGACGCTTTCCCTGGCTTGAGCCAAACTTTAAACTGGTTTATTCCGGATCCGCGTTTTCACAGACAGAGGCATCGCATGGCAAAAGCCCTGGAGTTTGCATCGCCCTTTTATGCAGCGGGCGAATTTCCGTTTAACGACGCCATAGCCAAAGAACACCTGAAAAATGAAGAAACCCTGCTGAGCGAGCTGCTGGAGCGGTATCAGCCCGATCAGCTGGAACAGGAGCAGATCCTTCAGTATGGCCTGGATCTGGTGGAAGGTATCCGCAAGCACAAGGGCGGCATGCACATTGAAACCTTCCTGAAAGAATACGGCCTGGATAACTACGAAGGCATAACACTGATGTGCCTGGCAGAAGCCTTGCTGCGGATCCCCGATAACGACACCGCCGAGCGTTTTTTGCGGGACAAGCTGGACACAGCCAACTGGAGCCAGCATCTGGGCCACAGCGACACGTTCTGGGTGAACTTTTCCACCTGGGGATTGGTGCTTACCGGCAAGCTGCTGAAGAGCGAGCAAAAAGGGCCGGCCTGGTTTGGCGAACAGGTGAAAGGACTGATCCGCAAACTGGGTGAGCCGGTGGCACTGAAAGCCCTGCGCCGGGCCATGCTGATGATCGGCCAGCAGTTTGTGGCAGGCGAAACCATCAGCGAAGCCATTCAGAATAACTTTACCGAAATCGAAAAAGGCTACAAGCACTCCTACGACATGCTGGGAGAAGCCGCCATGCGCCAGCAGGATGTGGACAAATACATGGAGGCCTACCGCAGCGGCATTCTCGGTGTGGCGGAGCAGCACAAAACCCAGCCTGATGCGGCCGCCATCTCCATCAAGCTGTCGGCGCTTCACCCCCGCTTCGAACTGCGTCAGGCGGAGGGCCTGAGAAAACTGAAAGACAACCTGCTGGATCTGCTGACCTGCGCCTGCGAAAACGACGTGCCGGTGACCATAGATGCCGAAGAGACCTGGCGCCTGGAACCCCAGCTGAAACTCTTTGCCGATGTCATTGGCTCAGAGCCGTTCCGCCACTGGGGCAAACTGGGGCTGGCGGTACAGGCCTATCAGAAAAGAGCACTGGGAGTGTTGGACTGGCTGATTTCACTGAGCAAAAGCATTCATTGCCAGATCCCTGTGCGCCTGGTGAAAGGCGCCTACTGGGATACCGAAATCAAGCAGGCCCAGTTACTGGGGCTGGACGATTACCCGGTGTTCACACTCAAAGCCGGTACGGATCTGTCCTACCTGGTTTGCGCCCGGGAGCTGATCAAGGAAAAACATTTTCTGTTGCCCCAGTTTGCCACCCACAACGCCCATACCGTGGCCAGCATTCTGACCTTTGTGAGGGAGCGGGAAAATTTCAATTATGAATTCCAGCGCCTCCACGGCATGGGGGACGCGCTTTATGATCACCTGCTGGCGAATTACGAAGGTATTCGCTGTCGGGTGTACGCTCCCGTGGGGCATTACAAGGAGGTTCTGCCCTACCTGGTGCGCAGGCTGCTGGAAAACGGCGCCAACAGCTCCTTTGTCCGCCTGCTGAATCAGGGGGTGGCCACTGAAAAGCTGATTGAAAACCCGGTAAAGACATTGCGCGGTTATGAACGCCTGCGGCACCCGCAGATTCCCAGACCCGGCAAGCTTTTCAGTCCCGAACGGCGCAACTCACGCGGCCTGGACCTGGAAAACAGCCATACGCTGAAAACCCTCAAGCGCGGCATGGAACCCTTCCTTACCCGGGAATGGCACCTGAATGAACCCGCCCGTGAAAGCGGTGACGCCGTGCTGCTGCACAATCCCGCAGATATGCAGGACTGCCTGGGGAGCTATGCACGATCAAGCAAAAAAGATTGCCACAGGGCCTTTGACCGCAGCCTGGAAGCACAGACCCGCTGGCGCGATTACACGCCTGATATGCGCGCTGATCTGCTGGTAACCCTGTCCAACCTGTACGAGGAAAACGCTAACGAGCTGATGGCACTGGCCATGCGCGAGGCAGGCAAGACCCTTGCCAATGCCCTGGGCGAGGTGCGGGAAGCCGTGGATTTCTGCCGTTATTATGCGCTGCAGGCACGCAAACTGATGAGCGAGAGCACTGAACTGAAAGGGCCCACCGGCGAACGCAATGCCCTGGCCATGGAGCCCCGCGGCACCGTGCTTTGTATCAGCCCCTGGAATTTTCCCCTGGCCATTTTTACCGGCCAGGTGACCGCCGCCCTGGCTGCAGGCAACACCGTGATTGCCAAGCCATCCACGATGACTCCGCTGATTGCCGCCCGTGCCGTTGAACTGTTTCATGAAGCCGGGTTTCCCGAGGATGTGATACAACTCTTGCCCTGCCCCGCCAAATACCTGGAACCCTCCATTCTTAATGAATCCCGCCTGAGCGCCGTGATGTTCACCGGCTCCTATGGGGCGGCCAGCAGCATCAACCGGGCGCTGGCGAAGCGCAGCGGCCCCATAATTCCCTTTGTGGCGGAAACCGGCGGCCAGAACGCCATGATCGTGGACAGCTCCGCCTTACCGGAACAGGTGGTCAAGGACATCGCCGTGTCTGCCTTCGACAGTGCCGGCCAGCGCTGCTCAGCTTTGCGGGTACTGTACGTGCAGGAAGATATCAAGGACCGCATTATCAACCTGCTCACCGGCTATATGCGTGAACTTCATGTGGGTGACCCGCTCAAACTGGATACCGACATTGGCCCGGTGATCAACCGCAAAGCCAAGTCGGAGCTGGACATGCATATCGAGCGCTTTGGCAGCAAGGGACAACTGATTTACCAGTGCGAACTGGATGATACCTGCCGGCTGGGGCATTTCGTGGCCCCCGCACTGATCCACATTGATCATATCAATGACCTGTACGATGAAGTGTTTGGTCCGGTACTCCACGTGATCAGCTACAAAAGCGGGGAGATTGACCAGGTGATCGACCAGATCAACGGTACCGGGTTCGGCCTGACCCTGGGAATTCACAGCAGAATACAGGGGTTTGCCCAGGATATTGCGCGGCGCGTGCAGGTGGGCAATGTGTATATAAACCGCAACATGATCGGTGCCACTGTGGGCGTACAGCCCTTTGGCGGACGCGGCCTTTCCGGCACCGGACCCAAAGCCGGCGGCCCCCATTACCTGTTACGGCTGATGCATGAAAAATCCTATTCCATTAATACCGCCGCCATTGGCGGCAATACAACACTGTTAACAGACCAATAAATTTTTGTATGATGGCTTATTTACCTCAGCGACACTGACCCAGGGATTGCATGACACAGGACACCGGCGACAGCGACTCGGCAGCAGCAAGTAACGACCAGACTCAGGACCAGTACGTCAACTGGTTCCGGAGCGCGTCGCCTTATATCAATGCACACCGTGGCAAAACCTTTGTGATCGCGTTCGGCGGTGAAGCCGTTCAGCACCCCAACTTTATTCACCTTATTCATGATATCGCCCTGCTGGACAGTCTGGGGATCCGTTTGATACTGGTGCACGGCTCGCGGCCGCAAATCAATGAACGGCTGGCAGAATCCGGCATTCAGAGTCAGTTTGCCCAGCGACGCCGGGTAACCGACAGCCAGTCCCTGCCGGCCGTCACCCAGGCCTGTGGTTTTGTGCGCCACCAGATAGAAGCAGCACTTTCCATGGGCATGAGCCATTCCCCCATGCAGGGCGCAAAAATGGAAGTGTTTTCCGGCAATTTTCTGACCGCACGCCCCTACGGTGTGCGCGACGGCGTGGACTTTCAGCACACCGGTGAAGTCCGCAAGGTGAACACCCGGGCCATTCGCCAGGTACTGGACCAGCGTGGCATCACGCTCATTTCCCACATGGGTTATTCGCCCACCGGCGAGCTGTTCAATTGCGCCTGGGAAGAAATCGCCGAAGCCGTGGCCACCCAGATACAGGCCGACAAACTGATTATTCTGGATCAAGATGCGGGACTGTTTGACCCCGACGGCAAACTGATCCGGGAAATGACCACCGCCGAAGCCAGCGAACTGCTCAGGCACTATGATGAAAAACAGCTGCCGCATCTGGAAGCTGCACTGCGGGCCTGCATCCAGGGCGTGTCCCGCTGTCATCTGCTGAGTTTCCAGCAAAACGGTGCCCTGATCCGGGAACTCTTTACCCTGGATGGCAGTGGTACGCTGCTGGCCCAGGAAAGCTATGAAAGAATCCGCCAGGCCACCATCGACGACGTGGGGGGATTACTGGAACTGATCGAACCCCTGGAGCAGGAAGGTATTCTGGTGCGGCGCTCGCGGGAGCTGCTGGAAACGGAAATCGATCAATTTCTGTTAATTGAGCGGGACGGTGTGATTATCGGCTGTGCAGCGCTCTACCCGTTCCCCGAGGAAAAAAGTGGCGAGCTTGCCTGCGTGGTGGTGGATCCCAAATACCGCCAGGGGCAACGGGGCGACCTGCTGCTGGCGCGGATCGAAAGCCGGGCCAGACAGGCTGGCCTGAATACACTGTTTGTACTGACCACCCGCACGGCGCACTGGTTTCATGAGCGGGGTTTTCAGCCGGCAACACCGGATCAGTTACCGCAACAGCGAAAGAAGCTCTACAATTTACAACGGAACTCCAGAGTGTTTATCAAGCCGCTGATGTCGCCATAACTCTCGGAATTTGTTCGTTTTATATTCAACAAGCACATATTTCTGGCCATAGGACGGTAAGAATCGCTAGAATCGCGAGGCAGCGAAAAGACGGGGCAGTTGCCCAAGGGGAATCAGTTTTACGTTATGGGCCTGAAGACAACCATTGTGCCATGGCTGGCAAACTTCATTACCAGCGACAGCTTGCGCAATCTGAAACGAGGTTGGTTTGAAGTTGAACGGCGCCTTATTCCGTCGTTGAACACAGTGGTTTTCTATCACCGCGTAGACGACCCCTACTCGTTCCTGTTGTTACAGGCCATTCCCCGCTTCCTAGAGGATTTCAAAGTAAACCTGGAAATCCGGCTGGTGCTGGATTTGCCGGAAGAAATGAATCCCGAGCCGGAAAAATGGCGTGCCTATGCCCTCAGGGATGCCCGTCGCCTGGCAAAATTCCATGGCCTGAGCTTTAGCTCGGACGCCCGCTTTCCCTCCTACGACGATGCACTCAAGGCAACATCGATACTGCTCAAACACATTAACCGCCCGAAACTGCTGCACCTGGTGAGCGAAGTCACCGGCGCCCTCTGGGGTACCAGCACCACCACCTTTGAGAGCTGTGTCCGCCGTTACGGCATGATGCCGGAAGCCCAGGCAAAGAAGCGCCTGAAAGAAAACAAGGAACAATTGCTGAAAGCGGGCCACTACACATCGGCCATGCTCTATTACGGTTACGAGTGGTACTGGGGAATGGACCGGCTCGGACACCTGGCGGAGCGCCTTAACAAGCCGGGCATACGCCGTGATACCGGCGAAACCGCGGATTACCAGAAACAGTACAAGCATCTGCTGCAGGGCTACAATACCCTGCGCCCCCGGCCACGCCAGGTACAGACGCTGGAGTTTTACTTTTCCTTCCGCAGCCCCTATTCCTACGTGGCTGCAGAAAGGGTCTTCAAACTGGTGGAACTGTACAAGATCCCGCTGGAGATCAAGCCGGTCATGCCCATGGTGACCCGGGGCATCCCGGCGCCGAAACTGAAACGCACCTATATTGTTCACGACGCCAAGCGTGAAGCCAACCGCTTTGATATTCCCTTCGGCAAGATCTGCGACCCGCTGGGAGAAGGCGTGAACAACTGTATGGCCCTGTTTACCTACGCCCGCCAGCAGGGCAAGGACAAGGAATTTATTGCCGCCACATCCACCGGCATCTGGGCCCAGGGCATGGACATGTCGCAACCCGGCAACCTGCGAAAAATTATCAAAAAGATCGGCCTGGACTGGAACCAGGCAAAAGCCCACCTCACGGCCGACTGGCAGCCCATGGCGGAAGGTAACCGCAACGACCTGGAGGCCCTGGGGCTATGGGGCGTGCCCAGTTTTCGCTATGGCGATCTGGTGATCTGGGGGCAGGACCGTTTGTGGGCTCTGGAAGATGCCATTCTTTCAGCCACCAGCGACACCAAAAAGCCGCCGTCGGCAAAACGCCAACCCATGCCCCGCCAGGGTGGCCGCCAGACACCATGACCCGTCGTTGCCGGTGAGCCCCAGTGAGCAAAATCCCCACGGAAATGCTGTGCCGCCCCGACTGCGGCGCCTGCTGCATCGCCCCGTCCATCAGCACCCCCATACCCGGCATGCCTCAGGGCAAGCCCGCCGGCGTCCGTTGTGTGCAGCTTGATGATCGCAATGGCTGCAAGCTGTTTGGTGATGCGCGCCGGCCAGCAGTATGCGCTCAGTTCAGGCCAGCCGCGGATGTCTGCGGAGAAAGCCGGGAACAGGCCCTGACACTGATCGCCCGCTGGGAGCGGCTCACCTGAGGCCCCGATGGCTCCCGCTGCCTGTGGTTGCTGCTTGCACTCCCCGGCGTTTCATGGAAACCTTAACCGTAACAGACCAATACCAGATACGAGCCCCGGCCCGGGCAATAACAAAAACAAAGGAGACATCGGATGAGAAAGTCGCTAACCCTGCTCGGTGCAGCAGTATTTGCGCTAGGCATTCAGGGCTGCGCCAATACGGTCAAGTACGGGGAAGCCACCCGCTCTGAAACCATTAAAGCAGAAATCGGTATGAGCGAATTGCAAATGGCCACCCAGCGACTGGTATCCAGGATGCTGGAGTACCCCTCCGTGGAACAGCGCACCAGCAACAAGCGCCCCACCGTTGCCATTGACCCCATTACCAATCACACCCACGACGCCATGGACACCGCCCCCCTGACGGCCAGTGTATTCCAGGAATTAACCAATGCCGGAAAGTTTCGTTTCAGCAGTCCGGAGAAAGTTCGCGCCAGCCGAGAACAGGCCAGCAACCTGCTGGACTACGGCGCGACCACAGAAAAGGCTGCCCAGAAAATCGGCAAACAGGTGGATGCGGACATGGTAGTGTATGGATCACTGGTGGATATTATTCGTATCAAGCCGACCCATAAAGAAGTGTACTACCGGATTAACCTGAATTTGCTGGACACCAGCAGTGGCGAGGTTATCTGGCACGACGAGCACGAAATTCTGAAAAGCCAGCGCAAGGCCATTTACGGCATCTGATTACGCCCAGGCCATTGCCTGCTGCCAGTCGCTGTCATGATCGTGATACGCTGCCAGCACTTCAATGGCCCCCACAATATTGCTGTTGAGCCGCTCAAAGTCCTCTGCCGGAATCCGGTATTCCTTGTGTTCCGGCCCGCCAATGATATAAACCGGCAGGGGATCGATATATTCCTTGCGCACCCTGAAACGCACCACATAGCCAACACCGCTTTGCTCCACATTCCACTGGGACGCAATCCGGTGGGCAAAGGATTCATGGAGCATTGGGTAGAAATAACGCTGCCAGTGCAACCGTGGCGGAAAGCGTTTCCAGCCGGAATCGGCAATACACTTTAGCTGACCTGGCCCGACTGATCGATACAGTGTGACCGTTTCCCTGTTCAGACTCACCATTTACTTCACCCCGAATTTTTTTACAGACTCATTGTAGTCAGCATTTCTGTTGTTGTCGGTGGTACCGGTTCAAGTTTTTGCGAAGAAGCCTCCGCAATCACCAGATATCGCAGCGGGCTTCCGGCCTGCCAGTCGGAAAACGGATAACAAGCCACCAAAGCGATTTTGGGCACTGCAGAATCCAGAGCAATCCGTGACTCGCGAACATCCGTGACATGAATTTCCCGCACCTGATACCTTACCCTTGTACCATCAGTCCGCTCCAGTACAAAGTGATCGCCGATCACCAGGTTCTGCAAAAACGCGAAATGCGTATCGCGGTGACCACCAATCACACTGACCCCGCGCTCACCGGGCAGCACGCTGGCCGACAGGTGGGCCGGACCGAAAGCAAGATTGCGACCACTGGCCCCCGCCAGCACAATCAGCTCCTGATCCAGCTCAGGCCAGCTCAGCTTTGCCACGGGCCATGTATCCGCCCAGGGCCAGGGTGGTACCACATCAGTCTGCAAGCTGCCGGGTTTTGCCCTTTCCCGCATTTCCTGCCAGGCGGCCTCCAGCAACCACTGGGCAAGCTCCGCCTTTGCCAACAAGTAGGCGCTCTGGCTCAATTGCCAGCCACCGAACACTACCAGTCCTGCCATCAGAAGTCTTGATTTCATTTGGCCAGACTCCGCTTTGATGAGGATTCTATTGCAGAAAAGTTGCAACCATGTTTCAGCCGGCCAATAAGCAGCGCAACCAGCATACTGATAACACCCAGCAGCAGCTGAAAATGAATGCCCAGCGCGGTCTGGGGCATGCCCACGGTGGGGGGCGTCTGGGTAGAGCCCGCCGGCATCAGGTTGGGTACCGACCGGTGGTGGAGCGGTTCTTCAGGATCACGCACCCTTTCCCTGGCAATGGCGATAAAACTGGTAAAGCGGGTGACAATGCCATACGCGAGCCCGACCCCGAGGATTTCGTTGCGTCGCCAGTCGCGGTTGCCACTGCGGGTGCTTTCGTCTTCCAGCGCCTGCACTTTTTCCCGGGCCCACAGGGTAGCCACTCCAGGGGACTGCTGCAGTTCCCCGGAGTCTGACTGCAGCGTAAATGTTTGCTGCCAGTGCTGGCCGGAAAACCGGCCGCTGACTGTGATGGCCTCGGGCCAGTGTTCAAAACGGCCATGCATCACCAGGGGCTGACCCGCGTAAAGATCCGGAATCCTTTGCGGAAACCATTCCACCGCAACCGCATCCGGTAAGGACACCTGAAGATCGGTCATCACCGGTTTTTCAATGCGATCAAACAGGGCTGACATTTCCCCCTGAACCTGCTGCTGACTGCCAATCATGGCATAGGTGCCCTTGCCGTATTCCGCTGCCTTGCGCATAAAGAATTCATTGGGTGCGGATCCGATCCCAACCGTGTACAGCCTGCTGTTGCCCAGCCCACGGTGAATCAGTTCCAGCAAGGCATGCTCATTGCCAACACTGCCGTCGGTGATAAACACGATCTGACGCAGAAATCCTTCGTCCTTCGGCATGGCAAACGCTGCTTCCAGGGCGCCGCGGATCTCGGTACCGCCGTCAGCCGCCAGAGCCTGCACGAAGGCCCTGGCCTGTTGCAGGTGATGATATTCAGCCGGTTGCGGGAAGGGGAACAGCAGACGATGACGGGAATTGAATTCCATGACATTGAATCGGTCACTGGGGCGCAACCGTTCCAGCGCCAGCAGCACAGCAGCTTTTGCCTGTGCGATGGAGGCGCCGGACATGGAGCCCGAAGTATCAATGATCACCAGCAGCTCCCGCGGCGGAATCACATCAGCAAAGGCCTGGGCCGGTGGCATCAGCATCAGCAGCGCATGCTTTGCCATGCCCTGCTCCGCCAGAGGCTTATCTTCAAGGAACACAGCGGCGGTGGGAGCCTGATCTGCCACAGGACGCCAGCGGATCACGAAATCACGGTTCATCATGACGGGGTTCTGCCGCGGCGCGATGTGGTAACTGTGGCGCTGGCGGTCCACACGAATATCATGGAATGGCGCGCTCACCTCGGCCAGGTCAAAGCCGGGGTTCAATTCAACACTCACCTGCACGCGATGGGATGCAGCATCTGCCAGGCTGCTCACCTGAGGCGGTGTGATCAGGGGCGCGTCCGGTACCTGATCGGTGGGGAAAGACCAGCCATTCGCCGATAACCTGCCCACGGGCCGCCCGGGAATATAACGGGGTGTCAGGGTAAGCGGTAAACGCAGGGAAAATTCACCGTCGTCATAGTGAAGCCGCTGCAGGTACTCGAATTCCACATGGATGGCTTCACCGGGCGGGATATTGGCAACTTTGGTGGTGAACAGATTGGGGCGTTGCTGTTCCAGCAGCCCCGCCTGCCTGCCCTGCTGTTTGGCTTTCACGAACAGCTGCTGTGCCTGCTGCCGCTCTTTGATAACACCTTCAATAATCCGCTCACCAATGTGCATGCGCATGGCATGAACAGCGCTGTCGCCGGGCAGGGGAAACACGTAAGTGGCTTCCACCCAGTCGGTGGAGGTATTTCTGAACTGCTGGGTAACCCTGGCCTGAACCACCAGCCCCGAGACAGTCAGCGCCATTGCGCTCTCCAGCCGCAGGAGGCTCTGGTACCCGGCTTCGCTGGGCACCACCAGGCTGCCGGTGCCCACATCTGCCAGACTGGCATAATGCTCCTGCGCCATCATTGGCTGATCTGCCCGCGCCCGGGACTGCAGCACCACCATCAGAATCAGCATGACGGCGGCCAGCCACAGGTCCTGTTGATGCACCCGGTCCCAGAATCCCGAACGCTCACGGGGGTCCCGCGGTGCGGCTGCGGATTCGGTGGTTTTCAGCAAATAACGCCTGACG
>JAWVYU010000124.1:0-12648 GCA_033722575.1 Ketobacteraceae bacterium | reverse complement strand
GTGTAATCCGTTCTGGTCGCCACGGATTTCATGGATCATGGCTTCGTCATCAGAAGAGATATCGCCCCAGTCCACGTTTTCACCGCTGTGGGACTGGTTGTCATCAAACGGACTGATCTGATCAAAGCGCTCATACACGTTATTGAGGCGCTCTTCGCTGTAGTCAGCACTGGTATTGTCTATGGCGTCCAGCTCGGCATGATGTGAATCTTCGGTATCGTCCATGATTTTGCCCTGGAAGGCTTTGAAAACTTCCAGCGAGCTGCCGCCCGGATCCTTGATATCCTTGCCGTTGGTGCCGCGAATAATGGCAAGGTGTAACTGAATCATGTGTTCGAGAATGGCGTCGCGCAACTCGGTTTTCAGACTGTATTCCAGAAACAGTGAGCGGATGGTCTGAACAATGTTGGGCAGGGAACGCAGAATTTCCCGTTTGCCGCTGTCAGTGGCATCCACCTGGGTGCTCCACAGCACAGATGCATACACCTCCGTACAGAGTTTCCACTGTTCGCTGTCTGCACCGTGCCGGCGGATTACACGTGCCAGAATGGCACCCCATACGTACTTCAGCAGTTTGTGGAAGGTAAGCTCTTTTTCCAGCAAATGGTTCTGGGATTCCAGAAAATCGGAGATTGCGGAATGCTTCATGGCATTGGCAAAGTCTTTGGCTTCAAATTCGCCATCCGCATGTTTAATGGCATAGATGGAGCTGCTGGTATAGTCGGACAGCTGCTGTGACTGGTCCTCGAATACCGACAGGTCACCGGAAAAGTCCTTCAGGATAGTGGTTACAGAATCGCGCAGCTCGATATAGCCCTCTTCACTGGCTTCTGAAATACGGATACCCAGATCGCTCAGTTGATTCAGGTAGGCGCGTACCGGGTGATCACTGGACTGGAACAGCTTGGTGTCAGTCAGTGCCACCTGCATTACCGGAGGTTGCAGACGGGCAAACTGGTTCTGAACTTCCACAATAAAATTGCCGGACTCATTCAGAGAGCTGAACAGATGGCTCACCAGGTTGAGCACGTTCTCGGACATCTGGTCGATTACCGTCAGAATGCCCTCGTCGGACAGCTTGCTCAGGGATTCCTTGAGGGCAGCCCGGACATCGTTGACGTCCATCATCTGATCGGTGTCGATCAGGCTTTCATGGGTCAGCGTTTTCAGCAGCTTGGTGACATCCTCCAGGGAGGCGGTTCGGATCTGGGTGTCCGGTGAGATCTGACTCAGATCCAGCTGGGTAAAGCCATCAAAGGTGCTGTCATTTGTTTCGGAGAGGTGCGCAGGAATATCCCAGTTCTTGATCAGCCCGGTCACATCAATATTGGTGCCCAGGGTTTTGTTGATCTGTTCAATATCTTCTGCAGTGACGCTGCTGGAAACGTCAGCCGTGGGCAGGCCATTGCTGCTGAAGCTGGCAGACTGCTGAGGTTTATTTGCCGCTTCTTCCTCTTTCTTTTCGACTTCGCGGTAGCTTTCAACGATGGCGCTGAGTTCACCGGTAATGTCGCGGAAAAAACCTTTCAGCATGGTAAAGAATTTGGCACCCACGAAGCGATAGGCAATACGGGCAACCTGTTTATCTTCAATAAACTGATCCAGTGCGTTCTGCAGAATCAGTGCCAGGAATCCGGGGCGAACGCAGTCAAGCTGGGCGTTGGCAGAGGATTTTTTTGCTTTTGCACAGAATTTCCATCCGGATTCCACCAGCATGCCGGAAAAATTGTGATTGGATTCGGAAAAACCTTTTTCCAACAGCAGCTGATAGTCAATTTCGCTGTCGGTAACAATGCTCAGGTGGTCATTATGAAAGTTAAGTGCCTTCTCTTCTTCCAGGGAAGTCACTTTTCTGGATTCGTTCAGGGTTTTGGCAAATTGTCTGGCAATGTAATGCAGCACTGAGGGCTTAACATGAGACAGCTCATCAGCCACGCTCTGATAGGTGCTGTGTTCCTGGTAGTTTTCCAGTGATTCGGCCAGTTCGTTAATGGCAGTCAGCTGGCTTTCATAAGCCTCGGACACAAGATCCGGAATTGTGTGGATGAGTTTCAAGATTGCCGAACCGTCTTTACTTTCTACTTCTGATTTTGGAGCTGGACTACTCATTACCTGTTACCCCGAGTACTGCAAATCGAATCTTTTTAACTTTTTATAACGTTAAAGAGTTGTTGTTCTGTATGTGAACTCTATCACGGGCAAAAAATAGTCAGAAAGAATCAATCTTTCTATTGAGGGGACACATAGTGCAAAAAGGAATTAAAAAGCTCTGTTTGTAACATCAAGTTACTAAACGTTGTAAAGCGTAAGTTCAGGTAAGCTCGGCGGATTAAACCGAAAGCATAACATTACATACCATCAACATTTCATGGATTGGTTTAACCGATTGATTCTGAACTTGTTTCAGATCAGTAAAAGCTAAGCCGGCTGGAGCGTGGCGTGGGCAGGTCTGCTATATAGTCGATAATCTTTTGACTGCCCCATTGTGCGTCCTCCGGTGTTTCCGGCTCTTCAGTAATGGCGTTGCCAGCAAGGGACGGTGTGCGGCGGGTACCGGTCACTAGCTCGGATACGCTGACCAGCTTCACGCCATAATCTCCCAGCTTATGGATATTGGTATCCAGAAAGTCCAGGGTAGTGGGGTAGGGGTGAGCAATACCAATAGCGGCGCCCATGCGTTTGGCAATGCGCACCAGCTGCTGAAATGCTTTCTCTATTTTTTCCGGGTGGGGGTCGGCATCAAGAAACACATCACGGCGCATGCTGGGAACCCCATAGGCATTTGCTGTCTCATAGGCGATGGAGTGAGGGTTGGTCATGCTGTCGATAAAGAACAGTGGCGTGGCGGATACCTCTTCCATAATCCACGACATGGCTTTTTCATCAGCCGTCAGCATGCTGCCCATGTGATTGTTGAAGCCCACGGCAAATGGCAGCCGGTTCAGGGAGCTTCTGATCTGGTCCTTGACCTGCCACTTGCTGTGGCGGGTGGTAATGCCGCCGATATCCAGTTTCTTACGGTTGGTGCTTTCCATGGGCAGGTGCAATATGACTTCTTTGTCAGAAAAGTAAGCCATTTCTGCGAGTTTGCGACCGAAAGGGGTAAAGGGAATAACGGCGTAGGTGAGCGCTCCCGGCAGGCTGACAGCTTTTTCTCCGGCGGGGCGGTTGTAGCCGATGTCATCGATAATAATGGCTATACGGGGCCGGGTTCTGTATTCAATATGAGTAGGGGCCATGGTGAGCCTGGTGCCCTCCAGCTGGCCTGCCCGGACCCTGTCACTACACAGCAGTGTAAGTGACACAGCAATCATCACCAGGGCGGCAGTCAGGGCTGCCGCCGCCCGGCTGGTTCTGGTTGCGCTGGCTGACCTTGTATCAGCTGAAAAGGTTACTGCAGTCACAGGGCGTCTCGTGCAAACGAGACGCTGCTACTGCGTCTCGCTGGTGGGTTTCCTGAAGGAGCCTACAACATTCAGGGCTTTTAATAAGTTAAGCGCTTCATAAAGCTGATAATCCGTTTCCTCCAGAGGTGCTTTTTTTGTGGACTCCTTCCCTTTTCCGGATTTTTTGGGCTTGTCCTCGGAATCTGTATTTTCCAGGTGCCCGCTCAGCTCGGATTCTTTTACAAACTCGCCAAATTTAATCTTAGTCAATTTGGCATTTTCTACCACGATATCCGGCTCAATACCCTGGGCCTGAATGGAGCGGCCGTCCGGAGTGTAGTAGCGGGCTGTGGTGATTTTCAGGGCCCGGTCGTTATGAAGGGGCAGCACTGTCTGAACGGAGCCCTTGCCAAAACTGGTGGTGCCCATGATGACCGCGCGTTTGTGATCCTGAAGTGCGCCGGCCACTATCTCGGAAGCCGAGGCGGAACCGCCATTGATCAGGACCACCACCGGCATGCCATCCAGCAAATCACCGGGTGTGGCACTGAACTTCATCTGAGAGTCTGCCAGGCGGCCCTTGGTGTACACCACCAGGCCTTCTTCCAGCAGCAGATCCGCGACATCCACCGCCGCCTGCAGCACGCCTCCCGGGTTATTGCGCAGATCCAGTACAATGCCATTGAGCGCGCCCTTGTTCTCTTTGCGAAGCTGTTCAATGGCTTTTTCCATATCCGGGCCGGAGTGCACCTGGAACTGGCTCAGGCGCACATAACCAAAGCCCTTTTCCAGCAGGCGGCGTTTGACACTCTGTACCTGAATAATGGCGCGGGTAACAGTAATTTCCAGGGGCTTGTCCACCCCTTCACGGATGATGGTCAGCACAATGTCGCTGCCAGGCTTGCCCCGCATCAGCTTGACCGCCTCTGCCAGGGTCATGCCTTTTACCTGGGTGTCATCCAGTTTGATAATCAGATCCCCGGCCATCACACCGGCTTCGGCAGCGGGGGTATCGTCGATGGGGGTAATGACCTTGACGTAGCCATCTTCCATGCCCACTTCGATCCCCAGCCCACCGAACTCACCGGTGGTGTTGATCTGCAGATCTTCGTAGGCATCGGGTTTAAGATAGGCTGAATGGGGATCCAGCTCGGTAAGCATGCCCTTGATGGCATTCTCGAGGAGTGTCTTGTCATCTACCTCCTCCACATAAGCCTGTTTGATACGGTCAAACACATCAGCGAAGGTACGCAGCTCGTTCAGGGGTAACACACCTTTTTCCGGGGGTGTTTCCCCCTGGGTTTCTTCGCTGGCGTCTTCACTGTTTTCTTCAGTGGATTCTTCGCTGACGGGTTCCGCATTCTTTTGCGCGGGCTCGGCCATAAGAGGCGAGACGGGCAGAAATGCGAGACTGAGCACTAGAACGAGCCCTCCGGCAAGTAGGCGGCGTGGCATTCGGTTCACTCCTATAGGTTCTGAAATCGGCACGGCAGTCAGGAAGACAGCAGTCGGGCTGGCTGGTTCCCGGTGTCTTTCACGGTGCCTGGTATTTAACTCTGTGTTAAGCCTAGCAAATTATGTCCGTATTGGATCGGATAATTCGCATTAGATCATGGATTTAGGGGCCATTCCAACGTTGCCCGCCCGGTTTTCACGGGAGGCAGAGGGTATTTGGACAGACAGCGCCCATTACAGGCGCTGTCCGGGGGAGGGGTCAGGAGACGGAGCGGCCTGCGCGTCTGGCTCTGAATGCCAGCACCAGGCCCAGGATCAGCAACCATTTATCCAGGCTGCCGGCAAAAGTCCATTGCTGCTCGCTGGAGTCGCTTACCGGCGCAATCCTGGGGGCGCTGCCATCACTGTCGGGTGCCGCCAGCGCCATAGCGTTGTCCATCTGGCTCACCAGGTGGCCTTCGCGGTAATCCCAGCGATGCCAGATTTCGTTTTCGCAGGCTTCCGCAAACACTTCGCTGTCGACGGCGACATTGATGCCTGCCGTCAGGCAAAGGGTGGGGGTCACCTTTGATTTCAGTTGTCCGGCCTGGGTCAGGGCCCAGAGCTGGTTATTGTTGCTGCCGCCAGCGCAGGGAGCCAGGGACACCGGTGCACGGTTGTTGCTGTCCGCGGCGCCTACAGTAACGCAGCTGTCGTCATGGCTTTGCAGTTTCTTGAAGGTGTCATAGCTTACCCCGGCTCCTTTGGCAGTCGGGTTGAGATTGCCTGCGCCGGTCAGGGTGGCAGTGAGGGTAACCCCGGAATATGCCTCATAGGCGCGGACCATCACATACCAGGGGCCACTGGCGGGGCTGGCGATGTTGACGGTTTCATTGTTCCCGTACAGGTAGGGGCGGTAGTCAAAAGTGCGGGTGGTGGGGGGAGTGCCGCGACGCACGTAGATATCCGCATCGCCACTGCCTCCGCTGATCTGGAATGTCAGGAACTCAGCGCCATCCGGCACCTCCAGCACGAAATCCAGTGCCTGACGCCAGGGAGCGGACAGGTTTTCCACGGGTACCCCGCTTTCCAGCACAGTGGTGTCGGAATCGCTGATGACCGTCACCTGACGGCTGGCGGTATCGGTTTCCCCGTCATCGTCGGTTACGGTGAGTTCAACCGTATAGGTGCCGGTAGCAGCGTAAGTATGGCTGGGGTTCCTTGCAGTGGAGGTGGCGCCATCGCCAAAGCGCCAGAAGCGCTCTGCAATCACACCGTCACTGTCGGTGCTGTTATCTGTGAAGCTGGCGGTGAGCTGGGTGGTGCTCACACTGAACGCGGCTTCCGGAGCCACGGGGTCTGGATCTGCGGCGGTAACGGTGACCGGTTTGGATACGGAATCCGTAAGCCCGTCACTGTCAGTGACGGTAAGGGTTACCGTGTAGGTACCGGCGCTGTTGTAGCTGTGGCTGGGGTTGGCTGCCACCGAGGTGAGTCCGTCACCAAAGGTCCAGCTGGAACTCACGATATCGCCATCCGTGTCGCTGCTCTGGTTGCTGAAGGTAACAGCCAGGTCCGATGCGCTGAAGCTGAATTCGGCTGATGGCGGTTGTGGGCCGGTTACCTCCTTGATGAGCACCGCATCGTTGATGCTGATGAGTTCGTTGATCCGGGCGCCGCCGGGATAGTAGGCCGGGTCAGGGTTACCGGAAAGAATACCGGTGCTCCAGGCCAGCCCTATCTCCTGGACATAGGCAATATTGTGGGCTTTGGAGCCGCCACCACAGAACCAGGTGACCCAGCCGCCCCCGGAGGAGCCTTCCACATCAAAATGCTTGGAGTCGTCTGTCAGGCGAATGCCCACAAAGCTGTCATTGAGACTGCGCAGTGGCCCCAGGGCATTGTTACTGGAGTTACAGCTACTGGAATTGGCAAGGATGGCAAGCACCGGCGCGCCACTGGCAACCACGGCTGCCATATTGCCCTGCATGTCGTTGTTGGCATCCACCGGATCGTAAAGTACCAGTCCGGCCAGGTCAGTGGCACCACGTTGCAGCAGCCTGGCGGCCATATTGGTAACAAACAGCCCGCCGGCGGAGTGGCCGGACAGCACCATGCGTGCGGGTAACGGATAGTCTCCCGGTGGTGTGGGCGGGTTATCCACCAGGTCGTCGGCAACGCTGTGAGCCAGGCTTTTGTTGCCACCGGTCACATTGCTGTTGGTGGTCAGCACCATCAGGCCGTTGTCCATAAAATGGGTGGCAATGTCGTCCAGATGGCTTTTGTTGCGCTGAAAACCATGCTGCAGGAATACCCAGCCCACGGGAGTGGTGTCGGGTACATACCAGGTGACAGAGCGGTTTCCGCCCAGATCGATGGTTTGATTGATTTTTTCGCCTGCGTACGCATTGGATAGTATCAGCAGGCAGGTGATTGCACAGAAAGCAGACTTGTGCAGCACTTTATATGGATTCATGGTTCTTTCCTTATCGTTATAGTATTTGTTTCAAGTGCTACAGATGAATAAGAACAATGTTTTTGGTCTGTAAGTCGGAACACCTCCAAAGCTGCCAAACGGCCCGGGAAAACCAGGCCAACGGGCAGCGTCGCCAGGGATTAAAACAACCTGTTAAGAAACGCGATTACTGGAAGCGGCAAAAGAAAAAACGCGATGTGTTGCGTAATAAAAGAAGTGTGCGGCTTGCCGTCACGGCGAGCTGACTGCGAACGTGACTGATCGTTCATGGGCGTTTTTAACATATTGGGTTAACCGAAATCTTGTAGGATCTGATGATGGCGGTCATATTGAGCCATTTAGTCAGGTTTACCTGCCCCCAAGGACCTGTGGCTGCCAATGGGGTAATCCTTCGGGTCAGTCCCGGAATTCATTGGTGCTAACCGCTAAGGGAATTGGACGGGGTTCCGGTCCACAGCCCGAACTTTGTGGTACCTTGCCGGTTTTCCGGGATCTGAAAGGGCAGATTGTGATGATAAAAATAAAAACGCTTTTAAGTGCTTCTCTGGTTCCGCTATTGATATGGGTGGGGGGGTGCAAGGAGTCCGTTGAGCTCCCCGCCCGTTTGCAGGCGGAGGATTATCATGGGTTCTTTGATACCACGGCTGGTAACGAGGGGGGTGTCTATCAGTCTGACGACGTGGATATTGAAGTCACTACCGACAGCGGTGGCGGTTTCAACGTCGGGTGGACTGATGCAGGCGAATACCTTCGCTATAACGTCAGTGCCGCGGCAGGCACCTATCGCGCCCGTTTCCGGGTAGCCACAGAGCAGCCTGATCGCCGTCTGCGGCTGAAAGTGGACGGCGTTGATGTGACCGGTGCCCTGAGTGTGCCCGATACCGGTGGCTGGCAGAGCTGGCAGAACCTGGATGTGGATATCTCCCTGAGCGGGGGCAATCACACCCTGGAAGTGCTGTTTGACAATGGCCTGGTGAATCTTAACTGGATTGATTTCAGTATTGCCGGTGATGATCCGGATCCCGATGGCTGGCATCTGGTGTGGCGGGACGAGTTCGACGGAGCCCGCATTGATCCTGCCAAATGGGAGCACGAGGTGAATGGCTGGGGCGGCGGTAACAACGAGCTGCAATACTACACCGCCCGTCCGGAGAACAGTTACCAGTCCGGGGGCACGCTGAAAATTGTGGCACGACAGGAAAGTTACACGGGGCCTGATGGAACCCGCAATTATACCTCGGCCCGCCTGCGTACCCTGAACAAGGGCGACTGGCTTTATGGCCGTTTCGAGATCCGTGCCAGAATGCCCCACGGGCAGGGGCTCTGGCCTGCCATCTGGATGCTGCCAACGGACTGGGTGTACGGTGGCTGGGCCGCCAGTGGTGAAATCGACATTATGGAAGCGGTCAACCTGCAGGCCGGGGGTGGTAATGACATTCATGGCACCCTGCATTACGGCGGGCCCTGGCCGGATAACGTACACAGCGGCACGGGGTTCACACCGTCTGCCTCAGTGGTGAACGAGTTCCACACCTACGCCGTGGAATGGGAACCGGGCGAAATCCGCTGGTATGTGGATGGTCAGCATTATCAGACCCAGCGGGAATGGTGGTCGTCTGCCGGCGCCTATCCGGCGCCTTTTAACCAGCGGTTTCACTTGATCCTGAATGTAGCCGTGGGTGGTAACTGGCCCGGCAGCCCGGACGGGGGCACCCGCTTTCCGCAGGTGATGGAAGTAGACTATGTCCGGGTGTATCAGCGGTAGTTGCGCGCCATGGGAAAAGCCCCCTTAACCCCGGCACCAGTGGCTGGGGTTGACGGGGTTGCCGTCCTTGCGGATTTCAAAATACAGCCCCGGGCGCTCCTGGCCACCGCTGGTGCCTGTAAAGGCAATTACCTGGCCGGCTTCCACCCAGTCGCCGGGTTCGGTAAGCAGGCTTTCATTGTGGCCATAGAGGGTGTAGTAATTGTCCCCGTGGTCGACAATAGTGAGCAGGCCAAAGCCCCGCAACCAGTCTGAAAACACCACCCGGCCACGGTGCACGCTTTTCACGGGAGCGCCGTTTTCGGTACGGATCACCACGCCGTTCCAGCGCAGATTGCTGTCGTCCCGCCGGGAGTGGAATGAGCGAGCAACCCGTCCTTCGGTAGGCCATTTCAGTTTGCCCTTGCGCTGGGCAAAGGGCGTGGTGTTGCCCACGTCCGCGGGCAGGTCTGCCAGGGTTTCCTGTACTGCCCGCAGCAAGCGTTGCAGTTCTTCCTGGTTTTCATTGAGCTGCGAGAGTTTTTTGTCCTTGTCCCGCAGCGCCACATCCAGTTTCTGCAATACTTTTTTGCGCTGGCTCTTGGCCTTGATCAGGCCTTCCTGCTGGATTTCCAGCCGCAGCTTCAGGTTCTGCAAACGTTCCAGTTCGTCGTTCAGTTGTTGCTGGTTCTCTTCCAGGCTGGTGAGTGTGTTGTTAAACGACTGGATATTATCAAGTCGGGTGCGGTGAAAATAATCATAGTATTTGATCACCCGTGCCAGTTTTTCCGGCTCCTGCTGGTTCAGCAACAGCTTGATATACTCCTGACGCCCGGTGCGATAGGCAGCCTGAATGTCGGCAATCAGCGCTTTTTTCTGTTTGCTTTTGGCGGCTTCAAGCCGCGCCTTTTCCTGGTTCAGTCTGACCACAGTGCTTCTTGATTTGCGGATCTGTTGGGATGCATCCCGCAAATCTTTTCGGGTATTGCTGATTTCCAGTTCCACCTTGCGCAGATCTTCTTCGGTTTCCGAGCGCCGGGACTGGGTCTTTTTAATCACATGCTGGAGCGACTGGATTTTCTTTTTAACCTGGGACAGCTCTTTTTCGGTTTTTTGCGCGTCAACCACATCGCTGTCGCCGTGGACAGTCAGGGGCCACCATAACAGCAGGCTGACAGTGAGTGTAAGGCTCAGGAGCAGGGGAGCTAGTCGAGTTCGGTGAAAGTGCATACAGGCCAGTCATTACATCGGAAACGCCGCTAAGTGTACTCGACTCCGGGGCCCTACGCCAAACAGGCAAGATGTTTGCAACGTTTTCTGTAATGCGGTCTGAAATACTGACAGCTACCGGTTCAAGCAAGGCTCACTTCAGGGGAGGCTTACTGATATGGCAAAAGCAGATGCGATGTCCTGGGCGAAAGATCGCCCGGTATTTGTCATCCAGAAACATGATGCCACCACGCTGCACTATGACTTTCGCATTGAAGTGGATGGTGTGCTGAAATCCTGGGCGGTACCAAAAGGCCCTTCCATGGATCCGGAAGATAAACGTCTTGCCATGCCGACCGAGGATCACCGACTGTCTTATGGTGATTTTGAAGGGGTGATTCCGGAAGGTGAGTACGGGGCCGGCAAGGTATTACTGTGGGACCGGGGCAGCTATCGCAACCTGAAAGAAAACAAGGTATCCGTGGCCCGGCAGCTGGAGCAGGGCGAGGTGACGATTTTTCTGGAAGGGCAGAAAATCAGTGGTGGCTTTGCACTGGTGAGAACCGACCAGCAAAACAAAGACGACCGGGAAAAATGGCTGCTGATCAAAATGGATGATGACCATGCAGATGCCCGCAGAAATCCGGTATCCACGCAAACCGCCTCGGTAAAATCCGGAAAAGAGCTGGAGGAGATTGCCAATGAGCACTGATATTGAAATCAGCCACGAAGATGCAGTGGTGTTTCCCGATGCGGATATCGACAAAGCCGGCCTGGTTCATTACTACGAGCAGATTTTCGCAAAAATGCGGCCGTTTCTTGAGCGTTACCCCCTGGCCATGAAGCGGTACCCTGACGGGGTGGGTGAAAAGGGCTTTTTCAACAAGCACATCCCGAAAGGGTTTCCGGACTGGATAGAGCGGGTGCGCATTCCCAAAAAAGAAGGGGGTGACTATGAAGCGCCGCTACTGAACAGCCAGGACGCGTTGTGCCTTGCCGTGAATCAGCGCATGGTAACTCCGCACCTTTATCTGTTTCACCATGAGGATCTGAAGCATCCTGACCGAATGGTGTTTGATATTGATCCGCCTGAAGGAATCCGGGATTTTTCTGCCGTCAGGCAGGCGGCACTGGATATCAGATCCGTGCTGGATACGCTGGATATGCAGGCCTGGGTACAGACCACCGGTTCCAGTGGCTTTCATGTGTGGGTGCCGTTGGATCGCAGCAACAGCTTTGACGAGGTGCGCAGCTTTGCCAGGGGCGTGGCGGAATATCTGGTAAAAAAGAATCCTGAGGATTACACCCCGCAGCAACAGCTTGACCCGCGTGGTGAGCGCATTTTTCTGGCTGTGTTGCGCAACAGTTATGGTGCTTCATCGGTGGCGCCCTATGGAGTAAGGGCCCGTAAGGGCGCGCCGGTGGCCACCCCGGTTGACTGGGAGGAGCTGGAGCAGGGCGCGGAACCGGCGGACTGGCATCTGGGGAACATACTGAACCGGGTTGCCAGAAAAGACGATCCCTGGGAGGATATTTATCGCCATCGCTACGCTATCGGCGACCGCCATCATCAGCTGAATGAGCTTTATGAAGACCTTTGATCAGGTGAATAAAGTCCGCACGGTGCTGATATGCGGCGACACATCGCCAGCTGCACTGTGAAAGCTTTACAATCACGGTGTAAAAACTTCCCGGCATAAGCACTCTGTCGCCTTACATCTGTCGCGTTACAAATCCGTGGCGGTTACACGGTCCATGGAAATCTGGCGGTTTATGGTATCCACTTCCCTGGCCAGCGCATTCAGTGCCTCGGAAATACTCGGGGGTGTTGATTTCTCCGCCTGGTCACTCAGCGCGGTTACAATTTCACGATTAATGTCTGTAGCCTGCTGTATGGCCAGCCCCGGGGATTTTACATCCTGATTGGGCCGTGTGGGTTCCTTGTACTGGATTCTGGTTTCCAGTACGGCTTTGGGCCCCTCGTTGCAGTAGTCATGCAGGGTTTTAATGATGCTCCTTTCATGATCGGCAATTTTCTCCAGCACGGTCTGATAGCCCTCGGATACTTCATTGCTGTGGTGAGTCAGGGCCTGTTCGGCGTGTTCGCACTGGCGGGCGTAGCGTGCCAGCAGTTCCTTGCATGATAAAAACGTGTCTTGAGTCGCTGCCTGAATCATAGTCAATCACACACCTTAAATTCTTTTGAATACGTCGTTTTATCTGTTTAACGAGCGTACAGGGCTTTTACCCGTGATTTACTCATTTCTGATACAGAGAGATGCGATAATCGTGCCGGGAAGTCATCTTTTCTGTCGGTTCCTAACCGGGTTCAGCATTTCTGGCATGCTTTTCGCTCGGCAAATTCTTATCGCATAAAATATTTCAGCTTGCTGCAGAGG
>JAWVYU010000123.1:0-12655 GCA_033722575.1 Ketobacteraceae bacterium | reverse complement strand
CGGATCTTTTCGCACAGCAGCGCTGATAACGCTTCGGCTTCGACACGTTCCAGCCCCTGTTGCCCTTCGGCTTCCCGCTCCAGGATCCCCAGGATATGGCAGGCTACCTTGATATGAAACGCCGTGTGCTCATCCACCTGGGGGGTGACGGTCTCCACCAGGAAATCCCGGATGGCATTGATCAGTTCGCTGGCGGACGGGTGACTCCGAGGCATAGTGTTACTCCAGCAGGTTCAACAGGTCGATTTCGGTTTCTGCCACCCGGCGGCCGATGGCAGCCAGCTCCAGCGACCGGGTCTGGCCGCTGGTGTGGCGGTTTGCCTGAAACAGACAGATAATGCCCCAGCGCAGGGTGCCGAAAACCTGCCAGTAGCGCAGCTCCTCCGGAGTTACCCGGCGCCCCGTTTCCTCCTGATAGGCATCCAGCAGGGTTTCAATATCACCGAAGCCGCCCACCGGAAGGTCACTGCCAAAGCGCCAGGCATTGACGCACAGCCAGCCCAGGTCCTCCACCGGGTGGCCCAGATGGCACAGCTCCCAGTCCAGCACCGCGGCAATGCCGTTGCCGTCGATCACCAGGTTGCCGTTGCGGAAATCGCCGTGAACCAGGCTCAGCGGCTCGTCCTTCGGTCGGTGATCCCGTAGCCAGTGAAACGCCACTTCAAAAACCGCCGATGGTCTGCCATAGCTGCGATACAGGGCTTCCAGTCTGTCCAGCTGTTTTATGGGCGACTGATCGTCCAGCTGGCCTGTCAGGGTATTGAAATCGATGCGATGAATCCGGCCCAGAATCCGGCCGCATTGCGACGCCAGTTGGCTTCGGACTGATGCCAGCGCCGGATCCCGGAGGATGCGCCGCGGTATGGTTTCCCCTGTCACGCAGTCCATGACATAACCCTCGCCCAAGGCATCCGCGTCATCCAGACAAAACAGAATATCCGCCACCGGGATGTTGGCTCTGGTGCATAATTGCTGGACCGCAGCCTCCGTGTGTTTTGCAATTGCGGTGGCAAACCGGGGTGCCTGCTCATCGGCGGAACAGCGAAATATGGCGTTATGCAGGCCGTCATTTCCCCCGCTCAGCTGATAATCAAATCGCCAGATTGCTGCAGAGGCACCTCCCGACAAGGGCTGGGCCCGGGTCACAAGCACCTCCAGCCCCAGATGACGCCGGAAGGCCAGTTCCAGTTTGCGGCGCAGCTCCGCGCGGTCGTGCCGGTGCTCGTCAGACATCCCTTCCTACCGGCAGGTCACTCTCCATTTGATCCAGGTACTCCGTCATACCGTAGCCGGTCATCCCGTTACATCGGACCCGGGTGAAGCCCTCGATGATCCGGGTCTGTAACCAGTCGCCGTTGTCTTTTCTGCGCCGGTTGCGCAGAGGAATCAGCGACAGCACCTCGCCATTTACCCGGTATTCGCGGTTGCCGGTTTTTGCCCACAATTCATAGCTGCGGGGATAGTAGTTGTTGTCATAGCCGGTGCTGAGTCTGGCGCCCTCAATCAGTTGATACTCATCACCCTCCAGAGTCATTCCCCAGATAAACTGCTTGCCGCTGGCCATGGTCACAATGGATACGTTCATGGCGAAATCTTCCGTGAAATTAACGGGCAGCCAGCGATACCAGTAAAGGTTCTGCCAGTAGCGGGGCCCCCAGGAATGATCCCGCAGGCCCAGTCCGGTGACCTTGAACTGCTGGTCTCCCACGCTGATGGTGCCTTCTCCGGCCATGTGCTGCTCGTAATGGCCCCGGGCAAAGGATTCTTCCGGATTTTCCTGCACCGGATTGCCGTTTTCATCCACCTGCTCGCCCCCGTACACCGGTGCAACGGCCCGATACCGGATCCGGATCTCGCAGGGCAGCATGGGGTTATTGGCGAAGGCCTGCTTCGGGTTTGCCATCTCCAGCGGGTCTTCCAGCAGGCAGATCTGGCCTGAGTAGCTCAGCTCCAGCTGCTGAAAGGGTTCCTTTACGTTAAACGCCATGCCCCCGGCGGCAAGGGCATCGTTGCAGTGGTTCTCCGGGCGCTGGAACATGAACGCCACCCGACCATCCGGCAGGTACAGGCAGCAGGATACCTCCGAGTGGCCTTCATTGGGGCGATTGCCCACCCGGAACCAGCCTCCCATCTCCTGTTGATGGTCAAACAGGTTGATGTACATGCTCTCATTGAAATTGACGGCTGATTCAATGGGATGGGGGTATTCATCCTGTGGTTCCAGGCGAATGCGCTGGTTTTTCCCTAGGTCCATGCGGGTGCCCTTATGGTTATTATTGTTATCCGTTTGCCGCGTTTATTGGTTTATATCAAGCTGCTTTACTAAAGCGGTAATATACGAGAACCGAGCGGTCACGGCAAGGGCTGAGGCTGTTTCCCGGTGCTTGTGTCATTCAGGTTATGGGATAACGGGCCCGGCCTTCCTCAGGCGGGCTGTTTCAGGGTAACCAGAATGATCACCGCCACCAGAATAAAAACGGGGATTTCATTAAACCAGCGAAAGAAGGTTTCGCTGCGTTCATTGCGGTCTTCGGCAAACTTTTTCAGCAGCCTGCCACAGGCATGGTGGTAGCCAATCAGCAGAATGACCAGGGTGAGTTTGATATGCATCCAGGGGGCCTGGCTGAAATACTCGGTCCAGCGGTCAAACAGCAGCCAGAGCCCCAGCGCCGCCGTCACCACCGCCGAGGGTGTCATGATGCCGCGATAGAGCTTGCGTTCCATGATCTTGAACCGCTCACTGCCCCGGGTATCACCTTCCTTTAACGCCTGGGTGTGATAAACAAACAGACGCGGCAGATAAAATATGGCGGCAAACCAGCACACCATACCGATTATATGAAAGGCTTTAACCCACAACATGCCGTTACCCCGCTGGTAAGATGGCTAGACCTTGTAAAAGTGCTCAATTTCCTGCCGGGTAACGATACCAAAAATGCGATAGATATTGGGCGCATTCATGCGGCGCACGTAAACCGCGTCAGCAGAGTGTTTATCCATTTCATCCAGGGCTTCCTTGAGCGTCGCACTCATCAATACCGGAACCACATCCAGGCGCCGGGCCGGCATGTGCAGCAGATCAATCACTTCGGGAATCTTTTCCTTGACTTCCTTGCTCTGGATAAAATTCACCAGGTCCACCGCATGCAACAGCTTTACCGGTACATTGTTTTCCTCAATCAGAATCCACTGGGGTTGTTTTTCTATGATCTTGAGTGCTTCGTCGTAGGGCAGCTGCGGTTCAAGGCGCCGGAAACTGCGATTCATGACTGCCGGTACAGCGGCACTGGAAAGGTGCCGGCCCAAAGCCGTGGATTTCAGTTCTATACCCTGTTGTGCCAAAGCCATCTGGAAAATGCTTTTCTGGCGGAAAACCTGTGATGACATCAGGCTGGCCACAACCACCACCAGCATGCCTGGGAAAATAATATTGGGGTTGGCAGTAAGCTCCAGCAGGGCGATGAGGGCCGCGAGGGGAGCCTGAATGGTGGCCGCCATCATGGCACCCATACCGATAATCACATACAGCCCCGGATCCGCCCCCGGCAGTACCTTGGAAACCAGAATCCCGAGGGCGCCTCCCGCGGCGGCACCGATGACCATGCAGGGGCCAATGATTCCGGCAGGCAGTCCGCTGGCGGCACAGATGCTGCTGGCCAGCAGCTTGAACGCACAGATCAGCACCAGGCTGCCCAGGGTGATCTGCCCGATCACCGCCCGGTCCACCGTGTCATAACCAATCCCCATGACTTCGGGAACAAACAATCCCATGGTGCCCACCAGGGCGCCGGCCGTTAAAAAGCGCAGAAAGATATTGCGGTTCTTGCTTAACATCTGAAGCCAGTACGTGGTGGTAATAAAAGCCGCCGCCAGGCACCCGATGACAATACCGCTGGCCAGCAGAAAGGGTACCTCATAAAGCGAGTTGATGGAGATGGTGGCAGGTATCTGGAATGCGGCTTCATGGCCATAAACGGCCCGCGTCAGAATGGTTCCCACCACGGATGCCAGGATAATGGGGGTGAAAGTGGCAATGCTGTACTCCAGCATGACCACTTCCATGGCAAAAATAACTCCTGCGAGGGGGGTGTTGAATGAGGCGGAAATCGCTGCCGCAACGCCACAGCCCACCAGAATGCGCAGGCTGTTGTTGGGCAGTCCCGCCCACTGCCCGATCAGACTGCTGCTGGCGGCGCCAATATGCACTGCGGGTCCTTCCCGGCCCATGGAATGGCCGCTCATCAGACTGATGGCCGCCCCGAAAAACTGCACCATCAGACTTCGTGCCGAGAGCACCCCCTGGTGCAGATTAAAACGTTCGATGACGTAGGCAACACCACTGCGCTGAAGGTATTTGGGCAGGCGAAAAAATATCAGGGCAACAATCAGCGCCCCGGCAATGGGTAGCGTAAAGCGCCACTCCGGCTCCAGGGATTCAAAATCCTCGGCGCCGCCATGAAAGCCCAGTGTCAGCGGCACTTCGATAACCTGCCTGAACAGCAGAATCATTGCCCCGCTTGCCAGACCGGCAAGAATGCCGAGCAGCGACAACAGGGGCACAGCATCAAAATGCGACAGCCGGTGCCGGATAGTGTCTAGATCAAATCCCATAGTCCAGGCGTGAAACGCTCACTGATAGTCTAAGCTGGGTAGGTAAGAACGGTATTGTACGCCATGGCAGCCGTGATAAAAAACGCATGGCGGTGTTTGCAGGTTTGTTTTTGTAACTGCCCGACAGTATCATTGGTCCGGTTTTCAATTTCCAGTTCAATGGTTTACGTAAAGGTTTGAATCGTGAAAGTAGGTATCGTAGGCGGCACCGGCTATACAGGTGTAGAGTTGCTCAGATTGCTGGTTCAGCACCCCGAGGTGGAACTGACGGCAGTCACCTCGCGCTCGGAAGCCGGCCAGCGGGTGGATTCGCTCTATCCGAACCTGCGAGGTTATCTGGATCTGCCATTTTCTGAGCCTTCACTGGATTCCCTTGGGCAGTGCGACCTGGTGTTTTTTGCCACTCCCAACGGAGTGGCCATGAAAATGGCCAGAGAGCTGGTGGATAAAGGCGTGAAGATTATTGATCTGGCGGCAGATTTCCGCCTGCGGGATCCATTACTCTGGTCAGAATGGTACGGCGATGGTGAAGGCCATGCCTGCCCCGATGTGCTGGAACAGGCGGTTTACGGATTGCCGGAAATCAACCGCGATGCCATTGCCAAAGCCCAGATCATTGCCAACCCCGGCTGCTACCCCACTGCCGTCACCCTGGGGTATGTGCCGCTTCTGGAGGCGGGGCTGGTGGACACAGCCCACCTCATTGCGGATTCCAAGTCCGGCGCCAGTGGTGCAGGCCGGCAGGCCAAACTGGGAACCCTGCTCTGCGAAGCGGGTGAAAGCATGAAAGCCTATGGCGTGCCCGGCCATCGTCACCTGCCGGAGATTACCCAGGAACTGACCGGTATTGCCGGCGGCCCGGTGAAGATCACTTTTGTGCCCCATCTGACGCCAATGATCCGGGGAATTCACGCCACCTGTTACTCCACCCTTACCACTTCCGGTGAAGATCTGCAGGCGCTTTACGAAAAACGCTACGCCGATGAGCCCTTTGTGGATGTCATGGAACCGGGTGCCCACCCGGAAACGCGCAGTGTCCGCGGTTCGAACCAGTGTCGTATTGCAATCCACCAGCCCCAGGGCGGAGATGTGGTTGTGGTGCTGTCGGTTATCGACAATCTGGTGAAAGGTGCTGCGGGTCAGGCTGTGCATAACATGAATATCATGAGTGGTTTTGAAGAGACCCTGGGTATTAACCAGGTGGCATTGATCCCCTGACCAATAACGAATCAATTATCATGGCCACAACCAAACGTCACCCCACCGGCACGCCGGACACGCGCATGATCCTGGTGCCCTACGAAAAAGGGCGCAAGGCGAAGCGGATTTTATGGACGTTGTTTTTTCTGATTGTTTTCTCCGCAGGCGGGTTTGCTGCCGGTTATTACCTGGGTTTGACAGAACAAACCAATGCAGTGGGACAAAGAGATCAGATGGTTATAAAAAATGCAGAGTTAGAAAAAAAAATCATACATCTGCAGGAACAGGTGGCCATTTACAAACATGGTAGTGAACTTGAGAAGCAAGCCACTGAAAGGGTGCGCCAGGAAAACGTACAATTGCAAAACCGGGTGTCTGAACTGGAAGAGGCTGTCACCTTCTACAAGGGCATTATGGCACCAAAGAGCAACGACAAGGGGCTGCGTATTGAAAAAGCCACTGTCGAGGCCACCAAAGACCCAAACCGCTTCCGTTACAAAATTGTTTTGACGCAAGTGGCTGATAATCGGTCATATGTTCAGGGCAGAGTTCACATAAATATTCATGGACTGGATAACGGCGAGAAAAAGGCGCTGTCAGTGGCTACACTGACGGATGATATGACATCTGAAGGCGCTAAGTTCAAGTTCCGGTATTTTCAGGATGTGATCGGTGCGATTGAGCTGCCCAGGAACTTTATTCCGGAGCAGATCGAAGTGATAGCGCAATCAACCGGGCGCAAAGCCATGCGTCTGGAAAAGAAATTTGACTGGAAACTGGAAGAGGTGAAAAGCGATGTGGGGCAAGGATAAGGCAAAGAAAGTCGATCTTGACCGTCATGCCGGTAAAACCACCATGATTGCCCAGGGTACCGCGCTCAAGGGCGATATCAATTTTGAAGGCGGTTTGCTGGTGGAAGGCGTGATCAAAGGTAATGTAACGGCGGAACCCGGCAGTGACGCGCTGCTGCGATTGAGTGAAGTAGGGCGCATTGATGGCGAAATCAACGTGCCCAATGTGGTCATTAATGGCAAGGTCACCGGTAACGTATTCTCCTCCGGGCACGTGGAGCTGGCAGCAAAAGCCGTCGTCAATGGCGATGTCCACTACAATCTGATCGAGATGGTGATGGGCTCGGAAGTGAACGGATCGCTGCTGCACGACCAGCATAAAGAGGTTACCAGCCCAAAGTCTGATGCCAAGTCGGTGGTAACACTGGGCGAAAAAGCCAAAGGCAAGTCCAAAGACGCCCCGGGGGTGTCCAACAGTACCGAGAAGAAGGAAGAGTCAGCCTAATTCTTGACTGTTTTACTCGGTCTTATGATAATGTGAGCCATATTAATGGTTTATTGAGGTCGGGTTTATGACCGAAAGTGGTCAACTAATTTCCATGTCAGACAGCGCAGCCCGCAAGGTCAAACGGCTGATCGAGGAAGAGGAAAACGATCAGCTGAAACTCCGGGTGTATATCACCGGTGGCGGCTGCGCCGGCTTTTCCTATGGTTTCAGCTTCGATGAAAGCACCAAGGATGATGACACCGTAGTGGAAAAAGACGGCGTTACCATGCTGGTGGATTCTCTCAGTATTCAGTATCTTGCGGGTTCGGAAGTGGATTACACCGAAGGACTGCAGGGTGCTCGCTTTGTTATTCATAACCCCAACGCAGAAACGACCTGTGGGTGCGGTTCCTCCTTCTCCATGTGATCGTTTCTCCGACAATCCGGAAGAGTCATTACCATGAGGCTCAGAGAGATGAGGCAATGGTTGGTGGTATTGGGCTGGTGCATGCTGTCCAGCGCCGCAGCGCAGACGGGAACCGGCGCAGCCGTTGCGTCTATGGTATTGACCGAAGGTGACCAGCCACAGGGCTATGTTGCCCGGATTGAAGCTCATACCCGAACAGAAATTGAAACGCTGATGGACCGGGCCGAGGCGGTGGTTGAAAAAGTTCTCGACGGAGAAAAGGTTGAACCCATACAGTTTGTGCTGCACGGTGAGGAAGTCCGGCTTTTTTTTCGTAAAAACTACAAGGAAAACAAGGCCCTGGTAGACCGTGCCGCCCGCCTGGATGCCTTTGACGTGATTGATATCAAGGTGTGTGAAACCTGGATGCGGTTCAACGACGAAGAAAAAGCTCAGCTTTACCCCTTTATCGAAACGGTTCCCTATGGCCCTGCTGAAGAAAAGCGCCTGCTCAGTGAAGGCTATCTCTACTTCTGAAGTCCGTCCTGGTCAGCGACGGGGTGTATCGCGCCCAGAATAACCCGCCGTGTGGCGCCGGTGACCGGGCCTGTATCCAGTGGATTACCCTCCAGACAGTTCTTTGCCAGCCACGCAAAACCTGTGGCCTCTACCCAGTCAGGAGCCACTCCCAGGGCGGCGGTGGTTTGTGTTGGCAGCTCGCTGAGGCTGGCAATACGTGAGCTTAGCAGTGGGTTGTGGGCGCCACCCCCGGAAATATAGACTTCCTCGGCTCCCGGACAAAACCTCTTGATCGCATCCACGATTGTCCGGGCGCTCAGCTCGCAAAGGGTTCGCTGCACGTCCGCGGGCGCCAGCGCCCTGATGGCCTGACTCTCCAGACCCAGATGTTCAGGGGTAAAATATTCCTTGCCGGTGCTTTTTGGCGGTACCTGATTGTAGAAGGGGTCTGCCAGCCACTTTTCCAGCAGATCCGGCAATACGGTACCAGTACTGGCCCACTCACCGTCCGCATCAAATCGTGGGCCCTTGCAGGTTTCAATCCAGTAATCCATCAGGCCGTTGGCAGGGCCGGTATCAAAGCCGGTCACTGCATGGTCAGGGCGAAGGTAGCTGATATTGGCAATGCCTCCGGTATTGATAATCACCCGGCTGGTGTGCGGACTGGAAAACAATGCCTGGTGGAACAGGGGGGCCAGCGGCGCTCCCTGGCCTCCCAGGGCCATATCGGCCCTCCGGAGATCGCTCACCACGGTAATGCCCAGCCGCTGGGAAATACCGTAGGGGTTACCGATCTGAAGGGTAAAAGGGCGGCTGCCATCGGGGCGGTGGCGAAGGGTCTGGCCGTGCAGGCCCACCGCACGGATGGAAGTGGCCCCCAGACCAGCATCCCGAAGAAGTTCGCTGGTGGCCGACTCGTAGGCCTCTCCCAGCGCAATATCCAGTTTCCCCATGCGGTCTATCTCGTTATCGGAGGGGGTGAAGAGTGCCATAATCTGGCGTCTTAAGGTGGGCTCGAACGGGGTGAAACGGGTCGCGAGGATGTTTGGCCGCGGGCCGCCAAAATCCACCAGCGCGGCATCAATGCCATCAGCGCTGGTGCCGGACATGATGCCTATATAAAGCTGGGAGGGCACCGGCTACTCAGCCGATGCCAGGGTTTGCTCGAAGCTGCTCGCGTAGGAGTAGAACTGGTTCTGTACCTTCTTGGCGTGGGCAAGAAAAGCGTCTTTCTCGCTGGCAGGTACCGGCTGCGCAGTGGGCAGCTTTACGGTGACCGGGTTGCGTACCCGGCCGTTTTCGTAGAACTCATAGTGCAGATGAGGCCCTGTGGCCAGGCCGGAGCTGCCCACGTAGCCAATGATCTGGCCCTGCTTTACGGAAGCGCCATGGCGGATACCGCGGGCAAAACCGTGCATATGGGCATAAAGTGTTCGGTAGCGCTCACCGTGCTGGAGAATCACGACACGGCCATAGCCTCCCTTGCGACCTGCAAAATGCACTTTGCCGTCACCAGCTGCCTTGATGGGGGTGCCGGTAGAGGCAGCATAATCCGTACCTTTGTGCGCGCGAATCGTGTGCAGCACCGGATGTTTGCGGCGTAGATTGAAATGAGAACTGATGCGGGCGAAATCAACCGGAGTCCTCAGGAACGCCTTGCGCATGCTGTCGCCGTCGGGGCTGTAAAACTCGCTCTTGCCGGAGGCGTCGGTGTAACGGATAGCAGTGTGGGTTTCACCCTGATTCACGAACTGTGCCGCCAGAATATCCCCGTCGCGGACCTTTTCGCCGTCCAGGTAAAGCTCTTCATAAATCAGGCTGAACTTGTCGCCCTTGCGGATATCCAGAGCAAAGTCGATATCCCAGCCGAAAATATGGGCCAGCTCCATGGTGGTCTTTTGAGAAAGGCCAGCTTGCTGTGCGCTCAGGAAAAGCGATGAATCAATGGTGGCCTGAGTGTAAGTGGTAAAAGGCTGCAGAGTCTTTTTGTGATGCTCGGCATCAAATCGGTTGGATTCCGTATTGTATACGAACAGCGTCGATTCGATATTGTTCAATTCCCGCCTGAGCTGCGCCAGCTTGCCATCCTGTATGTCAAACAGCAGTTTCTCGCCGGGCTTCAGCCGCGACAGCGACTTGGCTTCTTTACCGGAATTGATAAACGTATGCACGTCCCGGGCTGTCAGTCCGGCCCGGCTAAAAATATGGGACAGGGTGTCGCCTTTCTGAACCGTCAGGGTTTTCCAATCGGTTTTGGGGAATTCGTCGGGCTCGCCCACCAGCGTCTTTTCCGGGGCATCCTCAGCGGACGAGGCCATCTCGGCGTCATCCATATCCAACAGGTTTTCAGCGGTGTCCCTTTCCCCGCCGAGCAGCTCAATCGGGGCCGGAAGCTCCACCACAGTGCGCTTCGCGGACGCGTCCTGACTGGGCAGAACGGCGAGCGTGATACTGAATACCACGGTGGCCACAGCTGCGATGATCAGATGGTTTTTGGGATAGTGCTTGGCGGTGTGCTTGATCTGTTCTTTAATCATTGCCATTTCAGGTAGTTAGGCCGGGGATTGCATGCGATCTATAAGTATAGATTAATGATAGACGGAAACCTAGGATACAGCAGCATTCTATGGTCTGATGCGGATCGTGTCACATAAATGACAGACCTATAAACGAATTTATTCTAAGTTCGCCTGATGTTAGTCAGTCCTGATGTTACAATAGCCGATATCCCTGAATTTTCCTAATGTCATTAGTTATAGTATAGCTGATCTAGAGGTATTTTCGTGTCGAACGTGGATCCGGAAGCACTCGCCCTGTTGATGCGCGGCGTAGAAGAAGTACTGGTAGAAGAAGAGTTTATCAAAAAACTGGAAGAAGGGCGTCCCTTGCGGATCAAGGCCGGCTTTGATCCCACAGCGCCGGATCTTCACCTGGGGCATACCGTTCTGATCAACAAGCTGCGCCAGTTTCAGGATCTTGGTCATGAAATCCTGTTCCTGATAGGCGATTTTACCGGCATGATCGGCGATCCTACCGGCAAGAATCAGACCCGCCAGCCCCTGACACCCGAGCAGGTAAAAGAAAACGCCAAAACCTACCAGGAACAGATCTTCAAGATTCTGGACCGGAACAAAACCCGGATTGTCTTTAACTCCGAGTGGCTCAATGACCTGGGCGCTGCGGGCGTGATCCAGCTGGCAGCCCAGCAAACCGTAGCGCGCATGCTGGAGCGGGATGATTTCAGCAAACGGTTCAGGAGCAACCAGTCTATCGCCATACATGAATTCCTCTATCCCCTTATTCAGGGCTATGACTCCGTGGCCCTGAAGGCTGACGTGGAGCTGGGGGGTACAGACCAGAAGTTCAATCTGCTGATGGGTCGAGAGCTCCAGAAAGCTCATGGCCAGAGCCCCCAGACGGTCATGATGATGCCTATTCTGGAAGGCCTGGATGGCGTACAGAAAATGTCCAAGTCCCTGAACAATTACATTGGTGTGAATGATTCGCCCTCGGAAATGTGGGGCAAGCTGATGCAGATATCCGATGATCTGATGTGGCGTTACTTCGAGCTGCTCAGCTTCAGGAGCAATGAAGAAATAGCCGGTTACCGTCGGGACATTGAGGGAGGCACCAATCCCCGGGATATCAAGGCCAGGCTGGCGGAAGAAATTGTGGCCCGTTTCCATGGCGAGGAGGCTGTGGAAAATGCCAGTAAGGGCGCCGGCAACAAGTTCAAATGGGGCGAAACCCCCGAGGATATGCCGGAGTTCGGGTTCAGTGCCGAGGGTGAAGAGGGCGTAAGATACCCCAATGTCATGCAGATGGCGGGCCTGGTGGATACCACCAGCCGGGCGCGCAACATGATGAAGCAGGGGGCTATACGGGTGGATGGCGAGCCGGTGAAAGATCCCGGGGCGTTGCTCCCCGTGGGCGGCCCTTACATCTGTCAGGCTGGCAAAAAGAAGTTCGCCAGAGTCACCATCACACCCTGAAAAATTTATTGAATAAAATCTGTTGACTCAGTTCGAGCGGCCCGTATAATGCCGCTCCACTTCGCAGCAAACCGGGTGACAAAAAGCACCCCTGACTGCAGAAGCAAACACCTCGAAAAAGTTTTTTAAATCAAGGTGTTGACAACGAGGAGCCGATCATTAAAATACGCGCTCTCTTGTTGAGGGGATGGCCCCGGCGGCTGATCCCGACGCTCTTTAACAACCAGTTAGAAACCAAGTGTGTGGGTTCTTGTTGATGACGGATAGGCATTAAAGATATTCAGTCATTAGCAAGTTACCAAGTCAAAATGATTGATTGCATTTATGTGATTGATCCATTTGCAGTAATTTGCGTGATTGAGCCAAGATTTGTTGCCATAAGCAACTAATGATTTGAACTGAAGAGTTTGATCATGGCTCAGATTGAACGCTGGCGGCAGGCCTAACACATGCAAGTCGAGCGGAAACGACCTAGCTTGCTAGGGGCGTCGAGCGGCGGACGGGTGAGTAACGCGTGGGAATCTGCCCTTTGGCGGGGGATAGCCCGGGGAAACTCGGATTAATACCGCATAACATCCACGGATCAAAGGTGGCCTCTTCATGAAAGCTATCGCCAAAGGATGAGCCCGCGTTAGATTAGCTAGTTGGT
>JAWVYU010000122.1:0-12663 GCA_033722575.1 Ketobacteraceae bacterium | reverse complement strand
GTCAGGCACAGATCAAGCTCCTTCAGATAATGGATATCGGCAGGTTCCAGCAGGCACAGGTAAGGCCCCACCGGACCAAAGGTGCGATAACTCTTGCCTTTGTAAAACTGCATCTGAGGAATCTGCACATCACGGGCAGAATAATCGTTAACAATCACAATGCCAGCCACATACTCATGAAGGTTCGCCTCGTTCACGGTCACCGGGCCGGTGACATCGTTTTTCAGCACCAGACCCAGTTCAATCTCATAATCCAGCAGTTTGACGTGAGCGGGACGTTCCAGTTTGCTGTCAGCGCCGACCATGCAGCTCGATGCCTTGCGAAATATCATATTAAAGGACTTCGCGTCCGGATCCATGCCCGATTCAATCATGTGCTGCCGGTAGTTGGCACCCTGGCAGATAAACTGCTGATTGCGGGTAACCGGTGACAAAACCCTGACATCGCCATGCTCAATGGTGTCACCTTTCAGCTCTGCGAGTTCTGACAGGCTGTTGTGCGTCAGAAATTCAGCCGAGGTAGCAAACTCACCCGGGATCGGGGTAATACTGTTGTCATGGATCACACCCCACTGGGTGTTACCTTGGTGTTCAAAACGTAATACGTTCAGGCTCATAATAATACTCCACTCAGACACACAGCCGGCGCAAAGCGATCATTTTTTAACCTACACAACAAGACTGTAACCTGTATTATGCATCGTCGCCCGATCAGCTCTAACCCCACTCCCGGAATCCTGTCGTCAGCACCCAAAGCTTCCTTAAGCGAGACTCTCCTGTGTGCATAATCAGGGAAGGTAAGATGATAGCTTTTTTGGCATAGGTCGTATCAATACCGCAAACATTGTTCCTTTTTGTAAGTGGCGATAGTTAACACTTTCAATAAACGCTATATTCCCGTTCGCAAATTTTCGATAATTTTCACATTTCAAGGAACGAAGATGAAAGACCGTTCTGGTTTGTCCGTTTTAATTGTACTTACCCTGGGGTTACTGACCGGATGCGGTGGCGTAGATATCAAGATTGATACCCATTCGCCGGCTAATACCAGCGTGATTTATGTCGAGGAGGGCACGGCCGTTGATTTCAGTGTGTCGGGGCCGACGTATCAGGCCTATAGCGACGCATTGGCCAGAGTCGGGGTAACCGCGCAATGGGCCGCTTATCGTTATGAGCCCGATAACTATGGGGCCGGGGAAGTGATGGGCGTAATGCCCTTTCACCGGGCAGGCGATCGAATTGATATGAAACAGGAAGGAATCATCAACCCCTTCCAATACCGCTTCCAGGTGCCCAGCACCGGTGAGTCACAATATTATCTGGTAACTTACACTGTGTTTAAACGTTTACTGGGTGGGACGTGGAAGCATACCGAGAGTAATCGGAGCTGGTTGATTTACGCGGGCGCTGATCAGCAAACCCCGCCTGTCTGGGAAGGCGATTTTCTGGTCACGGAAACCGCTGATATGGAGCGCCTCAGCGAATTCAGTGCCATCAACGGAAGCCTCAGTATCCTGCCCTTTAGTCCGGTCAAGGACCGGGAAGCGGAACTTCGTTCACATAACACCGTGATCGTGAGCAACCGGCTGGATGACAGAGAAAGCCGGGATGGAATTCCTCTGGGCCACATCAATCGCAGTGGGCTGATCACTGATCTTGAGCCGCTATCCGGTATCAGCGAGGTTGCGGGCAACTTTTACGCCATAGGCAATGAAAACATTTCCGATTTTCAGGGGCTGCGCAACCTGGAAAACGTGGGCGGCGTATTTATTGTCGCCGATAATAGCAGTCTTGCGAGTTTTAATGGATTGGAGCGATTGCGGAGTATAGATGGTGACTTGTTTATTCAAGGAAACCAGACTCTGGCAAGCATCTCGGCTCTGGGGAGCATCCAGACCCTGCCAGCGTCCGTTGCTATATCGTTTAATCCACTGCTTGGCAGCCTTCAAGGGCTCCATAATATCCAGTCCATCAATGGGTTTATGCAGGTTCGTGGCTCAGAAGCGTTGGCTTCACTGTCATCGCTGGCCAACCTTGAAACAGTGCAAGGCAATTTCCGCATATCAGGTAACGATTCCTTGGTTGACCTCTCGGGCCTTGAATCGTTAACGCGCGTAGAGGGAACGCTGGATGTTGAGCGAAACCCCATACTGACTTCACTACAGGCGCTGAGTGGCTTGCGTCATCTTGGCGGATTAGAGCTCTACCACAATCAGGAGATAACAAATCTGCAGGGGCTTGAAGCACTGACTGCCATTGAAGGCGACCTGCGACTGGATCAAATGCGTTCACTGGTGTCTCTGGAAGCCCTTGCGTCGATCGAGTCCGTTGCAGGCACATTACAGATTCAGGGCAGCCAGAGCCTGGAAAATCTTGGCGGTCTGGATAGCGTTACAACAGTTGGCGGAATGTTACTGATCGAACAGAATCCGGTGTTGACAGACATTGACGCTCTGAATCAGTTAACATTTGTTGGCGCCAATTTTGACATCTCCAATAACTATCAATTATGTGACTCGGAAGCTGAAGCCTTACTCAACCTGGTGCAGTCAAGAGGTGGAGTGGACTCGGATTTTATTACTATCAGAAATGATAGCGGCTGTTAAAGCCGGCTAAATCAGCCCACTGTTTAAGCCGGGGCAGGTAACCTTTTAAGGGTTCCTGCCCCAAACCCCATTTGTCAAAACAGGGTGAATCAGGGATGTTTAAGGCCAGCCATTATAGATATCTGTGCCACATCATCTCCTGTTACTCCATCGCCACATGAGCAGGATGATCTTTATCCGGATCAATAATCTGCTTTGGCTTTTCCGCAAAATAGGCATCCAGCAACGCCCGCTGCTGCTCCCGACATTTTTTCGCGTAACGCGCCAGCGGTTTGCCGCCTCGTAGTTTCAGACACATCAGATAGGTAAACCGCCACGGCGCAGACACCAGCGGATACCAGGGCAAAATCCACAGGGGCAAACCCAGCTGTTTTCTCTGCAGCGGCCCCAGAATAGCGGCCGAATTGCTCAGGTGCAGATGATACAGATACTTCTGCTTTAACCGGGTCAGACGCGGATACCTGGCTAACCCGGGAAGATAACGCTGCAACGGCTCCTGTCTTAATGCCCTGCCCAATTGGGCTATCTTTTCATCAGGCAGCCCATGGGTGAGAAACGTATGATACAGCTTGCGCCAGCCATCCCGTTCGCTGAGGGCCAGCCACCGCTCTTCCACCCCGGAAAGCCAGCCGATATAACGCCACATGTGCATGGCCGCTTTGGATTGTTTTAAATCCACTGGCACGCCGAACATCCGCACGCCGGAAATGGTAACGGGGCCAAAGGCCAGATAGGTGGCGGTCATATCCGCCTGGTTAATGGGAACACCCCAGGTGCTGGTATCCCACTGACGGTTTTGCAGCAGGTTGCGTCTGACCAGTGCATGCACCATCCGCACCCGGATGGTGGTGATAAAGCCATTGCCAAACCGGCTCATCCCCCCGGGCTCTGTCACGTCCATCAGCCACTTACCTGTTTCCCCCAATCTGAGGCTGGTTTTACTGGTGAGGGAACCGGCGGCCGCCAGGGTCTGGTTTGCGCTGTTAAAGTAGGCATAACCGCCCATCAGGGCCATATCCCTCAGAACATAAAATGACGTATTACCCGCCAGGTGGCTGGCTGCAATCCCCTGCTCCATCAGCTCCCGGTCCAGCCAGGGCGGATCCTGATCGATCACCGAGAAGAAACGCAGGAGGGGTTCAGGCGGTTCCTCCAGGGACCCAATGCCTTGGGTTAACGCCTGTTCGAACAGCTTTTTGCGTTGGCCGGGTGATTCCTCAAACATCCAGTTTACCACCCGATCCATCTCGGCATCGCCGGTCTGGGTTGCAGCGATAATGGCCTGCCACTCGTCATTGTCCGGCGCCAGTGGCCGACCAAAAATCAGTCTGGTTACCGCATTTGGCAGCCAGTGGCTGTGCGCTGACCGCTCTGTCGTGATCCTGCGCGGTGCCTCAACGGCTATTTTATTATTCATTATTCCAACCCTTTCAGTTAGCACCAATAAACATCAGAAATGTTGCCCAAAAAAGGGTATCGAAGCGTCCAGATCGATAAATTCGGGCCAGGTCGGGTATGGAATTATGTTTCTGGACAGATAAAAGGGCGAAAAGGATACAGGGAAGGAAACATTGTATCCCACAAGCGGGGAGTTACCTGCCAATGGCCGCGCCCCCAATATGGATGTCAGGCGTCATTGGCACCATAATACCGGTGCATTTATCAGGAGTGACACACTATGCCCGATGCCTGGACAGCCCTGGGCCACCTAATCAGCCTTGTCTTTTCCTCTGTCGTTGAGGTTTTTATCATCTGGTTTGCGGTTACCGGCTGGGCTTTGCCCTTTGTGCTGGCCATTGGTGCCGCCTCCATGCGCAAGCTGGGGCAGGAATACATTATCGCCTGTATTGTATTGCTGAGCCTGACCGCGCTGAACGGCTATTATGCCTCCCTGTATTTTGACTTCAGCAATACATTCAATACCTTCGGCAACCACACCCTCTTCTTCCAGAGCCTGACACCTTTTGTGGTTTATGCCGGAGGCCCTGCCATCTGGTACAGCCTGCAGGCCTACCTGGACCCTTTATTCAGGCTCAGGCCGCCCGATCTGATTCATTTTATTCCCGGCATTCTTGCCTCCCTGATCATGGGGTTTTATGTCTACAGCACGGAGGCAGACCTGTGGCCATTCTCCTTTACTCTGCATCCCCACCGCTGGCTTCTGATCGGGTTTATCTTCAGTGCCATCTACGGCGTGATCAGCCTGGTGCGTTTCGTGAAAATCTATCAGGAAGACGACGGCAAAGATCAGGCCACCCGCTACCGGCACAGGTTCCTCTGGGTAACCAGCGTGGTGTTTACTGTGCTTAGCGTTACTGCCTGTCTGGTGCTGGTTGCACAGGCCATCAGCCCCATCGTTCCCCTGGCCTTCAGCACCCTGGTGCTGACATTTACCGTGGCCTTTTATTGCCGCTACCCGCAGATTTTCGAAATACTGATGGAATCCATTCAGTCAGCCCCTCATCGTCGAACCGCCCTGCCGGAAGCCCTGGTGACCCACCTGCAACACTCCCTGGCAAAACTCATGGAGGAAGACAAAGTCTTTTTGCAATCCGATCTTTCCATGCCACGGCTGGCGGAGCTTGCCGATGTAACGCCTCATCAGCTGTCTGAATATCTGAACTTTCATGTTGGTTCCAACTTTTCGCGGTTTATTAATGGTTACCGGATAGAAGAAGTAAAGAAGCACCTTTCCGGCAGCCCCGGAAGGGCGATTATTGAGATTGCCATGGAGTGCGGGTTTAATTCCAAATCCACCTTTAATACGGCCTTTTCAGATATCAGCGGGATGACGCCAAGTGCCTGGAGAAAAAACAACAAGCGAGGACCTTAAAGCCTTGCCGCAAACACCGCTAATGAAATGGGAAGTACCCCGTGTGAGACGTAGTGCATTACTGTATCGGCAGCGATTCTCTACTCCACCATTTTGGATTTTTCTGTAGATTTCAGGAGAAATGCCCAGTATTTTTTCAGTCCAAATCAAAGGCTTTAATCTGTATATAAGACACAGCTTCAGCAAGCGGCATAGGGCGACCAATCAAGTACCCCTGCGCCTTATCCACTCCCAGCTTTCTGAGCGCATTCAGATCCTCGATCGCCTCTATCCCCTCAGCAATAACGATACAGTTTATGGCTTTTGCGTATGCGCACAGCGCTTTCGCCAGAAGAAACTTTTTTGAATCAAGGTGAATATCTTTTGTCAGGCTAATATCCAGCTTGATGATATCCGCCTCAAGTTCAAGTATATGCTGAAAGCTGCTGTAGCCCGCGCCGGCATCATCAATAGCCAGCCGTACGCCCTGGTCGCGAAGCGGTTTTAATGCCTGCCTGAAAGACGGATAATCACTTATCGGGGAATGCTCTGTAATTTCCAGAATAATGCGTTTACTTTCTGTATTGTTTAAAGTGGCTTCCAATGCACCATTCAATACGTATTCGGGCGAGACGTTCAGTGTAATACAAAGGTCATCGCGCAGTTCATTCATGCCGCTAACGGCATTTTTAATGGCCAGCATTTCAAGCTGTTCGCACAGGCCCACTTCTGCAGCCTCTGAAAACCAGATATCGGGCGTTCTGTAAGGATCTGAAACAAATCTTGATAAAGACTCAAACCCGGATACTTTGTTGGCATGAAAATCGTAGATTGGCTGATAGTGAATATCAATATCACCTGACTCCAGTATGACACCGATCTTTTTGGTTACTTCAAGCCAGCTCGTTTCATGCGCCAGCTTTTCCTCGATTAATTCACTTGCTATCTCGGCAATTGCGCGCAAAAAGCCCAGGTCCCTCTTACTCAGAGAAGGATCTGCGATACTTTGAAAACAACAAAAAGAGCCATATATTTGTCCGTTGGACAAAACCAATGGAATTCCCATGTAAGACCCGATTGATAATCGCCGGGTAATATCAAGCTTTCGTGTAATTTCATTGAGAGTTGCGTCATGAATAATGCATCCCAGATCGCCATCCGCGATGCGTTTACAATAGGTTTCTTCCAGAGAATCTGAACCCCCTACTTTGACCGGTGACTCCTCATTTTCCGAATCAACAAACCTGAAAATACGTTTACCGTCCAGAAACTCTGAAATAAAAGCTACGTCCATGTCAAGTTGCTTACGAAGAACTGACACGATAGTTTTCAGCTTGTACTGGGTACTTGCTGAGTCTTCTCTATTCAACAGCAATGTATTCAGGCCACTTTTTCCCATGTATTCCCCATGTTCCCAGCCACGCGTTACAGTCGATCTTAGAGCATTGATTCTGGCACACTCTGGGTAGCACTCTGAACACCAGACGAATCGCGATCACTCCCCGATTTACAACAGTTTAGCCTACAGGGAGCAATGGCGGAACCAGAACAGCCACCCCGCCGGGTCACTGATCCTCATTAATGGAATACAGGGGTTTTCACCGTGCCGAAGTGCGAGCCAGGCTTTCCTAACGAAGCTCATTCAGGCTCCAGTCGTTCTGCTCTGCGGGCGACAGTGAATCGGCATAGCGCAGCTCCATTCTCACCAGGCCGTCGTTCCGGGAGGGAATGCCGAAGCGAAGACGATGGCCAGCGATATCCCATTCATAGACCCGCGCAAACTGATTGGTTGCCAGTCGGCTCGCCAGGTTCGGGCCGAAGGCTCCCTCCTCAATCTGGAGGTCCGGCGAACCGTACCGCTGAATCAGATCCCCCAGCAGATCGTTAAACACCCGTTCTGCGGTCCGGCCGTCGCCTATCGAATCGAAGTCGACGATCAGGTTGGTGGAAAGGATTTGGCCCGCCCTGGTTTCATATACCAGGCGCTGGCGCCGCTGCACTGATTCAAGCACCGGCGCTTCGTAAATCAGCAGATCGCCCCGGGCCTGAGGCTGGCCAAAGTTTTCGGCATTGAGCGCCTCCACCATTTTGGCAACAGCGTCACCCGGCCCAAAGCGTGTCAGGCTGATACCGGTTTCACCTGCCGGAACCGGCGCTCGCGTGGTACCAACAAATTCCGGGGCTTTGCTGAACCGATACTCCCAGAACAGCATGGTTCTTGAAGCGAAGGTCGCGTCCTGTGCTTCCGGCTGGCGATCGTAATAGACCGTCTCCAGACCTACCCGATGCTGTTCGTGCGTGTAGTCGTATTGCAACGAAGCCTGTTGGGTAAGCACGTCGAAACGGGCCGGTTCCTGCGTCTCCTGGCGCAGGCTGTTGTAGGAAAACCGCAGCGCATGCCCGGCGCCCCGCAATGAACCACTGAGAGTCGGGTTCAGGTCACGGCTGTCACCACCAGAGCCATCGATCTCCCGGTACATCACGCCTGGAGAAAGAGAAGCAGAAAGACCGGCAATCTGAAACCGGTAATCCAGGCCCACATTACCCTGTCGCAGATACTCACTGCTGACCGGAGCCAGCCGGTCTTCCCGCTTCTGCCCCAGAAAACTCACCCGGGTGTTGAGGTGAGGCGTGACCGGGGCAGAAAAGCTCGCGTTAAGCGTGGAGATACGAGTATCCAGGGTGTTGTTGTCGTCTTCCCGCTCACTCACAAACCCATCAAGGCTGCCAGATACCTGATAGCCCGCCAGTTCAACCAACGGGCCGCCGAAAGTCAGACCGCCAGTTTGAGTGTCAGTGGGGTTGTCGCTCTCCAGGGCGTCCCGGTAGGTCAGATAGCGCCCCCTCACAAAGCGGCCACCCGCAAACCGCCAGGTGACATAATTTTCCAGGGAACGCTGGTCGCTGGCCACGCCCGCCGCGAACGGCTGATAATCCTGTCCGTATTCGGAATAAGCAGAGCGGTAACTCAATGGCAGGTTTTGCGCGCGACCAGCCAGCTGAACATACAGGCCCGTGTCGCTCTCGGGGTCACCCCTGCCGGACTCACCGTCACCGGTGAGATAGGCCACCTCGCTTTCCAGGGTGAAAGACTGCGCCAGTGCGCTGAAGGGGACCGCATAGGCAACGGAATAAACCTGCTGCTCACGACCGCCACTGTCCCCGGTGTTGATTTCCTGACGACCGTGACTGGCATTCAGTGCCAGTGCGCCGAAGCTGTCCTGCTCAATCAGCCAGGATGCCCCCGCATAAGTAGCCTGATCCCCATCGAAATCCCGGTAGGTAGCTGCCTGCTCACCTGCGAACAACTGAACCGACTGCCGCAAACTTCCCGAGCCGGGCTGGAACTCAACCTGGGCACCCTTGAGACTGGCCTGTACGGTACGCGTGCTCTGATAGGCATAGATGTCACCGCCTTCCAGACGGAATGGCAGCGCCCCATCACCTTTTTCCCACAGTACGCGGGCACGCTCCAGATTGCCGCCCTGATTGTCGCTGCGGTATCCGGAGTCATTCGCCACACCGCTGAAACGCATGTTGATTCGCTCATAGGCTGAAATACGACGATTCAGAGACAATGTCAGATCATTGTAGGTATGACCGCCCTCAAAACGGTAGGGAGAAGCCAACTCGTTGCCGCTGTTGTCCACATATTCAGCCTGCAGCCGGTTGGAACCATTGATGTGCCAGCCACTCATCCACTGGCCTGCGGCCGTGGCCGGCAAGAGCGGCAGCATCAGAATCCAGGGCAATGACTTTGAGCGTAGCAATACAGGCATAGTCAGATGGGTTCACGGATGTCGAGAATGAATTCACTGGTGCTGGGCAGGCGCTGGTAACCGGTGCGCGGGTCATTGAATGTCAGCTGCAGACGTACTATCACCGCCACGCGGCTCACTCTGTAATTTCCGCTGTCGGGATCTTCTATCCGGTACTGTCGCAGCACGTTGTAACCACCCAGTGATTCCAGCGACAATCTGGCATCACGGGGCACCGTGGTCAGGATCGTATCCGCCAGCTTCTGGGCATCCATAAAGTCTTCTGCCAGCACAGGCGCCAGCTCCCCGCGATTCCAGGCTCCCAGAATGTGGTTTACCCCCCGCTCCACCAGCTCGCGGTCAAGAAAACGGATGTCCTCCACCAGTTTGGCGTTGTCAGGCAATGCCTCCGGCGTGGGTATGGCATTGAAATCACGGAAGGAACGCGCGTCAGTGTGGCCCGGCAGCAAAGCAAGCACCACAAGCGCAACCAGTCCTGTAATGCGGATTCCCATCATGGACAGCCTCCCGTGTTGGTGAAGCAATCCCAGCCACTGGCTGCGGATACACTGATATCGCCATCAGATCCGGCGGACACGTCCGCGGTTACGCTGAAACGCCGGCCATCCGACAGACGTGTCAGCTCAAAGGTGACCGTTCTGGTTTCGAAACCAAAATTCTCGTCGGCCAGAACCAAGGTTGTGGGCAGCTCCGGGCTGGACCAGCCCATACCGGCCTGGAACTCCAGTTCGTAGCCACCACTGGTGAAGCCGCCCGCCCAAAAACCGAATGCAGCATCCGGCAAGGTACTGTTATCGGGACCCTCAGTCACCGACCACTGCTGCGGATCAACGGACGGTACAAAATTGAGGCTCGCGCTGAATACAAAGTCCACGGGCACACCGGTGAAGGTCAGAGCCACTGGTTCGGGGTCTGGTTCGGGTTCAGGGTCAGGATCTGGTTCAGGCTGCGGTTCCCCAGCAGGCGTGGTTGCCTCGTCGATGGACGCGATCACATCACGGTAGTCAAACGGCTTGATGGCATTGTCGGGATCCAGAGGGGTTACGCGGACCAGCTCGAACGTCACCTCACGCTCACGTCCCGAATCAGATGTTCCAAATCGCAATGGCGGGACACGAACCACTGCCGGTGCGTCGCTACGAGTGCCGAACCTGAGCGGTACGGTTTGTACAACCGGCACGGACCCGCTTTGCGATCCAAAGCGCAGCGGCGCCGTGACGATCACCGGAGCAGCCTGCGCCCGGGTGCCAAAACGCAGCGCTGGTACCGTTACTACCGGTATGGCGCTGTCTTGCGTGCCGAATCGCAAAGCCGGGGCTCTGATCACCGGTATGGGTTCCTCCCGCGCGGCGAAACGCAGCGCAGGCACCGTCACGACCGGAATCGCTTCTTCCCGGGCGCTGAAGCGCAGGCTGTCCACGCGGACTACCGGGATACCGGAAGAGTCTTCGCGGCTGGAAAACCGCAATGGATCCGTCTGCACAACGGGAATATCAGCAGTGGAACCGTTCTGCTCAAACTGAAGTGGAGATGTTGTAATAACCGGGGGAGCTTCGGCCATGGCAGGTATCGCGAACGCCAGGCCAAGGCTTATACCTATCACTGGTACTCGCGCATTCGACACCACGTGGGGAATGCGTTGCGTGATTGTTCTTGTCACTCTTTTGACAAAAGCCATCAAAAACCTGGGAAACACCGTTACATCAGCCAACAGCGATTGCCGGCGCGAACAGCCCGCGCCGGTTCGATGTGTTGGCTTCGAATCAAAAATGGTTATACAAGGGCATGGTGAGGTCAATCGATGTGTTATAGCTGGCACCGGTCTCCTCAACAGCCACATGGCGGCCATCGGGAGCCACCAACTTCAGGTTGCAATGACTGGGCCCTGTTACGCCGACGGTAATCAGTCTGCCGGGCCCATCCAACTGTTCCTTTACCGGGCCCGAATATTCTATACCGAAACGTACCGGGCCATTGTAGGAACTGTCAGGACCCAGAGTAATCACTTTGGTTTCAGTGATTTTGACTGTATCGGGAGTCTCCCAGTCTTTGTCATGGAAGTGCATCTGACAATAAACGGCTATCTGATTATAGGACTTGCCCTCCAGCGCCCCATATTCGGAACTGAAAGTACCCGTACCATTGAATTCAACGGGCACTTCCAGAATGAAATCGCTGTTGGGTGATACCTGATTAAGCCCCGTGTTGGGCTGGGAATATACCGGCCGGGTGGTTTCGACCGTTTTGGTCGTCATGGTATTTGTTTCGGCACTCTGAGCACTCTGCGCCCTGGGCTGCACCTTCTTCACGTCCAGGGCAAGGCTCTGTGGTGCCAGGCCGATCATGGCACCGGCGATAAACAGACTAAAAAGAATTCGATTCGGAAACATTGCGCCCCCATTGACTGAATTGCTTTAACCACAGTGTAAGAATTATTCAGAGCCTCTTCAACCCATAACCAACCCAGCGCTGAAAATTCCCAATCTATACAGCATATTTTAGTACTCAGCGCGAAACACCGTGTTTAGATTGCCCTTTTATAACTATGAACTAATTTAATAACACTGTACTCACTCATTGAATACAACCGCTCTTCTATTTTAATCTCATTACTTTCCATGCCGGATCGACGTGGTTCGCAGGCTATTATATCAAGAGCTCGACCGCCTTTTCGGCATGGATTTCAGTAGTATCCACCAAAGGCACCTCAGTATCTTTCTGGGCGATAAGCAAACCGATTTCTGTACAGCCCAAAATCACAGCCTGCGCTCCATTCAAGGCAAGTTTCTTTACGATTTCAAGATACGTTTTTTTGGAGGCTTGACTTACAACCCCTCGGCACAACTCCTCGTATATAACCTTGTGAATTATTGTGCGATCTGACTTTTGGGGAACTACCACATCGATACCATGCAGAGATTGCAACCTGTCTTTGTAAAATGCCTGCTCCATAGTAAATCTGGTACCAATTAGGCCAACTTTGGATACGCCAGTCGCCTTTAACCTTTCTGCTGTTGCATCAGCGATATGAAGCACCGGTATGCCGACGCTCAGGGATATGTCATCGTACACTTTATGCATAGTATTAGTACAAACCAGAAGAAAGTCGGCGCCCGCAGATTCTATCTTTCTGGCGGCGTCCGACAATATCTCAGATGCAGCTGGCCAATCACCGTTGCGTTGATGCCTTTCAACAGGTTCAAAATTAACGCTATACAGGACTATCTGCGCCGAACTTAAGCCACCAAGCTTTTCTCTTACCCCTCTATTGATACTTTGGTAATAACCAATGGTACTTTCCCAACTCATTCCACCCAGCAAACCCACTGTTTTCATGCTTCCTGTACCTCTATCAACCTGCCCTCTTGTTGCCGTGAAAATTGCATTCCCGCGCTTACGGTCAGGCTTCAGATTCCTCAAACTGTAATGCGTCGCTCGACCGGCTTAGGTGGTTGCATATTCTCGG
>JAWVYU010000121.1:0-12738 GCA_033722575.1 Ketobacteraceae bacterium | reverse complement strand
GGCCGCAACGCCGCCGGCAGACACTGGGGCTGGCACCAGCACCGATCAACCGGATGACGCTACCGTCATTATGCCCACGCCGCCCCGGCAGCAATCGGCCACACCTTCCACAACACCGCCTCCGGCCAACCCGGTTTCACCTACCCCGGCGCCCCCGGAACTGGATGACCAGGCCACCCTGATCGCCTCCCCTGCTGCGCCGGAACCCAGCCCGGTTCCCAGAGCACCCGCTGCCCCTGAACCGGAACCCGTGCCGACGCCTCGCCCCACTCAGAAAGACAAAATCGTGCCCGTCCCTGTGCTGGCAGGCCTGGGTGTGCTGGGGCTGGCGATTGTGCTGGCGCTGGCTTTCTGGCCCGGGGAAGATACTGACCAGCCGGAAACCGCGTCGAAACCTGAACCTGCAGAGGCGCCGGCTGACCCCTGGCAGTCGGCCCCGGCACAGCCCACAGCCGGCACCGGGTCACCCGCCGTGACAGACCCTGTCTATAGCGACCCTGTCTATAGCGACCCTGAGTATCAGATCGCTGAGCCCGCGACCACCGAACCAGAAGCCATTTCCCCGGAAGAAGCACCGCGGGAACCCACCGGGCAGATAACAGCCACGGAAGATACCCGGGAACCGGAAATGAGTGAAACCGTATTCGAGGAGCCCGTGGTGAAAGACGAGGCTTACTTCATGGCGCAGATAAAAACTGCCACGGCTGCAGACCGGCTGACACCATCGGATCAGCAGGGCACGGCCACTTACTTTCTGACAGAACTGATTCGCTACGACAGTAACAGCGACAGGATATCCGAAGCGCGCACCCTGATTTCCAAACGGCACCTGGAGCTGGCCAAGGCGGCACGGGAAAAAAGCCAGTGGGATGCGGCACAACAGCATCTGGACGATGCTCTGAAAGTACGTCTGCCCGACAGCTACCTGCCTTGAGCATTATGTCCGTTGACCGCTACCTGCCCCGACAGCCGGTGCGGATGAAAACTTACTGCATCAGTTTCTGCAGTTCTGTCACTTCCGGTTCACCGGCAAAAATCTGACTGGACAGCGCCAGGTGCTGGCGCGCTTCCTCTTTTTCACCCTGCATCCATAATATGCGGGCACGCTTGAAGAACCGTTCTTTGACCTCTTCAATTCCGGCTTTGGCCTGACTGTTATCGGGGTCTGTATCCAGTACCAGCCGGTAGGCATCCAGCGCATTACTCCCCTGGGGGGACACCAGCCGCCCCACCATAAAATGAGCCTGTGCCACTTCCAGCAGGCGCTCCACACGCTCCTGCTCTTTGGGAGTAAGTTTTTTGCCAGAAGTTACAGGTGTGGTTACCGGCGTGGCCACGGCCTGATTGCCATTCGCGATCGACGGGCCTGTTCCGTTCTGCCCCTGAGGCAAGAACGTATATACCAGCCCGGCAATCACAATAGCCGTGCCCGCCACCGCGCTGCCGCCGATATACCAGGGCGCCCGCGGGCCATAGACATGCTTGCCTTTTTTGCACTTTTCCAGATCATGCTTGAATTCCGAAGCCGCCTGATAACGCTGGTTGGCATTCTTTGCCAGCGCTTTTTTCATGAGCTGATCACAGGAAGACGGCAGATTTTTATTGATGGACGTGGGGTTTTCCGGCTTCAGGTTAATCACGTTATTGATAATGGCCTGAGCCTGATCCGCCCGGAACGGTTTCTTGCCGGTGATCAGTTCATACAACATAACGCCGGTGGAGAACAGATCCGAACGGGCATCCACACCCGCCCCGATGCATTGCTCGGGAGACATGTAGGAAGGAGTACCCAGCACACTGCCCACCTGGGTCAGTTCGGAATTATCCATGCGGGCAATGCCAAAATCGGCGATTTTGACGATACCCTTGTTGGTAATAAAAATATTGGCCGGTTTGATATCGCGGTGCACGATACCGAACTCATGCACATAGGCCAGCCCGTCCAGCACGGAGGATATGATCTTGATCGCTTCATCCAGGGTAAAGATTTTCTTTTCCTTGATGACCGATTTCAGATCGCGCCCCTCGACAAACTCCATAACAAAATAGGGTGTGCCCTGGTACTGGTCGAACTCGTAAATCCCCACAATATTGGGGTGGCTGAGTTTACCGACAGCCTGGGCTTCGGTCTGGAAACGGCGCAGCATTTCCTGGCCCATTTCACTGTCCAGCAGGTTCTTGTGAATGGTTTTAATGGCCACAGGCCGTGCGATATTGGGATCGAAGCCTTTGTAAACCACACCCATGGCGCCTTTGCCCAGCACGCCTTCAATGTTGTACTTGCCTATGGAATCCGGATGCGCCATAACGTTTTCTACTACCGCCCGCTGGCTTACTCTTCGATTTTATACAGATGATAGGCTTCGGGCAGGTACTGATCGATGCAGGTGCCCAGATACTGATAGTTATCAGGAATACCATCGCCGCTACGGAACACCTTCAGCTTGCAGGTTTCCTTGTCAATGGTGAGGTCTGCGGGGACTTCCACCCACAAAAAAATGGAGCGTTTGGGAATAATGTATTCAACCGAAAGAAAAGTGTGCTCCGTGGGTATTTCAATGGCCTGGGGCTCCTGGCCAGTATTGACTTCATATTTGTGAATCGTTCTCATGAACAGCTCTCATCAACGGGAAAATGATTATCCGGGTAGAATGGCGCCTATCTTACCGGACAACCCAGAAGATGGTAAGTAGCTGATCTGACGAGCGGGACCGGACTACCCCAGCCATTGATACAGGGAAAACAGCAACAGCCAGGAGCCGCCTCCCATAACCAGGCAGGGCCAGAGGCGCGTCACCACCGGTGCCTGCCGTATCTCGGTAAATTCTGCATCACTTAACTCGGGTAGATGAGGTCTGGGACCCATATCAACATCCTTTTTGTCATTGTTATTGTTACTGCCAAGCGATCAACCCTTAATTTAGCTGATTTTCCCTACTAGGCCAGTGTTTTATGGATTACAGACGGTTATTTTGCCGGCTGAAACTATTTTTTGTTCAGTTATTAGCCTAAATGGTCGCCGCCCACCAGGCCAGCAGCCCAAGGGCCGCACCCAGGGCCACCACAAAAAACCAGCGGGGCACGCCCAGAATCCGCGCACCGGCCACCGGCGGGTTTTCCACCCGTTTCCGAAAATCCGTCACCTCCTGGCTGACCTGCCGGGCTTTGATCAGTTTGTCGCGAATGGTTACCAGGGAACTGAGGTCCTGCTACAGCAGCGTGCGCTGCTCATGATCATCACAGGACTGGATATTGGTGCGGAAGCGTTGAATTTCGGCTTCGATACTGGTCAGCTTTTGATTGACTTCTTGGTGCAGTTCTTTGAGTTCCATAGAGACTCCGAAGGGCCCGGCGCTGCAGCCGGCCCTTCGCCATCAGGTGAATTCGGGTTCAGAGATACCCGTTCTCGCGGAACCAGCGCAGGGAATCACGAATGGAAATCCGGACATCTCTGGGCTGATAGCCTAGCTCCTTGGAAGCTTTGGAGCAATCCATGTAGATATACTGGGCGCCATAGCGCACTGCACCCAGTGAAATGGGGGGCTTTTTGTGGGTAACATTTTTGGAAACCCATTCCGCCACCAGCGCAGTTCCTTCAAGCACCGTGGAAGATACCGGGATCATGCGTTCCTGCTGTTTGCCATCAATTTCAGACACCAGACGACAGAACTCCTCGGCGGACAAATTGCGATTGCCGAGAATGTATTTTTCCCCGGATTTGCCTTTTTCTGCCGCCAGGATATGACCTGCCGCCACATCACGCACATCCACCACGTTAAAACCACCGGGCAGTTTCAGCCGGGTCATGCCCTTCGCCATATTGATAATAATATCGCCGGTGGGTGTGGGGCCCACATCACCGGGCCCAAATGGAAACGCCGGATTCACTACGGTCAGATCCAGACCGTGCTCCGCAAAACCCAGGGCCTCCTGCTGGCTGAGGTATTTACTCAGCACATAGGGTGTAGCGTCGTACTGGTTGAATTCCGTGGTTTCGTCAGACACATCCTGACCGGGCTTGATGCCAATGGCCGACAGCGAGCTGGTGTAAACCACTTTTTTGACATCGGGCGATTCCAGGCAGCTCCACAACATGTTGCGACTGCCCTGCATGTTCACTTCCCAGAGGGGGCGCCAGTTTTCCATCCAGACGGCATACACCGCGGCCAGGTGAAATACCGTATCCACACCCTTGGTGATTTCCTTTGTGAAGGCCTTGTCCAGCAGATCACCGCGAACAATCTCGGAAACTTTGCCATCGATATTCTTTGTGGATTCATTGGGCAGCACCGCGCCGCGAATGTCCACGCCCTTGGCATGAAGCTGATCCACCACCTGAGAGCCGATAAAACCGGCTGCACCGGTCACCAATACTTTTTTCATCATTTCCCTCTGTCATTCAAGCCATTGTTATAATCCATCGAGTCTAGCATGGGGGCGGAATTTCGCGATTGACCCATGATCACCACTGGCGTCATGGGTCAAAAGCAATGGGACCAACGCAAGGGCTAACGCAAAGGGATAACGCAATTCAGGGTCTGCCTTCCTGATCGTACATGCGATCAATCACCTCAATCCGCATCAGTTCCGGCCCGGAAAAATGCTGCTCGCGAAGCCGTGCAATTTCTGCCTCCTGATCCGCTGCCGACAACCCGGAATCCATTATGGCGCGGCGTTGCTCCCGGTAAGTATCTACCCGAAGATCCCATTGTGCCTGTTCCCGGTCCGCCTCCGCATAGCGGCCGGCGGCCTCCGGGCCATAGGCCTCACTGCGCATCTGAAAAATCTGCTCTTCAGGCAAACCGTTATCCCGCGCAAGCTCGATCTGTTGCTGCAGCTCCTGATAGATATACTCCTCCTCTTTCGCCTGACGTAACGACTCCGGCAACTGCTGATCCAGTTCCCGCAGCGCAGCATTTCGTTCCTCCAGTGACAGTGATTCGTCCTGCATCAGGGCATGCCGCTCCAGGGAATAGAGTGCCCGTTTATCCTCTTCAGCGTAAAAGGCGTCGTACACCTCCGGGCTCAGAGTGCTCTGCCGCAAATCACGTAACAGGCGCACCCTTTCGTACAAATCCACCGTTCTGCCGGAGGCCTCATAATCCGCCGCCAGCTGATCACGCAAACGGATTTCCCCTTCCTTGACCCTGACGTATTCCTGAAAAATCTGCAGTGCTTCCGAGCGTGCAGGTTCCGGCAGATAGCGATTCAGAATTTCCTCTATGCGCAGTTTGATCTGAGATACATCTTCCTCCCCCACCAGCGTAAAAAAGTAATCAAACAAACGGCGCAGACTGGCTTCAATGATCAGGTGGTTCTGATCATCCACGCGAATATCAAAGGGGATCCGGGTATCTTTCAGGGATTCCGGCAGCGGGCCATAGTCCGATTCGTAATTATCGGCGGTCAGTCGCGGCGGCTGCCAGTCGGTGGCACCAGCGGATTGTTCCGGCGGTGGCTGCTCAGGTTCCACCTCCTCCACAGGTGCCAGCGTCACGGCGTTCTGCGGATTTTCGGGCCGGAACAGAAAATACAGCACCGTGCAAAACAGCGCCGTTGCCATCAGAATAATGATTTTCAGCCTCATACAGACTCCTGTGACTCCAATTGATTGAGTATAGATGACCGGTACTGACCCGGGGTCTGGCCCTGCCAGCGTCTGAAGGCATGATGGAATGCAGTGACATCGGAAAAACCACAAAGAAAGGCAATCTCCACCGGCAACAGCAGGGGGTTAGCCAATGCCTCCCGCGCTTTTCCCAGGCGCACCCGGTCCAGGATGGCCTGGAAAGTTTCCCCTTCCCGGGCAAGGCGACGCTGCAAGGTGCGGGGCGTGACGTTCAGCTGCCGGGCCACCTGCGGTTTGCTCAAGCCGCCATCCTGCAGCTTGCTGCCCAGCAGCATGGCCACCAGTTCGCTGACCGGTTTTTCCGCGCCGGGTACAGCAGACTCCCAAAGGGAGGGGGCCTGCCCGACTGGCGACTGGTTTATTCCCGCCAGGAATTCTGCCGGCAGCTGCAGGCTATTACGGGGCTCGCTGAAATAAACCGGGCATTGAAAGCAATCCTCAAACGCCCTGGCTGAGCGGGGCATGGCGCGACACAGATGTACCTCTTCCGGCCGCCACTGCTCCCCTTCCAGCAAACTGGCCAGGTTCATTACAGCCGCCATGGCGGCATCGACAGTGTGAATGGATACCGGCAGCTCATCGCCACTGAAATGAAACTCCAGCATCAGCCTGTCGCCCCGTGGCACCAGGCGGATATCTGCGGATTCGCCGATCATGCGCTGGTAACGCTGAAAACGCCGGAAACCCTCCAGCAGGCCCGAGGCCGTGATGATGGCATGAGCCAGTACCGGAAAACCCGTCAGCCTGACCTGCTGGCCTACCGCCAGACCGATCTGATCATCGCCCGATGCCGCCGCTGCCGCTTCCCAGAGCCGGGTAACGCCATCCTGAGGGTAGCGGGTATGGGCGTGAGCCAGGGATTGCAGCGACAGTCCGGCCTGGGCAAACAGGCGCGCCACGGGCAGCCCCCGGCGCCTGAACACCTCTGCCATGCTTAACAGCCACCAGGAAGATGTGGTTCGCATTGAAAGGCCTGCCTGTCTCTATTGATCAATCCATTGTCCTGTTTGCACAATATTTGTCAAACAGGGTTTTCTAGAATGAGACAGCAGCCTGATCAGAGAAATCAATAGCAAGAGGTCATTATGAGCGAGCAGATTCAAGCCTACGGCAGATTTCAGGAGTTTTACCCCTACTACCTGGCCGAACACAGCAACCGCACCTGCCGCCGGCTTCACTTTACCGGGAGTGCCCTAGTACTCGCCATGCTGACCTATATTCTTATCACCGGCTCCTGGCTGCTGCTGGCCACCCTGCCCTTGATCGGCTACGGGTTTGCCTGGGTGGGGCATTTCCTGTTTGAGAAGAACAAACCGGCCACCTTCCGTTACCCCCTGTACAGTCTCATGGGGGACTGGGTTATGTTCAAGGACATGCTCACCGGCAAAATCGAGTGGTAACCCATAAAATTTGTAGGGGTTTGTACTCTCTCCACTAGCCCAATAGCGCAGTTACCCAATAGCGCAGTTAAAGGTACCGAAGGATTAATGCCACCCGAATTCACAACTGCTATTCTGACAATTCGACGCTTATTTATCGGATAAGCACATGTTTTTGTGTTCCCATGGGTGAATTCTGGCTAAGACAATGGCTGGCAGTATGATCAACAGGCTTTCCTGCCCTCTGCGGACACTGCTGCAGTGCGCCCTCTTCCTGCCCTTACTGTTAATCTGTACTCAGGCGCTCAGCGCCCCCACCACAGTGATTGATGGCAACAGCGCAGTGGTTCCCGTGGGCGTGGACGTGCAGTACCTGGAAGATCCCGAAGGGCAACTGAATATCCGCGATGTCGCCGGCAGCCAGTTGAGCGAGCGCTGGCTGGCACCGGAAAAACAGAGCCTGAACTATGGCGTAACCCAATCCACCCACTGGTACCGGTTCCGGCTCCGAGGCAACGCCAATGCCGCGGCACAACAATGGCTGCTGGAAATCGACTGGCCACTGCTGGGCACCGTGGATATTTACCGCATTCGCCATCTGGAAGCATCGGCTCCGGGTGACCCTCAGCGCGCGAAACTGCCGGAAAAAATACTGGAAAGCGGTTTTCTGCGCCCGCCCGGTTCCAATTACATGTCCTACCGCAACCCGCTGGTGGGCTTTCCGCTGGACGCCAATGAACTTACCGAGGTTTATATCAGAGTTCACACGGCGGCGTTCCATCTGGTGCCCATCAAACTCACCGAGAAAGAAACCTTTCTGATCAGAACCGGCAACCAGATGCTCAAGCACGGGCTTGCCTTTGGCTTTCTCATCGTGATTCTGTGCTACAACCTGCTGCTGGGCCTGTCATCCAAAGAAGACACCTTTGTAAAGTACGCCATTTATGTGGCGCTTATTTTTGTGTGGCTCACCGACGCCCTGGGCTATCGCAGCCAGGTGGTGTGGATTGAGTGGCTTAACCCCAGTTTTTATGTCATGAGCGCCCTGCTGTTTTTTCCTCCCTGCATGTCGTTCTTCAGATCATTGCTGTCGCTGAATCAGACCTGGCCGGCTGCCGATAAATTCTTTCTCTACGCCCAGTGGCTGAGCGTTCCCCTGCTGATTTACAACTACCTGTTCTGGGAAACCTCCATTTACGTTGTGCAATTGTATTGCACCATTACCTTTAACGCCGCCATTGTGGTGGGTATTAAACTGGCACTGGAAAAGAACAAAACTGCCATATTGTTTCTGGTGGCCTGGAATGCCATGACGGTGGCGGTTGCGGTATTTCAGGCCACCTGCTGGGGCTACACCAATCTGGGCGAAGAAGTGATCACCTGGGTGCTGTATGCGGTAGCCCTGGAAACCATACTGCTGTCGCTGATCATTGGGCAACGCTACAAGTGGCTGAAGCAGGAAAAATCCGCTGCCGATAAACAGGCCCTGGAAAACCTGAAAAAAGCCAACCACGCCAAGCGGGAACACATCAAAACCCAGGAAGAACTGCTGGCCACCCAGCGAAACCAGAATCTGATCCTGGAACAGAAAGTCGCCGACCGCACCGCCGCACTGGAACAGATGATCAAAGACAAAAGCACCTTTCTTAGCCACTTGAGCCACGAACTCCGCTCCCCCCTGAACGGCTTGATTGGCTTGCTGGATCTAATGAATGAAAAGCCCGTGCAAAGCGAACTGAAAAAGCCCCTTGGGCAGGCACTGCGAACCGGGGATTACCTGATTAACCTGATCAATAACTTTCTGGATTTTTCAAAAATCGAGGAAAACCAGCTGGAACTGGAAGAGCTGCCGTTTGATCTGGAAGAACTGATTGAAGAATGCCTTTCCATGATACAACTGAAAGCCAGCCAGAAAGGCATTGCACTGGGCTGCCATGTGGCCGCCGACATCCCCCGCCCCATTTATGGCGACCCCATTCGCCTGAAACAGGTGATCGTGAATCTGGCCAACAACGCCCTCAAGTTTACCGAAACAGGCAAGGTAGAAATCGTTGCCTCACTCGAGAACGACAGCGTCAAGGTTTCCGTATGCGATACCGGCATTGGCATACCGGAAGACAAACTTACCTCCATATTCCAGGCCTATTCCCAGGCATCGTCCGACACCACCCGCAAATTCGGCGGAACCGGCCTGGGCCTGGATATTTCCCAGAAAATTGTTCACCTGATGGGATCAGCCATTGAGGTAAAAAGCCAGCTGGGCCAGGGCAGCGAATTCTATTTTTACCTTCCCCATGCCATTAAAACAGCGCAAGACACCAAAACCCCGGCAACCGGGAAAGACAAAGCGCGCGCGAAGGACCGCACCGTGCAGTTTCACCCCGACAGCAAAGCCCTGGTGGTGGATGACAACCCTGTCAACCTGATGGTACTGGAGCGGCAACTGAAAAAACTGGGCATAAAAACCGTGGCTGCACACAACGGCCATGAAGCACTGCAGGAGCTGGAAAAAACCTGTTTTGATCTGGTGTTCATGGATGTACACATGCCGGAAATGGACGGGCTGGAAGCCACCCGCAGAATCCGCCAAAAGAACATGCTGTGCTGTGCCAATTCAGCGCTACCGGTGATTGCGATCACCGGGGTTACTGAAAAAGAAGAACTGGAGCAGTGCTATGACGCCGGCATGAGCGGCCATTTAGCCAAGCCATTCCAGGAATCACAGCTTGTGGGTGTTCTGGAGGAGTATTGTGAGGTGGTACAGAGGTCGGCTTGAGAGTTTTCGTGTTCATGCGTCGCCAATGGAAACGGCTTGCTCATGGAAGTCATGAACCAACACCGCCCCACCCCTAATCAGATTCAAGGAGACTTTTTTTAAACCATAACAGCCTTGGCGCTTTCCGAGCCGACTCAAGTCTGCCTTCGTTAGAGCGTGATTCGGAGTAACCGGTGGCAAACCGTTTTCAATCAATGTTGCATCCTCTGTTGTGAAAACTGCTTCTGAGTTGGCCCGTAAAATGCCCATACATCCTCAAATCCAGCCTTATCTGGTGTCTTTGCTATCGTTTTATTACATTTCCACAACGATTCTTTCTGGCTTTTAGTAGCATTTGCTCCCAGCAGAATTTCACCACCCAATATCCCGGGCCGCTCTCCACCCCCATCCAGCCTGTTCGCCACTGCCTGCTCATGGAACCCACCAGCATTTCACCGCTGAAGGCGAACAAGTTCGATATGATTTCGTGGGCGGGCTGGTCTGTAAATTCTTTGGCGGCAGAGGCGAGAGATTACAGAGTTTCTATTGCACTACATTGTGAGCGTTCGCCTGCACATAAAGCATTCAGTGATATGCCTTAACGTAGACAAAGCACAGGGGTTACCATCAGACAAACCAAGCTAATTTGTGTATCCGCAAATTTGCGACCACCCAGTTTCCTTAGCGAGCACTCAGAATCAACACCTGGTATCCACTGTCATTGATGACGAGCCCGCTAATTTTAGGCCTTTTCAGATGCCCATCGATGTTTCCGGGTGGACCAACTGCGGAGTGGGAATTTTCGATCTTAGAGCTTAACTGTCAAACCATTAAAGCAGCCCAATCAAGATGCTGATATGGGCAAAGGGGTTGTTCGAAAGCAACTATGTGTTTCGACATATTTCATCATAAATCACTTCAACAAAAGCCAAATGATTTATGTTAAAAAAATCAAAAGGAGCATTTACTCTTTCAAATACTGAAGAGCAGTCCATCCGCTTATCAATTATCTCACGCACGGAGTTTAAAAGATGTTCTTGCGTTTGATAATTCATTTCATTGAACCCGGGAACCAACACTCTTTGCACAATTTTCCTCTGATCATCGACGTCATTCGCATTAAGGTCACAGATTTCTGAAAACTGCTCTTCTCGCAAAAAACTTTCATCTAGAAATTTCAAAATGCTTACCAAATCGTTCACATCAACTTTCGACATAGCTATTGCTCCCAGATAGGAAATGCTGTTATTGGCTGACAACTCTTAAACCAAACTTGACCAGAATACGTAACCCCATAATCTAATGTTCCTCGCTGATAACCAGAACCAATGATATCTTTGAAGACCACCGGCCTCTCTGCTAACACTTGGTTTCCAGTCGTCCTATAAATGTGCTGCGCACGCAGGATAGCATTTAGCTGACCTCTATGGCTTAAAAACCTGGTCGCAGAAGAAGGATAAGGGCTGCAGCTGGTGCGGAGTGTTGATCGTACCATTAGCCTGACTCAGGCTCTGGATCGGGCTATCGAAGATCCCCGCGTACAGGGACGCTGTGAGCACAGGCAACTGGAGCTTTTGCGCCAACGAATTTACGCGATGGCAGCAGGCTACGAAGACCTGAATGATCACGGCGCTTTATCCGGAGACACGGCCTTCCAGACTGCCATCGAAAGTGGGCGGGTCCTTGCCAGCGCTCCGACGCTGTGTCGGCTGGAGCAACGAGCAGATCGAGCCACTGCGGTGGGCATGCACGAAGTCCTGGTCAATCAGTTCATTAACAGTTTTGCCAAAGCACCAAAACAGTTAATTTTGGACTTTGATGCGGCGGATAATCCGGTTTACGGTGACCAGATTGGAAAGTATTTTAATGGTTTTTATAATGGCTATTGTTTTTTACCATTATATGTCTTTTGCGATCATCAACTACTGGTTAGCTATTTACGCCCTGCTTCGTGTGGCGCAGCACACCATGCCGGCGCTGTTCTGTCACTACTGGTAAAGCGGCTTCGGCAGGCATAGCCTAAGGTCAGAATTATTTTCAGGGGTGATTCCGGGTTTTATAAGCCGTTGATTCTGGCTTGATGCGACCGCAACAGTGTCGATTATGTCGTAGGAACTGCCAAGAATAGCCGTCTGCTGAAGCGGTCGGACAGTACACAGTTGTCTACTGAAGCGTTTTATGAGCTAACTGGAAAAAAGCAACGTCTATTCAACGATTTTAACTACTCAGCGCGCAGCTGGAAGCGCCGCAAACGTCGCGTTTTGATCAAAGCAGAACATGGACCACAAGGGAAAAATCCACGGTTTGTGGTCACCAGATTGCAGCAAAATTCCAGATACATTTACAGTAACTTATATTGTGCCCGCGGGGATATGGAGAACCGGATTAAGGAACAGCAGCTACTGTTTTTCGGACGCACATCGTGTCATGAATGGTGGCCCAATCAATTTCGTCTCTTGTTATCGGGCTTCGCCTATACGCTTGTGGAGCGACTGAGAAGCCTTGCGCTCGTTGGTACCTCATTGGCCAAAACACAAGTGGACACGATTCGGCTCAAGCTTTTAAAGATGGGTGGATTGGTGTTACGTAACACGTGGCGTGTAAAGATAATGCTCAGTAGCGCCTATCCTTATAAAACACTGTTCGCTCACGCGGCAACGGTGCTCAACACCAGCTCAGTGTTTAAGAGTGCTGTCCCGGCACGTTGACAAATAATGGGGTAAGGGGATGTTTTGCCCTGAGCGCACCGTTTGGATGCTTTACAGACAGCAAGAGCGAGCACTTAAAGCGCAAAGCATCAGATATCATAATTTCAGGCTGTTTGAGAGGTTTGGTGAAGTGCCCGGGCTAGAGTTTTCACTCAAACTGACCAGACCGACATTACCAAGAACAACATCCGAGCCAATATTAAGAATTTCCTGACCGAACATATTTTCGTGGCCAGTAATGAGTTGCGTATCATCGACGAATCTTGC
>JAWVYU010000120.1:0-12969 GCA_033722575.1 Ketobacteraceae bacterium | reverse complement strand
GGTGTTACCTGGGCACTGGCCTGTCATAATACCAGCGCTGCCTGGTCACTGAACATGAATGACATCGACGTGAACTTTCCCATCGACGGTAACACGCTGGCGGCCAGTATCCGTGATAACGAAAGAATCAACACAGATATTGATGAAAGCGGTTTTGACCTGGAATTTGAAATGCATTTTTCCTATCCGAAGAATGTCGGCGGCTGGTACTGCAGCTGGGCTGGTCACGATATTAACCTCAGGGTGAATGTGAACGTGGATGGTATGGCTGCGGAATTTGATATTGATCTGGAAAACGACGCAGGAAATCGCGTACAAGTCGCCAGCATTCGAAAATTCCAGGTGGAGGCAGACAGCGTCACCTTTGATTCCGGTTTCCTTACCAGTCTGACCAATCTCGGTATCAGTGTTGCCAATCTGTTTGGTACCGGGTGTGCCACATTAACCGACTGCGTGAACCAGGCTGTGAACGACGTACTCACCAACAATAATGAAATCAAAAACAAGCTGAAGACTGCCATCAACGAAGCACTGGACATTGCCCTCACTATTGAAGGCGGCACTGACGTAGGCGCTGCAACGATTGATTATTCCGTCTCACTGCATGCCCTTGAGACCAGTAATTCGCGCAATCGTCTTAACACCATATGGGACGTGGATTTTAGCAACGGCGCCGGCACCACTACCTGCACCGAGAACCTGATTCGCAGCCTGTTCTGGCCTGACAATAGCCTGTCCACCGACGATGATTTCGATATCGTCTTCCCCTACAAGGTGATTACCGACCTGCTTTACACTGTCACCCGCCAACTGGAGCCCTGTGTGGGTTTTATCTGGCATGTCATGCCCGGTATCAGCGGCCAGCTGGAAATCAAGCCGGACGGTAAATTTGATATCGAGTCTGTCAGCCACAACGAACTGACCGTTAGCCTGCCGCTGACTGCTGAAGCCATTAATTTTGCACTGGCTAACGGCACCATACAGGCGGCTGCGGAGTTGACCCTGCTCCTTGAGCCTGCCTGTGGTGCCGGCTTCGAGCTGACTGTTACCGACATTCAAATCGCCGACATCAGTGGATCCGTTACCTGGACATTCTTCGGTTATGATTACGAAATGGATGCGGCCACCTTTCTCACGGACGCTGCCGACCAAGTGGAAGCGGAGCTGATGACATATTTTGCTGATCCTGTGGTATTGCTTCCGGAAAGCTTTGGCATCAATGCAGTGGATCAGTTTGTCAGCATTGGCGAGGTGATCTCAAACAACTCTGCCATCGCTGTTGGGCTTAATGTTACCGCCACCGACCCAAATTGCTACTAGATAAAAAAAATGGAGCAACAGAGCGGCCTTTAAAGCCGCTCTGTTTTGCTTTTTTGACCAACGGGATTCAGCGCGAACTGGATTTTACCAAGCCCATTTCAACCGCTTTCAGCGATGCTTCCGCCCTGGAATTGACATTCAGCTTCCGGTAGGCGCTTTTCACATAGCCCGATGCGGTATTCGCGGTAATGTTCAGCATAGCGGCCATTTCTTTTACCGTCAGGCCTTTGGCAATGAGGGTAATCGCTTCCTCTTCCCTTGGGGAGAGCAGTGATTCTGGTTTGTCAGCCCGCGAATTGTCATCATCATCCGGCTTTGTGCTGGTATTCTGCCGGTAATAGGACAGCAGCCTGCGCGCAATTCCCGGCGATAATGGCGGGTCACCCCGCAGGATACCCTGCAGCTTGACAAGCAGTTGGTCTCTGGGCTGGTCTTTTAGCAGGTATCCATGGGCACCGGACTGTATCGCTTTAAACAGGTGATCATCGTCATCAAAAATAGTGCTCATCACGATATACCCAACCCGTGCATCTTTTTGCATCAGGGGAATCAAATCGATTCCCGACCCGTCGGGTAAATTGATGTCAACCAGAGCAATACTGTATTGCTGTTGCTGCAAGTAGTCAGCGGCTTCCTGCAGGGTTTCGGCGAGGTGTATTACGATGGAAGGAAAGGCTTCGGCCAGCACCTCCTCCATCCATTGGCGGGTTTCTTCGTGGTCTTCAATTAACAGGGCCTGCTTCATAATAAACTCGGTCTGGTGACTTTAGGGGCCTACAGGGGCACCACGATCGTTGCTTTGCATTCCCGCTCCCCGGCTTCCCACTCTATACGGCCGAGTAGCGTTTCAATGCGCTGCCTGACACTGGTCATTCCCTTGCCGGGTTTCCAGTGAACGCTGGATTCGATCTTCCCGTCGTTGCTAATAATGATTTCCAGTTCATTGCACTTCATGTGTAACCTGATACCAATGTGGGCAGCATTGGCATGTCGCAGCGCATTGTTCACCAGCTCACGTATGCTCCGGGAAAGTTGCAGCCACTGAGCGCCAGAAAGCAAATGATCATCGCTCAGCTCGTCATGCCATTCGATGGTTACGCCGGCCGATGCGGCCATGTCGCCCAGCTCGCGCCGCCAGCGGGCCACCGCGTCCCAGAGAGATCGCTCTCTGTCGTCATCCATGGAATAAACAATATCCCTCAGATTACTCAGACAATGGTGGGCACGATCACGCCATTCAGTATCCTCCAGCTGTCTGACCAGCGATGCCAGGTCAGGCGCAACCTCATCATGCAGATCCCGCATAATGCGCTGCCTCTCAGCCAGCAATGTAGCCTCCCTTGCCAGGTGCAGACGGTGAAGTTCCCTGGCATGATCAATAAACCGGAGCGCGAATTCGGCATCCTGCTGATTAAAGCTTTCCTGGCCATTGTGTTTTCCCACGAAAATCAGGTTTACCGGATCCCCGCCAGTATTACCCACCGCTTTAGGTGGAATGGTGACACCGAGCTTGAGGCCATTTTCCAGAACCACAGGTCGCACATAAGCTACCGGACTGCTGTTAACAGCCAGGGGCTGATACAGGGAGGTCATCAATTCCTTTTCAGGAAGATAATCCGGAGCAGTATCTGCTGCCTCCGGCCTTTTGCCAACGGGAAATATTTCCCTGACCAGATGGCGCCGCCCTGATCTTCCGGATAGGGATGCCCAGCAGCGCTCCCTGAGCTGCAGGTAAATCCAGAAACATAAAACTGCCGCCAGACTGAAACCCAGGGCAGATTGCATACCCAGAAGCGAAATGACCAGAAGATCCACCAGGATAACAGCGAAAGCCAGTAGCACATGAAGGCAGGCCTTGAGCCACCAGCGTTCTACCGAAAACAGACCACTGAACTGAACTCCCAGAACGAAGCCCAGAAACACCAGCAAGCAGAACGTATTGGCGACCCATGTTGAAACCAGAGGTGATCCGATGGCAAGAATAGGCAGGATATAAACGGCAAAAGTCAAACCTGCCCCCGCCAGTATGGAGGCAACAAGCCACAGGTACATGCGCCGTTTCGCCGGGTCGGAATGACTGTATCGCCACTGAATCCGGAATAAGACAAAGCTGAACAGCGTCAGGAGTATCGCAGGAAAATAAAAGAGGCTGAAGGGCCATTCAATCCACTCCCCTATTTCATTCAGCCAGATAAGAAGGGCAGCGCCGTAAATCAGCATCACATGGCGCCGGCCAGGCAATGGTGCAGGATAAAAGAGAAGTAACAACACCAGGCTGGATACAAACAGAATGCCGCCCAGATGGTTCAGGTGCAGTAGTGTCAGGAAAATGCTGCCATCCAGAGCGATTTCCCTGGATCCATAGATCGCCATGGTCACCTGCATCAGATAGCAGCCTCCACCGCCCACCGCCAGAATCCGCGTTATGGGGCGACCCCGGTGATAGGCCCAGAACGCAACTCCCGTAAGCAACGCCACGGCGGCATAAAGGTTCAGCAACCAGAAGGTGCCGGGCAGATCCCAGGGGCTGCTTTCGGTTCGCGGGATATGAATCTGCTCGCCTGCTGCAGTGATGAGAGTCAGCACCTTATGCCCCAGCACCTCCCTGAGCCGGGTCTGCTTGCGAAAATAGTGGTCGATGGCGTCGAAGCTGTTCAGAAAATCAGGATCGGGCCGCAAATCTTCGGGCTGAACCGCTACCCGGGTATCATGATAGCGAATCGCGGTAACGGGCACCCTGCGTCCTTCCGGTATCCTGACAGTGATTTCATTTTCGCTCACTCTGGGATCCAGGCCGTAAAAGGGTTGGCCGGTAAGAAACTCTATGCTGGCGAAACCGGCCATCAACACCCCAAAACAGCATAGAAGCAGTACCTTCTGTGGGGCCATTTTGCGCTTTAATGCAACATAACTGACCAAGAACTCATCCTGTTGTTATTAATAATGTCGACCTGCCTGTTGCCTGGCCTGATCGGTGTATTTTCCGGGGTTAAAGGTTGATTATGCGACCGGTGCCTTATCCCGGAAACCCCCTCAATGAGCCGTCTTAGCGTATACTATCTAACCAATAGCTGTCAGCCTGACACCGCAATTTATACCCCTATAAGGGCAAGACAAAAACAATAGAAATTTCCGGAACTTAACGGCGAATACCTGTAGAATACAGGGAAAACAGCTCACCTTTATGTGCCTTAATGCACTCGATCAAGGATTTTGTTGAGTCAGAATGATTGACAATTTCAGTAACCAAACCCTCTCCGCCCAGGATCTCCCATCGGTAGCAGATCTGGATTTCCAACCGCTTTCACCCCATTACGTGAAGGTTGTCGTCATACAACTGCTGCTGGCCACGCTGCTGCCGCTGGCGGCATTGGTGATCCTGTTTTCTTTTCTCTATTCAGTAAGTGACGGTAGCCAGGGCCTGCAGCTGACCGTTGCAGGGGCCGTCGTCGCGGCTCTGTCAGCTCTGGCTTTTGTTCTGCTGGCTATCTGGATCGGTATCAGGGAAGCACGTTATAAAGCCTATTGCCTTCGTGAACATGATCTTGTGTTTCGCCACGGGCTGTTGATCAAAAGGCGTGTCGTACAGCCACTGCTGCGGGTTCAGCATGTGGAAGTAAGCCAGAACCCCATGGAGGCACGCTGGGGACTTGCCACACTAAAACTGTTCAGCGCGGGAGGGTTTCGCTACACCTTTGCTATTTCCGGGCTGGAAAAACCCCTGGCTGAAAAGCTGCATCAACTGGTGGTGAGCTACCAGGAAACCCATCATGAGTAAGTTCGCCGGCGACCCGTATCACTGGCAACGTCTGTCACCCTGGTCGATCCTCTATTTTATCGGCAGGATCATGAGAGGCATGCTGGACCCGAACATTATTGTTTTTCTCGCGCCGGTTTACGGTCTCTATCAGGTGATCGACGATACTGCCTATTTTATTCTTGCCCTGGGGCTGGGTGTGCCTGCGTTGATTATCGGCAGCGCCGCGCTGCAGTACCTGTTTTTCTTTTTTCGATTGGACGATAACAACTTTCATATCAAGCGGGGCCTGCTTTTCAAAAGGCAGGTAGACCTGCCCTTTTACCGTATTCAGGACGTTCATATTGATAAACCCTTTTATTTCAAGCCTCTGAAGCTGGTATCCGCTACGCTGGATACAGCAGGTTCAAGTGAGAATGAAGCAGTGCTTGCAGCGGTGCCCGATACTTTTGCCGATGACCTCCGCGAATGGATATTCAGCCGCGACCGCCAGCAACCCGGTGCTGACGAGGCTGCCGGGCCGGAAACACAACAGGAAGCGCTGAAACAACAGCCAGAGCTGGTTCTGACCAGAACACCCTATGATATTTTTGTTCATGGCATTACCAACAACAAGGTGTGGATTATACTGGCTGCACTTTTCCCCCTGATTGATCGTATTATCCAGTCCCAGTGGGATCGTGTAATGGAGCAGCACGCAACGGAAATAGACGCCCTGCTGACCACCGGCGCTCATATTGCCTACGGTATGGTCGCGTTACTGGTGCTGGCTGTCATTATTCTTATGATGTTGTTATCGGTTATTGGCAGTTTCATTTTGCTTCACGGTTATGCACTTACCAGAACAGCGGATACCTTGTCCCGTGAAAGCGGCTTGCTGAGCCGTAATCAGATAAACCTGAAAATCCGCCGGGTCCAGTTTATCCAGATAAAGCAGAGTCTGTTCGACCGGTTGTTTTCCCGATTTAACCTGACCTACCGGCAACTGGACCCCGAATACAATGCGCAGGGGCAAAGCAACGCCACCTTTCTGGTGCCCTCCGTAACAGCAACAGAGGTACAGCGACTCACCGCTATTGCTTTTCCTGACCAGACCATGGATCCGGGAGCGCTGGAAGGGCTATTCAACCGCGTCAGTCCCCGCTACATTTTACAGGAATTTTTTCTGAAAACCGTACCACTGGTGACTATCGCCGGTGTCCTGCTTTTTACTGGAACAGAAACCAGCCATGCCGGGGCAATAGTAGCGGCTCTGCTGGTGGCAGGTGTCTTGATTAACTGGCTTCGCTGGTACCGCTGGGGCTATTTTCAGAACGGGGAATACCTGTTTATCAGAAAAGGGTTGCTGGGAAAGCTGTTTGTTATTATTCCCGCATTCAAGCTTCAGCAAGCATCTGTAGACCAGAGTTACCCCATGGTATTAAATCGCCATGCACATTTTTCGTTTGCTGTGGGGCTATCCGGCTTTCGTATTCCCTATCTTGGACTTGACAATGCCATTGCCCTGATGGACAAGGCCTTGTATGACATTGAGGCGAGCCGTAAATCCTGGATGTAGACCCTACTGAACCTCTTTGAGGGCAACACCAAGGCAGGTGGCGGATGCGCTGGCCAATGCAAAAACACCCAGCACGTAAACCAGAGACACCTGGGCAATAGCGGCACCCAACAGGCCCACAACCAGCAGCATTATGCCAATGAACGTGTTACTGACAGCCACATAGTCTGTTCGCTTGTTGCCCTGGGCAAGATCCACCACATAAGTCTTCCGTCCCAGCCTTACCCCTTCATGGGTCACTGCCAGCAAAAAAAACAAGGACAGATACAACCAGTAATTACCCTGCTCCAGGTACGCAATGGTGGCTGTCAGGGCGCATATAACAAAGGCGAGAGTAGCGGTAAGAATAATGACTTTTCGGCTGCTGCGATCAGCGAATTTCCCCCATACGGAGCCGCTGATCAAACCAGCCACCCCGCTGGCCACAATGAACAGCCCCAGCCCGGACATTGCTGAGCTGTCACTCTGGTTGGCCAGCAGAATAATGTAGGGAGCTGACAGACCGGAACTCATCATAAGGCAACGAACCAGCACAAACCGGCGGAAATACATATCTGTTTTCAGCAGGCTCAGACTTTTCCACGCTTCACGGAGGGCATTCCCCCCTCCTTCTGTTGCTCCCTTGTATTCATCCGTTCCGGAAAATACCATTGCGGCCACTACCCAGCACAGGCCGCCTGCCGCCAGGAGCAACCAGTAATAACCGGACTGCTCACGCAGGTTCAACATGACCGCCATACCCACCGCAATGGTCATCAGCCCGACCACACTGGCACTGTATCCCGACAGTCTTCCCCGCCGGCTTTTGGGGATCGTTTTCCCCAGTACATCTTTTGAGGCGATAGAACAAAACCCGCGCGCAAGACTGAACAATACCAACAGTGCAATGATGGCAGTGCCGGCCTGCCAGCCGGTCATACCGAAAGCGACCGCGGCCATACACAGCACGGCTACCGCCTGAAGCACACAGCCAAGCACAAAAAACCATTTTCGTATTGGATATCGGCGAATCACGCCGCCGAGAAACAGCTGAGGTATCAGCGACCCGGATTCCCTGACGGGAACAAGCAGACCACTAAGAAAAGTTGGCGCGCCTACACTATTCATCACCCAGGGCAATACGGTCTTTGTATTCGCCAGGGCATCACCCAGCTTGGTACATACCTGAGCCAGCAGAATCCTGAAAAAATTGCCCGGTACCACTCTGCAGGCGTCGTCACTAATGTCCGTGCACACCCGCGCATCTTCTTCATCAGCCAAATAGGCATAGAGTTGCTCAATGGTTTTCGCCAAGGTTGCTATCTCTCAAACTTTCAGAATGTGATCACAGTCCTGATTTATGCGGCACAGGCTTTGCATCGTAACGGGTAGCCAAAATGTGGTCAACATTACGTGAGGACTGTCAAAATACTTTATTAGGAGGAATAATGAAACTCAGATACACGATTAGCTGCATTTTAGTGGCCTGTATTACCGCGCTGTCACAACCCGTTCTGGCTGATGACGCCAAGAAGGAAATTATGCAACCCCACGTAACCCCTGACAATATGAATGCAATGTTTGAGCGGGGTCTGTTGCAGGGCAAAGTCGAAGCCTCATTTCTGTTTAACGAAAACCTCAATGCATTCGACATCAGCACCAGCATCCAGAAAGATAAGGCTATTCTTAGCGGCCATGTGAGCAATGAGCTGGAAAAGGATCTGGCCACCCATGTCGCGCTTAATGTGGAGGGAATCAATGAGGTCGAGAATAACATTATCGTTGATGAAGAAAAGTCACTGGCCAAAAACCTTAAAGAGGTCAAGGCTGCCGTATCAGAAGTGGCTAATGAAGCAAGAATTATTACTACTATCGAATCTAAATATGCCGTGAATGGTCACCTGAGTGCGCTGGGTATTGATGTTAACGCTAATGGAAACCGGGTGATCCTCAGTGGCACGGTGACAAGCGCTTTGCACAGGGACATGGCTGAACTTATTGCAAAGAATACTGAAGGAGTCGCTGCGGTGGATAATCAGTTGCGGATAGACCCGGATGCATAAGCAGGCTTTGCCTGGTATCTACACAACCTGTTCACTTGCAACGAATTCATAGTTTTACCGGTAATCCGTTTTTCTGGCGCCTTTTCTTTCAGACAGGCGCCTTTATTTTTTCCCTCGGTTCAGAATTATGCCTGTAATTCTTTCATTCGATCATGAATTATCTGCAGAGACGCCACTTTCGAGGATAAAGGATATCTGATATTCCTGTCTTCAATGCGCGTTATAACCAGACGTAATAAATCGAGCACATAGGCATCCAGCAGAGACACCTTTTCCAACCGTGACCGGTCAGAATCTGATCCTGCGATCAGGGAAAAGTCCGGCAGCGAAAAAAGTCCCGCCTCATTATTCGAGGCAGGCAGCAGCCGTCCAAGCAATCCGTAGATTTCCAGATAAAGCTGGGTTGAACGGGCAAACAGCGATTTCAATGCTGCACTCTTGCTGTCCCGGCTCAGACGCTTGTGGGTGACATAACTCTTCAGACTGCATCTCTGAGTGATCTGGATCATCTCGAGACGATCCACTGATGCCATATCCGGTTTTCTGGTCAGATATCTAGATGAATGTGCCATTGCGGTTTCTACTCTTGATTTTGAACCTCGTATCCCAATATAAGATTACCAGAATCCAGACTAGACGTGGTTGACTGGACGCTGCTTAGTTAAAAAACGTTCAAGTTTCATGCCAGGTTAAGATCATGCAAACTTGAATATTTAACGGTTAACCGTTAGTCTTGATCTTTGGTGAAAGAAACCGGAGGCAAACTTGAGCGCCCCACTGCTCTTCGTGAATGCAGACGATGAATACAGGAATATCATTGAAGCTGCACCCGTCATACCCGATTTTACTACAGTGCATCCCGAGGGAGAGCAGGACTGGATATCAGACCTGAAAGCTTCCCAGGCACGGGTTGCATTGGTCAAGTCGGATCATTTCACATCCGACGATTACGAGCGCCTGATCGGTAGTCACCTGCTGGGAAAGCTTGACCTCATATTTCTCAGCAGCGGTGTTCCCAATGAATATATTGACAAAATCATGCAGATTGGTGCCTGTTATCATTTGCGAGCCCCTGTTGATGTAGAGTTTCTCAATGAACTGTTGACAGAAATTCATACCGAGCTGTGCGAGAGATCGGTCTCTTCAGACCGGGTAGTGAGCAGTGAGCTCGATCAGTTTGGACTGCTGGTGGGCTCTTCAAAACCCATGCATCGCCTGTACAGGCTGCTGAGAAAAGCATCGGATTCCGACGCCAAGGTACTGATTATTGGAGAAAGTGGCACAGGCAAGGAGCTGGTGGCCAATACCATCCATCACATGAGCGACCGACACGATAAACCCTTTGTGGCCCTGAACTGCGGTGCGCTCAGTCCCGAACTGGTGGAGAGTGAATTATTCGGTCATGTAAAAGGGGCGTTTACGGGTGCCAACAAAAATCGCGAAGGTGTGTTTGCAGAGGCAGACGGAGGTACGCTCTTTCTTGATGAAATTACCGAAATGCCCCTGGACCTGCAGGTGAAGTTATTACGTGTACTTGAATCAGGAGAATACCGCGCGGTGGGCAGTGACTCAGCCAAACATGCCGATGTGCGCATTATTGCCGCCACCAACCGTGACCCGACCGAAGCCATTGAACAGGAAACTTTTCGGTCGGATCTCTACTTTCGTCTGGCGAGTTTTCCTGTTTATATACCACCACTCCGCGAGCGGGGTGAAGATGTTGAAGGACTTGCCAAGCACTTCCTGGCTTACCGGAATTCAGAAGAACACACCAGTAAGGGCATTACTGAAGCTGCATTACGCAAAATAAAGGCTTATGACTGGCCCGGCAATGTCCGCGAACTGAAACATGTGGTGGAACGTGCTTTTCTGCTGAGCCTGGATACTATCGATTCAGATCATATTATCATTGAGCCCTACGGGATGGAGCTGGATGGTGATCATGGCGCGATTCCCAAAGGGCTGACGCTCAAGGAGCTGGAGCAGCAGGCAATTATGGAAACGCTGGAAGAAAACCACGGCAAAAAAGTAGAGACAGCTAAGCAACTGGGCATTAGTGTTAAAACACTTTACAATAAGCTGGATACCTATGAAAAGGCAGACAATGCCGAAAAAAACTAGGCCCTAACCAATTCAAAAGACCGCAGACAAAAATGGCGCCCTCAGGCGCCATTTTCATAATCAATGTCGCATTTCCTCTCGCGATGCAATGGGAAGACCGGCGTCTTTCCAGTCTTCTTTTCCTCCAGTGTAATCATATACTTTTGAGTAGCCCAGCTCCTCGATCCGCTTGGCCGCTTTCTCGGATGCATCGCAGCTCTCATTCTTGCAGTAAACTACCACCGTCTTGTCCTTGTCGGGTACCGCTGCTGTGATATTGTCCTCAAAATGGCTGTCCAGCGGCACATTCATGGAATACGGCAAGTGGTACTTTTCGAATTCCGACTCATCCAGCACTTCGATCAGCACCATGTCCGGATTAGTCTTCAAAGATGCCTGCAATTCGTTTCTGTCTATCGCTTGCATGTTCGCCTCCTTTCATTGAAAGGTATCGGGTTCAGTGTCATCCATGAAAAATCAGTGCCAATAGTTCAGAAGCCCCAATTTACTGTCGTAGCGCCCGATATTATTCGGACAAGCGCTATCTTCATGTAATTTCTACATTATTTAATGAATTTGTTGCGCGCAGAACGCTGGATATTTTTCAGTCAACCTGCAAAACAATGCCGATGTCTAGGTGGATGACAGTCTCGGGTGATCAGTGGCACATAATGTGCAAAAATGGAGAAGCTGGTGCACAGGCGCTTTGCCCCACGGTCGCCAGCATCGCAGATCGTTTACCGCATTCATCAATGCACAAGGAGATCTCATGGAAGTTTTTATATTATTAATAACGGCGCTCGCCGCCCTCTTTTTCGGATTCAAAAGTTATTGGACTGCTGGTGCACTCGCAGCAGAAATGGTGCTGATTACTGCGTTCGGGGCCTGGTCGGTGCCAGCACTTGTTCTCGCCTGGCTGATTGTTGGTGCGTTGGCACTGGTCATGATAAAAAATCCGGTGCGGAAAAAATTTATCAGCCGACCGGTGCTGGATGTCGCAAAATCGGTTATGCCCTCCATCTCCACCACTGAGCAGGAAGCACTGGAAGCGGGCTCAGTGAGCTGGGAAGGCAGTTTCTTCGGTGGCAGACCAGACTGGAACGCACTGCTGAATGAAAAAACCACCTCCCTCAGTGATGAGGAAAAAGCCTTTCTGGATGGCCCGGTGGAAGAAGCCTGTGAGCAGCTGAACGACTGGGAAATAACGCACGAGCGGTATGACCTCAGGTCAGAAACCTGGAACCTGTTCCGGGAAAAAGGCTTTTTCGGCATGATTATCCCCAAGGAATACGGTGGCCTCGGGTTTTCCCATGCGGCGCACTCTGCGGTAGTAATGAAACTCGCAACCCGCAGTATATCGGCAGCGGTAACCGTTATGGTGCCAAACTCCCTGGGCCCCGCCGAGTTGCTCCTTCAGTACGGTAAAAAGGAGCAGCGGGATTATTACCTGCCACGGCTCGCCAAAGGCGATGAAATCCCCTGCTTTGCCCTTACCGGCCCTCTCGCAGGCTCAGACGCGGGCGCCATTCCTGATAACGGCGTGGTGTGCAAGGGTGAGTTCGACGGCAAAGAGGTGCTTGGCGTAAAACTCAACTGGAACAAGCGCTATATTACGCTGGCGCCAGTGGCCACCGTGCTGGGTCTTGCTTTCAAGCTTTATGACCCCGATAAGCTGCTGAGCCAGGAAACCGACCGGGGTGTAACCTGCGCATTGATCCCCACGGACTTGCCTGGCGTCAACACCGGTGCCCGTCACCTGCCACTGAACACAGTTTTCATGAACGGACCCACATGGGGCGACGATGTCTTTATTCCGCTTGATTACCTTATTGGTGGTGAGGAGTACATCGGCAAAGGCTGGATGATGCTGATGAACGCTCTGTCGGTTGGCCGCTCCATATCGCTGCCCGCGCTGGCAACCGGGGCCGGCAAGCTTTCATCCATGACCACCGGCGCCTATGCCCGCATACGTGAGCAATTCGGCCTGCCTGTGGGTGAATTTGAAGGTGTTCAGGAGGCCCTGGAACAGATCGCCGGACTCAGTTATCTGATGGATTCCGCACGCCAGCAGGTGCTTCATGCGGTAGATAACGGCGAGAAGCCGGCCATACCGTCGGCCATGCTGAAATATCAGAATACCGAATATATGCGCAAAGTGGTGGGCCATGCGATGGATGTCCATGCGGGGCGTG
>JAWVYU010000119.1:0-12989 GCA_033722575.1 Ketobacteraceae bacterium | reverse complement strand
GTGTGCGGCACGGTGCCCCCTCGTCGTCGGGCGTGGCGCAACGGTAGTGCCCGGCCACATCGTTCGTGCCCCGTTCCTGCACCCCGACCCACCCGCGCCGGCACGGGCCACCCGATCGGCCGCCCCGTAGGCAAGATCATCTTTCATGAGGTGCATGGCATCAATCACATTGTCAAAGTTAAGCAGTGGCTCGCCCATGCCCATCATGACAATATTGGTGATATTGCGGTGACCTTTATTATCAGGCACACCAAATGACCGGTTGGCCACCCACACCTGACCAATGATTTCCGCGACGGTCAGGTCCCGCATATAGCCCTGTTTGCCGGTGGAGCAGAAACTGCAGTCCAGGGCGCAGCCTACCTGGGAGGACACGCACAGGGTGCCCCGCCTGCCTTCCGGAATGAAGACGGTTTCAACACAGTTGCGCTCGTCCAGGCGTAACACCCATTTACGGGTACCGTCTGCCGAAAAATGGTGATATTCCTCCGCCGGCGCCTCAATGCAGGCAACCTCTTTTAGCTTGCTCCGGAGCGCCTTGCTCAGGTTGGACATCTGATCAAAGTCATCGACCCCGTAAAAGTGGATCCACTTGAGCACCTGCTGTGCACGAAACGGCTTTTCGCCGAGCCCGGCAAAAAACGCCTCCAGTTGCGGGCGCGTCAGGCCAGGTAAATTGGTGCGGTCTGTGGTACTCATGGGGTTTCAACCTGCAAAATCATCAAATATCCATAGAAAAACAGCGCAGTGAGGCAGTATCACCTCAAACTACGCTGTTTCCCGGTCAAGCTCAACTGCTAGCGGGTACGCGGGCAGATCTCGTCGTCAGAGAAGAAATAGCCCACCTCACGCTCGGCAGAAGCGGGGCTGTCAGAACCGTGTACAGCATTGGCATCAATACTGGACGCAAAATCCGCGCGAATAGTTCCCGCAGCGGCTTCCTTGGGGTTGGTTGCACCCATCAGCTCACGGTTCAGGGCGATAGCATTTTCACCTTCCAGCACCTGAACAATGATGGGGCCGGAGGTCATAAAGGCCACCAGATCCTTGAAGAAGGGACGCTCTTTGTGCTCTGCGTAGAAACCGCCGGCCTTGTCCTCGTCCAGCTGCATCATTTTGGCAGCTACAATTTTCAAACCTGCCTTCTCGAAACGGGTGTAGATCTCACCAATCACGTTCTTGGCGACTGCATCGGGTTTGATAATGGATAACGTGCGTTCTACGGCCATGCCAACTCTCCAAACTTGTCTGTGGGTTTCCGGTATTCTTGAGGCCCGCGATTATATACAGCTTTCCGGCGAAAACCTAGGGAGCCGGCGGCAACTGCCATCGCTATGACCCACGCATGCCGGAGATGACCTTGTGAACCGTTGCGACGGCAAAATCCACTTCTTCAGCAGTAGTGAACCGCCCCAGGGAAAACCTCAGGGCCGCCAGAGCCTGCTGCCGGCCCACACCCAGAGCCGAAACCACGTAGGAAGGCTCGACGCTCGCCGAATTACAGGCGGAACCGGAGGAAATGGCCAGATCACCCAGGCCCATCATCAGGGCCTCGCCGTCGACGCCATCCACAGACACATTGAGTATGCCGGCCACCCGGCGCTCCGGATCACCGTTCAGATGTACACCCTCCAGCGTCCGCAGGCCATCCCAGAGCCGGTTTCTGAGGGCGCTGATGGCTTCGGATTCCTGCTGCATCGCCCCCCTGGCAATGGCAAACGCCTCACCCATGCCCACAGCCTGGTGGGTCGCCAGCGTTCCGGAGCGCATACCCCGCTCGTGACCCCCACCGTGCATCTGCGCCATCAGCCGGACAGCTGGCTGCCGGCGAACGTAAAGCGCGCCCACCCCTTTGGGGCCATAGATCTTGTGGCCGGACAGGGAACACAGATCCACCGGCAACCGTTGCATATCCAGGGGCAGCTTGCCGGCACTCTGGGCGGCGTCGGTGTGAAATACGGCACCAGCATCCCGGGCAATCTGCCCCAGCTCGGCGATATCGTTAACCGTGCCGATTTCGTTATTCACATGCATCAGAGACACCAGCAGGGTATCGTCCCGCAGCGCATCCCGCAGGGCAGCGGGCTGAATCAGGCCACTGGCATCGGGCTGCAGATAGGTCACCTCAAACCCTTCCCGGGACGCCAGCCAGGCACAGGTATCCAGAACGGCCTTATGTTCAATGGCGGAGGTAATAATATGATTTCCCTTGTCCCGGTTAGCCTGCACATAGCCTTTGATGGCCAGGTTGTTCGCTTCGGTGGCACCGGAAGTCCAGACGATTTCCCGGGTGTCGGCATTCAGGAGGTCTGCAACCTGCTGGCGGGCAGCTTCAACCGCTTCCTCCGCCTGCCAGCCGTACAGATGGGACCGTGACGCCGGATTGGCAAAAAGCCCATCCAGGGTCAGGCACTGTGACATTTTGTCTGCGACCCGCGGGTCAACCGGGGTGGTTGCCGCGTAATCCAGATAGACTGGACGTTTCACTGCCCGCTCCTTTCTTTAAATCAGACCAGCCCGTGAGGCTGCCTTTGAATTCAGATCAGGAATCAGGTCACTCAGGCCAGTCAGGGGGACCCGAATGCCTGAACTCGCTGTCAGAACCAGGGTCAGCCACCATATCCGGCTGAGGTTACGGGCGATAAAGACGGGGGTTGCCCGCCTATTCGATAATGCTGATCACCGAGCCCAGATTATGGGAGGATTCGGTATTACGCTGTTCCCGCTGTTGCTGATAATTGTCCTGGCGCTCGGCAACTTTACGGATTTCTCCACGATCTACAAGGGATTGAAGACTGATTCCACTCAAAAATTTGTGGATCTGGTTACTCAGATCCATCCACAGGTCATGTGTCAGGCAACGCTCACCGTTCTGACAGTCGCCCCGTCCTTCACAGCGGGTAACATCAATGGACTCGTCCACTGCATCAATTACCTCGGCCACGAATATGGCGTCGGCCTCGCGACTCAGGCGATAGCCACCGCCGGGCCCCCTGACGCTCTTCACCAGGCCATTTTTGCGTAGCTTGGCAAACAGTTGTTCCAGGTAGGAAATGGATATTTCCTGCCGCTCGGAAATATCCGCAAGACTCACGGGCCCTTTCGTTGCGTGCAGCGCCAGATCTAAAAGAGCCGTAACAGCATACCGGCCTTTGGTTGTCAGCTTCATGAAACAGTCCTCATAGCAGTTGCGTGTGATCCCGCCGCCTTCTCCGCGCAAGACACTCAGATTAAGTCTGACTAAAATAGTCAACTTTTTCAACAGAAACCGCTCAGGGCCACAAGCCGACCGCCTGCATCAAGGCTTTGTTGAGGATTCCACAACGTTGTCTACCGGTTGTTCATCTTCGCCCGGTGTCTGGGTTTTGCCACACACGGCATCAAAGGTTTTTTCATCCAGTTTGGGGAGCTGTTCCTCGGTGTAATTACTGCCAAGCTCGCGCAAGGCCTTGCACATTCCGGATATTTTCTGATCAACGGCGTGCATGTGGTCCAGCATATTGTGGATGGATTTGGCGATGGGGTCCGGCATGTCCGGGGTCATGCCGTACGCATCAAAGCCCATTTTTTCCGCCATGGCCTTGCGCCGGGCTTCCGTGCCGTCGTCGTCGCCCCGGTCCCTGAGAATAATGCGCCCGGGAATACCCACAGCAGTGGCGCCGGCTGGCACATCCTTGGTTACCACGGCATTGGATCCTACTCTGGCATCGTCCGAGATCGTGATAGGGCCCAGCACCTTGGCACCCGCACCCACCACCACATTATTGCCCAGCGTAGGGTGACGCTTGCCCTTGTTCCAGCTGGTGCCTCCCAGGGTAACGCCATGGTAGAGGGTGACATCGTCGCCGATCTCAGCGGTTTCCCCGATCACCACCCCCATACCGTGGTCAATAAAGAAACGCCGGCCGATTCTGGCGCCGGGATGTATTTCTATCCCTGTGAGCCAGCGGCTGAAACTGGAGATAAGGCGCGCAGTGAGTTTGAAATCCCGCAGCCAGAGCTTGTGGGCCAGGCGATGCATCATGACAGCGTGCAAGCCCGGATAGTTGAGCATGACTTCCAGCCCGTTTCGAGCAGCGGGATCCCGGTGGAATACCGACTGAATATCTTCTTTCACTTGCTCGAACATGATGTTTCTCCGTTACTTGCCTCAATACCGGGTTCTCAGGACTGGCTATCCTGGCCCACCTGGCGATCTGACTGATGACCCGCAGGTGACTGATTAACGGGCGCTTTTCCATTGACTACCTGCTGAACCCTGGCGAGTATGCCGCGCATGAGGTTCATTTCCAGCTGATCCAGACGGGTACGGCTGAAGAGGCGGCGGATTCGGGTCAGTATCTGTCGGGGATTATTGGGGTCATAAAAGCGAATATCAAGCAGGGTTTGTTCCAGATGCTGGAAGAATCGTTCCATATCCCCGGAAGACACCAGTGGCGCATCCCACTCGGTTCTGGACAGTATCATTTGCGGTTTTTCCGTTGTGTCACCCGCTTTTTCGGCCTCTATCAGGGTCATGCGCAAATCATAGCAAATCAGCTGTATGGCGGCGGCCACATTCAGCACCCCGTAATCGGGGTTGCCAGGTATGGAAACATGGTAATGACAGCGCCGCAGCTCGTCATTGGTGAGCCCGGAATCCTCGCGACCGAAAACAATGGCTACCTGGGAGTCATCCCGCTCCGACTGCAGCATGGCAGCGAATTCCCGCGGAGTCATGACGGGCCAGGGAATACTGCGCATCCGGGCGCTGGTGCCCACCACCAGGTTTGCCCCTTCCAGCGCCTCATCCAGCGTACTGGTCACCACCGCCCGGTGCAGAACATCAGCGGCTCCCGAGGCTCTGGCAGTGGCTTTGCCACTGGGATAATCCTTGGGTTCCACCAGATACAGCCGGGAGAATCCCATGGTTTTGATGGCGCGCGCGGCGGCACCGATATTGCCGGAATCGCTGGTGTTCATCATCACGATGCGGATATTGCCGGGGGATAGCATGCTCTGGACCTTCTGCTGGGCTGGAAAAGCGGGCAATAGTAGCAGATTGCAACAAAGCTGTACGCCCTGGCGGCATTTTTTGCTATCATTCGCCACCCGCCGGGGGCACCTCTTTTGGCCCTGTAATGCTCCCGGCCGCTCTTTGACAACCCAGCCATGACGACCAGCATTCAGGTGACCTGACCATGCAACCCATGCTTAACACAGCCCTATCGGTGGCTCGCCAAACCGGTAAGTTAATTGAACGCGCCTTTGATGATATTGACCTTATTGATGTGGAGAGCAAAGGCACCAATGACTACGTCACCCAGGTGGATCGCGTTGCGGAAGCAAGCCTGATTGAGGGTATTCGCAAACGCTACCCCAATCACGGCTTTTTGTGCGAGGAGTCCGGCCTGCAGGAAGGCACCGGCGATGGCCGGGACCATATCTGGGTCATTGATCCGCTGGACGGTACCACCAACTTCATCCATGGCGTTCCCCATTTTGCGATCTCTATTGCCCTGAAGGTCAAAGGCCAGCTGGAAGTGGGCCTGGTTTATGATCCTGTTAAAAAAGAAGAGTTTACCGCCGTACGAGGGCGCGGTGCCCAGCTGAATGGCAAACGCATCCGGGTGACCGACCGCAAACAACTGGAAGGCACACTGCTGGCCACGGGTTTCCCGTTCCGCCCTGATCAACAGGGAATTCTGGATACTTACATGGCGATTTTCAGGGATCTGGCCATCACCACCGCAGGCATCCGCCGCCAGGGCGCGGCTGCGCTGGATCTGGCCTACGTGGCGGCCGGTCGTTACGACGGCTTCTGGGAGTTCGGACTCAATGAATGGGATATCGCTGCTGGCCTGCTGCTGGTTAAAGAAGCCGGTGGCCTGAGTGGTGACCTGAAAGGTGGCATGAAGCATCTGGAAACCGGCGATGTTGCCTGCGCCCCGCCTAAACTGTTTAAGCCCCTCATGCAGACTATCTGCCGCCACACGATCAAAAAATAGCCAAGCATTAAATCCCGTACTATACTGTCAAGAATGCCGTGAACCTTTGGTCACGGCACACCACCTTGTGCAGCACTGCATCCTGCAACCAGCCACCGCCAGCTTTATCAGGCGCATCCAGGCCGCAGGATCACCGATTCGGAGAGGGCAGGATGATGAATTGGCAGGCAATCAAAGAACTTATCACTGAACTGTTTCACAACCTGAGCCTTGGCAGCCTCTACCGCCAGGATCCGGAACTACGCCCGATTCCTGTGGAAACCCGGCGCGAGCTGCCACCCCGCTAGCTCAGAGACAGTAGTTACTGCCAGGCAAGCAGCCCAGGACTGAGAGCGTCACTGGGCAGGTCACTGAGCGGAGAGCTTCGCTCAGCAGAGAGTTCCGTGGCCAGGACAGACCCCGTCAGGGCATGTCCTGAACGTCTTCCTTTTCCGGCTCCAGGAAATCTTCCCGGGAAATGTTCATCATCATCAAGATATTACTGGCCACGTAGATGGATGAATAGGTACCAATCAACACACCCACAATCAGCGCCACCGCAAATGCCTTGATCAGTTCCCCGCCCAGCGCCGCCAGCGCAATCAATACCAGCAAAGTAGTGATAGATGTCATCAATGTGCGGCCCAGGGTCTGATTCAGTGAATCGTTGATGATGGTTTCCGCTGTTCCGTAACGCACCATCCGGAAGTTTTCCCGGATCCGGTCCGATACCACAATGGTGTCGTTGAGGGAGTAACCGATTACCGCGAGCACTGCCGCCAGCACTGTCAGATCGAAATCCACCCGGGTAAGCGAAAAGAAACCCAGCACAATAATGACGTCGTGAAACAGGGCCACCACGGCGCCCACCGCAAACTTGAAGCGGAACCGCAGGGTAACGTAAACCAGCATCAGAATCAGGGCGAAAATCATCGCAGACCCGCTCTGATCCCGAAGCTCCTCGCCCACCTGCGGACCCACGTACTCAATACGTTTCTTTTCCACGTCCGGCTCGGCAGCCGCCAGGGCTTCAAACACTCGGTCACCCAGTTTGGCGCTGTCCTCACCCTCTTTCGGCTGAATACGCACCAGGATCTCGGTAGGCTTGCCAAAATGCTGCACAGACGCGTCACCGAATCCGGCCTCTGCCAGCTGACCGCGAATGTTGTCTACCACCACGGCTTCCGGGTAAGCCACTTCCACCTGGGTGCCGCCGGTAAAATCCAGACCGTAGTTCAGGCCACGGGTTGCCAGCAACACGATGGACAGCACAAACAGCACCGTGGATATCGCCAGTGCCAGCTTGCGGTAAGACATGAACTTGAAATTGGTCGTCTTCATTTTCTGCTCCTGTATGCCGGCTATATCTTGAGTGTCTGCAACGGCTTGTTGCCGTAAATCAGATTAACCAGCCCACGGCTGACAAATATGGCGGTGAACATGGATGTCAGAATCCCGATGGACAGGGTAACCGCAAACCCTTTCACCGGTCCGGAACCGAACAGGAACAGGATCAGCGCCACCAGCAATGTGGTGATGTTCGCATCCAGAATCGTCACAAAGGCCCGCTCGTAACCGGCGTGAATCGCCTGCTGGGGCGTTGCCTTGCCCGCCAGCTCCTCCCGTATACGGGAGAAAATCAGGACATTGGCATCCACTGCCATACCCACCGTCAGCACGATACCCGCCATACCCGGCAGGGTCAGTGTGGCACCCGGAATCATGGACATGCAGGCAAACAGCAATACCAGGTTCAGCACCAGGGCCAGGTTCGCCACCAGCCCGAACATGCGGTAGTTGACCAGCATGAACACCAGCACCAGGCAGAAACCCACAATCAGCGACAGGTACCCTGCCTCGATATTCTCCTGACCCAGGCTGGGGCCCACGGTTCGTTCTTCCACGAAGTACATGGGCGCTGCCAGAGCTCCTGCCCTGAGCAGCAACGCCAGTTCCGATGATTCAGCAGGGCTGTCCAGCCCGGTAATACGGAAACTGGAGCCCAATGCAGCCTGGATAGTGGCCACATTAATGACATAACGCTCCTCGATGGTGCGAACCTTCTGCACTTCCTTGCCGTTTTCCATCACCGTGTAAGGCTCCGGCTTGAGCTCGATAAATACCACTGCCATCTGGTCCTTGATATGGTCGCTGGTGGCGCGCAGCATCTGTTTGCCGCCGGCGCTGTCCAGATCAATGTTGACCTGGGGGCGACCATGCTCGTCGTAATTGGCCTGGGCGTTAATAACCCGGTCACCGGTCACAATCACGGATTTCTTCAGCAGCACCTTGCGGCCTTCGGATTTGAAATCCAGGAATTCGGCATCCGGTGGCGCCACCCGAGTAGTCATGGGATCGCTTTCCCAGTCCACCAGCCGGAATTCCAGATTGGCGGCCCGGCCAATGATTCGCTTGGCGGCCGCAGAGTCCTGGATACCCGGGATCTGTACCACAATGCGGTCAGAGCCCTGACGCTGCACCACGGGCTCCGCCACACCCAGTTCGTTCACCCGGTTACGCAGACTGGTAAGGTTCTGGGAAATGGCATAATCGGTAATTTCCTTGCGAGCTTCCTGAGTCAGCGCCAGATCCACCAGATAAGCGCCACCCACCTCGTTCTTCAGTACGGTAAAATCACGGAACTCATCACGCAGCAGATCATAGGCATTCTCCATGGCCTCAGCGCTGCGGAATTCGATGCGCAGGCCTTCATCGGTGCGCTCAAAAGGTGTCTTGTATCGGAGCTTTTCTTCCCGCAGACGCAACTTGATGTCGTCCACATAGTCCTCGAAGCGGGTCTTCATGGCTTTCTTCATGTCTACCTGCAACACAAAGTGCACTCCGCCGCGAAGATCCAGACCCAGTTTCATGGGGGTTGCGCCAATCGCTTCAAGCCAGTCAGGGGTGTTGGATGCCAGGTTCAGGGCCACCACATAGCCTTTGCCAAGTGCATCAGTCACCACCTCTTTGGCTTCCAGCTGCTGATCAGTGTTTCTGAACCGGAACAGGGCTGAATTGCCGACCTTTTCAAAAGACTTGTATTCAATACCGGCTTCCTTCAGCGCGGTTTTGGCCTTGTCCACTACCAGCAGATCCACTTCGGTGGTAGCGGTGGCACCGGATACCTGCAACGCCGGATCATCCGGATACAGATTTGGCGCTGCATAAAGAAAACCGATCACAGCCACCGCCACAATGACCAGATATTTCCAGATGGGGTATTGATTGAGCATAGAGACGCGCCCTGCCTTGTTATTAACTGATTAGCCCGACAGGCGCCGGGCTAAATCGAACAACCTGCCAATGGTTTGTTAAATACTTTTGATGGTGCCCTTGGGCAGCGTGTTGGTAATGGCGCTTTTCTGAAAACGGATTTCCGTATTGGCTGCCACTTCCACTACCACATAATCTTCTGAAACCTTGGTGATCTTGCCCAGCATGCCACCGGAAACCACTACTTCATCGCCCTTGCTGAGGTTTGACATCAGCTCTTTATGCTCTCTGTTGCGCTTGTTCTGCGGGCGTATAATAAAGAAGTAGAAAAACACCACCATTATCACCAGCATAAAAAACGGATTGGCAAAGAAGGGCACTTCCCCCTGGGCAGCCCCTGCTGCTGGCTCAGCCATGGCATCGGAAATAAAAAAGCTCATAGTTACCTCGATCGTGTTAAAACAGATAAAAAGAATCGTTTTCGGCCGGTATGAAAACGGATTTCAACCGGTATACAGCCTATAACGCGGGCACCGGCTCGCCCCGTTTGGCATAGAATTCATTTACAAAGCGGCTCAATTTACCCTGTTCAATAGCCTGACGCAAACCTGCCATCAGGTTCTGGTAGTAGCGCAGGTTATGCAGGGTGTTGAGCTGGGCGCTCAGAATTTCCTTGCAACGGTCCAGATGGTGCAGATAGGAGCGGCTGAAATGCTGGCAGGTGTAGCAGTCACAGCTTTCATCCAGCGGCCCGGTATCCTGCTTGTGGACCGCATTACGGATCTTCACCACCCCGGTGTCGGTGAATAAATGACCGTTTCGCGCATTGCGGGTAGGCATGACGCAGTCGAACATGTCCACGCCCCGGCGAACCGCCTCCACAATATCCTCGGGTTTGCCCACTCCCATCAGATAGCGGGGCTTATCGGCGGGCATGTGAGGCTCCAGGGCGCTGATGACCCGGATCATTTCCTCTTTCGGCTCACCCACGGAAAGCCCGCCGATGGCATAACCGTCAAACCCGATTTCTGCCAGCCCCTCGACCGAGGCCTCCCGTAAATCGGTGTACATGCCACCCTGCACAATACCGAACAATGCATTCGGGCTGTCGCCATGAGCCTCCTTGCTGCGTTTTGCCCAACGCAGTGACAGCTCCATGGAATCCCTGGCTTCCTGCTCGGTAGCAGGGTAAGGCGTGCATTCATCAAAAATCATGACAATATCCGAACCCAGATCCCGCTGTACCTGCATGGACTTTTCCGGGTCCAGGAATACCTTGCTGCCATCCACGGGTGACTGAAAAGTAACGCCTTCTTCAGTGATCTTGCGCGTCTTGCCCAGACTGAACACCTGAAAACCGCCGGAGTCCGTCAGAATGGGCCCCTGCCACTGCATGAAGTCATGGAGATCGCCATGGGATTTGATAATGTCGGTGCCGGGGCGCAGCATCAGGTGAAAGGTATTGCCCAAAATGATTTCCGCGCCGATTTCCCGGATGTCCCGCGGCAGCATGCCCTTTACAGTGCCGTAAGTTCCCACGGGCATAAACGCCGGTGTCTGCACTTTTCCCCGGGCAAATGTCAGCTCGCCGCGTCGGCTCTGACCATCTTGATGGATCAGTCTGAACTTCATCAGGTTATATTCCCTGTATCCGCAATGAACATGGCATCGCCATAACTGAAAAACCGGTATCGCTCTGCCACAGCATGGCCATAAGCCTTCAGCACGCGCTCGCGCCCGGCGAAGGCGCTCACCAGCATAATGAGGGTAGACTCCGGTAAATGAAAATTGGTGAGCAGGGCATCAATAACCTGAAATTCGTATCCCGGATAAATAAAGATATCGGTTTCACCGGTGAACGGCGCCAGCCTGCCACTTTTTGCCGCCGACTCCAGGCAGCGTACACTGGTGGTACCCACGGCCACTACCCGCTTTCCGGCGGCTTTGGTGGCCTGCACCGCATCCACCGTGGCCGGGGTTACCTCCAGCCACTCGCTGTGCATTTTATGTTCACGCACGTCGTCCACCCGCACGGGCTGAAAAGTGCCTGCTCCCACATGCAACGTCACAAACGCCTGCTGAACACCCTTTTCCCGCAACAGGCTGAGCAGCTCATCATCGAAGTGCAGTCCTGCGGTGGGCGCCGCCACCGCACCGGGTCGCTGGGCATAAACGGTCTGGTAACGCTCCTTGTCCATCAGCTCGTCGGGGCGCTCAATATAGGGAGGCAGGGGCATGTGGCCATATTCCTGAAGGAGGGCCATCACGGTACCCCCCAGTGCCCTGAGCCGAAACAGCTCTCCGTCCCGGTCCACCATGGTAAAGGCGGGCTCTGCCCTACCCTCGATAAACAGCTCGGCACCCGGTTTGGGTGACTTGCTGGATCTGAGATGCACCAGGCACTCACTGTCGCCGGTCACCCTTTCCACCAGTATCTCGATTTTGCCCCCCGTTTCCTTGTGGCCCCAGAGGCGCGCCGGAATGACCCGGGTATTGTTGAACACCAGCAAATCCCCGGGTTCCAGCAAATCGGCAATGTCACGGAAGCGGCGGTCGACGACGTCACCGGTGCGCCGGTCCAGGCACAGCAGCCGGCTTCCCGATCGCTGGTCAGCGGGATAACGGGCAATCAGCTCATCAGGAAGCTCAAAATAAAAATCACTGCGCTGCATAGTGAATAGCAACCCCGGGGTAATGGATGGCGCCCCTGGCGATCAGAACCTGACCGGCCCGGCGACTTCAAGGGGCGGCATTATACGTGCCTTCTTTGATGACAGAAAGCACTGCGCCCCCTTCGGACAACCAGAGGTGCCCGCGGCTCTTGTTGACCTTCTGCCGGGCACTGTTATAATCGCGCATCCTGAAGCTCTCAGAATGTGCCTGGGTGGCGGAACTGGTAGACGCGACGGATTCAAAATCCGTTTCCGGCAACGGAGTGAGAGTTCGAGTCTCTCCCTAGGCACCAATATATTGCTGCATTACCATCTTTTTACTTTTTATTAGAGTGCTGACTCACCGCCAGCCATTGCACACCCCGGCGGCACAGCGCAAACCAGCAGGCAGTCGGCTCGCCATGGGCAAATCAAAACGCAACAGACAAGCCGCCTTTCAGTCCCGCAGCCAGACCGCGTCAAAAAGCAGCAATACCCCCGCTGAAACGTTCCCCACTGATTACAGCCAGTACCCATCTGCCACCCTGTGGCGTCGGGTTATGTCGATTGTGTATGACCAGCTGATACTCTGGGCCATCTGGATTGCCACCGGCTTTGTGCACGCGCTGATTTTCGGTATCGACACCTCGGACAGTGCCCAGCAATTACAGCGCACGCTGTTTCCAATGCTGCTGGGCTCTACCTTTCTGTTCTATTACTGGTTCTGGACTCACGGCGGCCAAACGCTGGGCATGCGTGCCTGGCGCCTGAAGGTGGTGGATGCCCGGCTGGATGGAACACCGCCTCACTTTATCCGTTGCGTGTTGCGTTTCGTGGGCGCGTTTTTTTCCCTGTCAGCGTTTGGGCTGGGCTACATCTGGGTGCTGTTCGATCCCAACAATGACACCTGGCATGATCGCATTTCCAGTACCCGCACACTGGTTATCCCCAAGGAAGAGAGCCAGAAAAACAAGTTCAAGAGCAGTCGCCCTATACCGCGGGACCCTGATTAATTATCAGGGCTCAATTGGATTCCGCAGCGGCTGAAGTGCTATTCTGAATAACAGCCCTCTCACAGATTCATCGTCAAAGCAGTCATGGTCTGACCTGGCAATTGTTGCCTTGCGCTCAGGAGCACAGCCCCATGGCCATACAACTC
>JAWVYU010000118.1:0-13083 GCA_033722575.1 Ketobacteraceae bacterium | reverse complement strand
GACCCAGGATGTGTTTCGTTGCGTTGACCGGGTAGAAGGCCTGCCCGACCTGCGATTTGTAAAGCGCCGGGGGCTAAGTTACTCCTTTACCGGAGAAAAGCTTACCGGTGAACAGGTGGAAGAAGCCGTGGCGGCGGTGGCATCCGATCTGCCTGAAATTCAGCGTCAGGGTATCCAGTTTACACTGGTGCCCTGGCAACCGGCTGAAGGATTGCCGGGTTACGTGCTGGTGGGTGCCCTGGCGCAAGGCGGCGGGACCGTTTCCCTCAGCGAGGCCGACCTGGCGCGATCTTTCCAGTCAGCACTGACCAATATCAATCATGAATTCCGCGACAAGCTGGCCAGTGGGCGTCTGCGCGAAATCGCCGCCTGCCTTTTACCCTATGACGACGTAGCCTGCCTGCTGGATCCGAAAACCACCGATGCTGAACAGGTGGCCGGCCGCACCTGGGAATCCCAGTTCAAACTGACGCCGTTAACCGGCAAGCGCTGGGAGCAGCTGGATTCCGGCGCACTGCATCCGGAGCCCGCCCGATGACATCGGTGTGGCTGATCGGCGCCAGTTCCGGTATTGGCCGGGCGCTGGCGGAGCAATATGCCCGTCAGAACATCGTGCTTTATCTCAGTTCCCGCCATATTCAGGATTCTGAAGCGGACTGGCGCAATGCCCGCGCCGATGTCCGTCTGCGTCCGTTTGATCTTCAGAACCGTGATGAATGTGCGGCAGTAACCGCTGCCATTCTGGAGGAAAACGGCGCGCCGGACCTGGTGATATTCGCTGCCGGCATGATTGCCTATGATGACTGCTGGCACATGGACCCGCAGCTGGAGCGGCGCCTGTTCGAAGTCAATTATTGGGGCCCCCAGGCGATCACCCGTCAGTTGATGGAACCCATGATGCTGCGTCAGCGGGGGCACCTGGTGTACCTGGGGAGTCTGTCGGGGTTTGTGGCCAGCCCGTTGCGGAGTACTTATTCTGCCAGCAAGCATGCACTGCAGGGTTACGTCAATGCGTTGCGGGCCGAAATGAAGGCTTTCCGGGTAAAAGTTACCCTGGTGTGTCCCGGGTTTGTGGATACCGGCATTGACCAGCGTTCCCTCTATGGTAATGGTGAGCTCCGTAAAACGCGGGATGAAAACCGCCTGCCCGGCCTGTCGGCTGCCGAATGTGCGCGGCGCATGATACAGGGTATCGGTGCGGGCAGGGAGCAGCTGGTGATTGGTGGTCGTGAGCGCCTGATGCTGCCGCTGCAGCGATTTTTTCCTGCCACCGTGCGGCGCTTGCTGCCCGGATTCCGGCCGTCGTTTGCGCCGCCTCCCGGCCAGTTGGTGAACCTGGGCAGCGGCACCACGGAATATTTTATCCATGGCCACGGGCCACAGCGGATTGTGATGCTGAACGGGATTACGTCATCCTTTGATGTGTGGTGGGAGGTGCTGCGGGATCTGGACCCTGAAAAATACCAGGTGCTGCTCTACAACTACTATGGCCGCGGCAAGTCGGAAACGGCTTCGGAAAGAGCCGGCCTGGCACTGCTGGATGCCCAGCTGGATGAATTGCTGGCAACACTGGACTGGCGGCCAGAGCAATGTCACTGGGTGTCCTATTCCTGGGGGTGTGGCTGGCTGAACCGGTGGCTTCTGAATCGGGATGTTATGCCGCAGAGCCTTGTGCTGGTGGCACCTGCTTACTGGAACCCGACGTTGCTGCGCTCCCTGGAAGGTTTGCGCCACTCGCGCCTTGTTCACCAGCTGTTTCTGCTGGCCGGCCGCTGGCTGCTGTATGCTGATTATCGCCGCTATTGCAATACCGGTTTTATTGCCAAAGCATTCTGGCCGCGTATTAAAGGCCATATTGCGCGGCCTGCTTTTTTACCGATGTTTGTGGGGCAGTTAACTGAGGATGTGGAAAACTGGCCACGCTACTTTAAAGAAGTGTCGGTGAAGATGAAGCAACACATCGCCGTTATCCGTGGCGCCGATGACGGCAAGAGTACCGATAGTGATGGCTATGACATTGCCCGCAATCTGGGCATAGGCAAAGTCACGGACCTGCCCGGCGCCAGTCATTTGCTGCCTCTGGAAGCCAGTCTTGGGCTGGCGCGGTATATTGATCACTTTATTACTGACCAGACCGGTTCAGATAGCGGGCACCATGAAGATTGAGCCCGGCGAACACATCAGGGTTATCAGCTGGGACATGGACGGTACCCTGTATTCTTCCTCTGCCTTCAAACGCTGTCTTTACCGGCGCTGGCTCAGATACTGCTGGCAACCGTCGGTATGGCGGGATATCCGCGCCATCGCCCGCGCGCAACAGATGATGCAGCGGGTCCGGGCGGCCGGGGGTGAATGGCCGGGGTATGAGCCTGTGCTGCGGGCACAGGCACAGCCCTGTGAACGCCTCTGGTTTGCCGCGGCTTTGCAGGCAACAGGCCCCCGGCCGGGTATACCTGAAACCCTGGCCGCGTTCAGGGAACGGGGCTACCGGCAAATCATCGTATCCGATTACTCAGCGGCGTATAAACTGCAAGCACTGGGGATCAGTCATTATTTCGATGCCATCTTTGCGGGGGAGGATAGTGGTATTTTCAAACCCTCGCCCCGGGTTTTTAGCCGGATTTGTGTGGAAATGAATATCGAACCCGCAGCGCTGCTGCATATTGGTGATCGTGAGGATACCGATGGCGTGGCGGCATCAGCAGCCGGGTGCTCTGTGGTGATTGTGCCTGAAGGGGAAGACGTTGTGGCCGCTGCGTTTCCCGGCTGATTAACCATGCATGAGCTTCTTTGAGCGCACCTTTTCCCCGAATAGAACGTTTTTGAGAAAAAGAAGACCCTGTGCCAAACTAAGTCGGGTGTCAGCCAATTCCACACGGTCACAGGGCAAAGATTTTGGTGAAGATTGCATGGTTTTTGATAATGAGCCTGTTTGCGGCCCAATCAATGGCAACGCAGGACGCTATCAAGGCTGATCACAGCTCTCGCCACTTCCCGTTGAGTGGGTATTTGCAAATACTCAAAGACCCGTCCGATGAGCTTACCCTGGCCCGGGTTCGCGACGCAGATGCGTGGCAACGAGCGGCATCCTCAAGATTATCTTTTGGCATTATTGAAAGTGCGGTTTGGCTGCGCTTTTCTGTCAGTACTGACATATCCGCTCCTCTTCCTCTGTATTTGCATATTGACTATCCGGTCCTGGACGAGGTGGATGTGTATATTCTGGAGGATGGCAGGTTAGTCAATCATTATCAGGCAGGTGAAGCGCGTCCATTTAACGTCCGGCCAGTGGATTATCACGGGCTGGTTTTTCCGCTGGTTGTCGGAAGCGATACTTTCTATGACGTCTATGTCCGGATAAAAAACAAGGGCAGTATGATTTTGCCGGTTTCGCTGTGGACTCAGACTGCATTTCTCAGGGAGCAGCTGTCTGTTTTGCTGGTTTGGGGGCTGTTGTTCAGCGTATTCTTGGTAATGACGGTCTACAACGGGATTCTGTATTATTCAACCAGAGATGCGATCTTTGGCGTTTTTTCATTGTTTTGCATTTCCATTTTTTCATACTTTTTTACTCTGCGCGGCTTTGGCTTTCAGTATCTGTGGCCGAATGCTTCACAATGGCAGATCGTTTCACCTCTGGCTTTTATTGCGACCTCAACAGCACTTTTCAATCTTTTGGTTTATCAATTTTTAAATTTAAACAGAGAAACCCTTGTTGGAAAGCTGTTTGTTATATTGGCCGTGTTGAATGCCATTACACTGGTTTTTCTGGTGTTGATAGATTTTGCAACGGTAATGCGCACTCAGATTATTTTGATAATTGCGACTGCTCTTCTGACTGTCGTGTTCGGTTTGTCCCGATGGAAAAACCAGAACCAGCAAGAGAGGCTGGTGTTTTCAGGTATAGTCATTTGCGCCTTGTTCGGTATATATACCACGCTGACCAAGGTGGATGTTTTGGAGGTGAGCTATTTCACCGATAACGGCATTGCCATTGCCGTAACATTAATGTCGCTATTGTTCTCATTCATATTGGCTGATCGATTTCGTTCTCTGGAGAAAGAAAAGCAACAGATGCAACAGAAATCGATTCACTATCTGGAGCAGTACAGATCGCTGTTTGATTATGTTTCTGAAGGTGTTTTTATTCTCGGCAACGATGGCAGGCTGTTGAACGCCAATCCGTCCTGCTGTCGTATCTTTAACTGTAAAACTGTCTATGATCTGAAATTGCATATTGATCGGTGGGAGGGTCATCATGGCTATTCTTTTCATCAAATGCTGGTAGATAAGATGGGCAATAGCAGTCGGATTTCGAACTATGAGATTGAACTGCCCGTTTCTGATGATTCGTCAGCATGGGTGGAGATTAACGCACACTATCGTAAAGTAACAGAAAAAGCATGGCAGATTGAGGGTACGATTTCGGATATCAGTACGCGCAAGGCTCATGAAACGCAACTGGAATATATGGCAAGTCACGATTCGTTGACTAATCTGCTGAATCGCCGCGCTTTTGAACGTGAGCTGAAATCCATTATTGCCGACCGGGGGGAATATAAATCCAAGAATGCGCTGATTTATCTTGATCTGGACCAGTTCAAGGTAATTAACGATGTATATGGCCATACTGTTGGCGATGAGTTTCTCAGGCGCCTTTCAGTTAAGTTGAAATCTGAGCTTCGAAGCGAACAGATACTGGCGAGACTGGGTGGTGATGAGTTTGGTGTCATTTGTGCAGATTCTGATGAGGAAGAGGCGAAAAAACTGGCTCAAAGGCTATTGGAGAGCATTCAGGGCTTCAGCTACATGCTCAGAGATACAAAACTTACTGTTGGCGCCAGTATTGGGCTGGTGGTTTTCCACCAGGGTGTTAGCAATATTGAAGTGCTGCTCAGCAGAGCAGACGCCGCCTGTTATATGGCCAAGGATCTTGGCCGAAACCGCATGCATGTCTACTCAACTGCTGACGATGAGTTAAAGCAGCGACAGATTGATATGACCTGGGTTTCCGTAATCAACGAGGCTCTCGAAAAAGCTAATTTCCGTTTGTATTTTCAACTTATTAGGCCTATTAAAGGTGATGATCGGGGCATCAGCTATGAAGTGCTGTTGCGTTTGGCTTATCAGGACAGATTAGTGCCGCCAATGGACTTTCTTCCCGCCGCTGAACGCTATGGCCTTATGCCTCACATTGACCGATGGGTAATATCGAATTATTTCAGGCTTTTAGGGTCGAATCCTGATCACCTGAAGGATCTGGGTAAAGCCAGTATCAATTTAAGTGTGCAATCTGTCAGTGATCCTGCGTTTACCGGTTTCCTGAAGCAACAGTTTGAGTTGTTTTCTATTCCTCATGCCAAGATATGTTTTGAAATCACTGAAACCATGGCCATCTCAAATCTGGATACGACGCTCGCATTCATCAACGAATACCGGGAGAAAGGCTGTGAGTTTGCGATTGATGATTTTGGTACCGGATTTTCTTCCTTCGCCTATCTGAAGCAGCTGCCCGCGGACTATTTGAAAATCGATGGTATGTTTGTAAAAAGTATAGTAACAAGTGAGGTTGACCGCTCAATGGTGGCAGCCATTTGTGAAGTTGCCAATAAATTGAAAATATGTACTGTTGCCGAGTTCGTAGAAAGCCAGCAAGTATCAGATGAACTTATGAGGCTTGGCGTTTCCTATGGTCAGGGTTACTTTTATGACAAACCGTCACCTATTGAAGATCTGTTAGGCTGAAGGGATAAGAAAAGGGTATGTGATATTGTCCCACCCCTGCGCTTGCTGATCTGCAGGGGCCTGGGGTGGGTTGGAAAAAAGGGGTTGGGAAAAGGGGGAGATAATACCGTCAGGCAGTTTTAGGTATAACCTTTACCATCATTCGCGTATAACCTTTTACGAAATTGGACTGCACATAGCCAGGCTCTCCGATCACTTCAATCTTATCAAAGCGTTCCAGTATTTCTTCCCAGAGTATGCGCAATTGCATTTCTGCAAGCCGGTTACCCATACAGCGGTGCACACCAAAGCCAAAGGACAGATGGTTACGAGGATTCTTGCGGTCAATAATGAACTGATCCGGGTTTTCAATTGCCCGCTCGTCACGGTTACCGGAAACATACCACATAACCACCTTGTCACCTTTCCTGATAGTCTGGCCATTCAGTTCCACATCCTGCTTGGCCACGCGGCGCATATAGGCCAGCGGTGTCTGCCAGCGGATGATTTCTGACACCATGCTCGGGATCAGCTTGGGATTGCTTTTCAGCTTGGCGAATTCATCCGGAAACTGGTTCAGTGCCAGTACGCCACCGGTCATGGAATTGCGGGTGGTATCGTTACCGCCAACAATCAGCAGCACCATGTTGCCCATAAATTCCATGGGCCGGTTGATCATATCTTTGGTGTTATCGTTGGCCAGCAACAGGCTGACCAGGTCGAACCCCATTTCCTGTCCGGCGGCTTTCTGCGCTTCCTTCCTCCGCCACAGCAGGGACATTTCCCTGGCCATGTCGGCCGCAGCGGTAAAGGCTTCATCGGTCTGGGCAGTACCCCCGGTGGCTTCCGGACTTCCGGCAGCCACATCCGACCAGTACGCCAGCTTGCGGCGTTTTTCATAGGGAAAATCAAACAAGGTGGCCAGCATGCGGGAGGTGAGTTCTATGGAAACTTCCTGAACCCAGTCAAAGGGGCGGTCTGTAGGCAGGTTATCCAGCACGTCAGCGGTGCGGGTGCGAATCAGGCTTTCCATTTGCGCCAGGTTTTTTGGCGCCACCACACTTTGCACGGCAGCGCGCTGCACATCATGCCGCGGCGGATCCATCGCAATAAAGGTTTCGATTTCCAGGCCTTCGGGCTGTGGCCCGATGGAAATAATGGGCTCTGCGGAAAACAGGTCATGATGCTTGTCCACAAACAGAATGTCCTGATAGCGGGTTACCGACCAGAAGGGTCCGAAGGGGCTGTTCTTCTGGTAATGCACCGGGCATTCGTCGCGCAGGCGTTTGAAATAGGACTGCCATTTGTTTTGCCGGAACATAAACGGGTTGCTGACATCAATATCTTCAATGGCCAGGGTGTCAACGTCGGGTATCGGCGTTTCAGTGAACTCCGGGATCGGCGCACTTTTCAGAAAACCCTTCAAATAGCGCCGCTTGACAGTTTGAAAAAGGTGGGCGCCCTTGATCTGATATTGAATGGGAACGAGCGCTGTTCCTTTTTCAATGCCTTTTTCGATCATGGGTTCAATCACTGGAGCCAGAAAATGATTCATAGTATGCCTGCCTGTTATTTGTTTTGCTGGCCGGTGTGGCGGTTACATCTGAAACTCGGGCAAACGAACCACCATACCGTCCATGGCCTCGGATATTTCCACCTGGCATGACAGGCGGGAGGTGTCGGATTTTTCAGGGGTCAGATCCAGCATCTGCATTTCTGACTCCGTGGCGCTGCCGGCTTTGGCAATCCATTGGGCGTCAACAATTACGTGGCAGGTGCCACAGGCACAGGAGCCGCCACAATCCGCATCAATGCCCGGTACGCAATTGTCCAGGGCCGTCTGCATCAGGGATTTGCCTTCTTCTATTTCGGCAACGTGCTCGGTGCCATCGTGTTCAATAAATGTAATGCTGCCCATAGCTACCTCGGATTCATGGTGTTCGCGGTGGTGATCAAAGCGCTGCACGGGAGCCGGTACAGCGACTATTCGTGATTTTTTGAGTGGCTTCAGATTACGGTGTACACGTACCTTGGGGCAGGTCATATCTTGACATTGCGGGGTCATTTCAAGACACTTTACAGAGTTGTGACCGTTTATTCACTAATCAATGGCTCCCCGGGTGTGTAACCCTATGAAAAATAATCAGAATCCGGCAAATGTGGACCTGGATCTTGCTTGTGTCCCCTCGAATTACTCACGCCTTATCGCCCGGGAGCTGGGGCTGCAAGTCCGTGATTTACCGGGATTATTAGGTAATACCGGCCTTACCACCGAGCGTTTTCTGCAGGAAGAAACCCAGCTCACCCCGCGCCAGCAGATCCAGATAATGCGAAACAGTCTGGCGTTGACCTCCGATGAGGCCTTTGGTTTGCGCCTGGGCCGCCGGTTTACCTCGCCCACCCACGGCGCCATGGGCTTTCTGGCTAACAGCAGCCCTAACCTGCGCATGGCTTTGAACGCCTTTAAAACCTTCCTGCCCACCCGCATGAGTCTGGCCTGGCTGGATATGCGCAGGCAGCAGGACTGGTTGCAGACCACCCTGGGGTTTGATGAGGCCATCAGTGGTGATGTATTGCGGGTATTTTCCGAAATTTTTGCAGTGACTTTTGCAGAGTGCGCGGAGTTCATTGTCGGTCGGCCCCTGAGCGAGGCCAGAATGAGCTTCCGCCATGCCAAACCGGATTATCACCAGCTGTACAGCGACTACCTGCCGGGAAGCTTTGCGTTTTCAGCACCCCGGATTATGGTGGAGATACCCATGGAAGTCTGCGAGATTCCCAATGCTTCAGCCAATCACGAAAATTATCTGCTGGCATTGCAACAATGTGAAGCCATGCTGGCGCAGCTCCACGCCAACAAGGATTCCTGCAAATACCGGATCCAGAAAATGATGCTGTCCGGGCCCCCCGGGGTCCTGAGCGAGGAAGAGGTGGCCGCCGCACTCTTTATCAGTAAACGCACCATGGCCCGGCGGCTGAAAAAAGAAGGCACCAGTTTCCGCCAGGTGCGTGATGAAATCCTTTCCCAGCAGGCCATTGGTTACCTGCGCGACAGCAACATGTCTGTGGATGCCATCGCGGCAGTACTGAACTACCATGACAGTTCCAACTTCCGGCGCGCTTTCAAACGCTGGTTCAAGCTTACGCCGGATCAGTATCGCCAGCAGCTGGTAACATAGTGCCTGGCATGCCCCTGATAACCGGGGCGAACAGATCAGAGGACAGAATACATGGAGCCGGACATATTCAACGTATTGGGTTTTACCGGAACCTTTCTTTACCTGCTCGCCTATGGGCTGCTCTGCAGACAAAGCCTGAGTGGTGACTCACTGACGTATGTGGTTATGAATCTGCTGGCAGCATCGCTGGTCTGCTTTTCGCTGCTCAAATACTGGAATGCCCCTGCCTTTGCGATTCAGGTAGCCTGGATTGCCATTTCCCTCTACGGCATTATCCGGCGTCTGCGCACACGCCCCGGCGCTGAAAAACCCGGAGAAGCCTGATCTTTGGATAATAATCCCGGCTATCCCCCATAGGACAGATATTGCTGACCCCTGCTATGCCGTAGCATCCCGGATTAATCCTAAAACCGGAATAACAGTCAGGAAGGGCTTTTACGGAGCCCTCATGATTCAGGGGAGGCAACATGAACAGAATGATCGCAGTTGTGATGGCGGCACTCGGCGCGCTGGCACTCAGCGGCTGTGGAGGAGGCGCGACGCCAGTGGACTGGCGCTCTGCCGGCATTCAGAGCCCGGATATACTGGATGTCGACGGGCAGGGTGCTGTGACGGCCTATGCCACTGTGGAGGGTGGCGTGGAGGTACTCCGTCTGGACAGTTCAGGTACCGAAACGAGCCGCCTCACCGCCGACATACCGGGAGTCAAAGAATCCCATCGTCTGGTCAGGGCAGGAGATCATTACTTTGTTGAAGGCCTGGCAGAAAATACCCTGGAGTTATTCAAGCTGGATGACGGGCTTCACCAGCATTGGCGGTATGACTATAACCTGGGCTTATCTGAGTCGGATCTTTCACAAAGGCGGTGGAAATCCATTTTCACTAACGATGGTGCCATAATTGTGGCGCACGTTAACGGCGAGAATGACCTTGAAATCAGCCGAATCGAAAACGGAGCGGAAACCCGTTCAATCTTTTATTCTCTGGAATATCCCGGTAAGGTTTACGATGCAGGTTTCAACGGCGGTCACTTGTATGTGCTGGTTTCTGATCACGCCACACCCGGTGACCGTCTGTATATTTTCAATAATGACTTTTCCCGGGTTGGTAGCGTGAGTGAAGACGGAATTCGCGATATTGCCGCTTTGTCTGATGGGGTTCTGTATACGAAAGCCGGGTCGGTCGTCGCCATAGACCGGTTCGGCAACAGGCTTTGGCAGGTGGAAATATCTGCAGCCGAGATCTATGAAGGTACTAACATTTTCATACTAAGAAATGGCCGCTATTTCTCTGCCATTGATGGTAGTGGTAACGAGCTATGGCGCAACTATAAAGTGGAGGAAACCTTCCCGCTTTTTGTTGCTGGCTCGGAAGACGGTAAAACCCTGCTGACAGGGCGTAATGCCGATTGCGATACCTGGATTTCTTTTGCCGTGTGCAAAACCAATTACAGACATCATTTACTGGACTATAACGGCAAGCTGATAAGAAAAGTCACCGAGGATACACTCGAGATTACCTATCATGAGGTGGTGATTGAGCCTCCGGCCCTGGGAGATCCTGAAACCACCAAAGAGGGCATCCGATCTGTTTCCATGACCGCAATAACACCGGAAAACGGCGTCATCAGTGCGGGCCTGCATTCCGCTGACGGTATTGTGATAACGCGCTACTAGGGAAAAATGGTCAGGCAGTGTTGGCCTTGTCGTTCAAACCGGCCCCGTTTCGTGATCTGTTCACCGTCGACAGGATGGCGGTGAGCTTGTCCTTGTTGATGGGCTTGGCAAGGTGTCCGTCCATGCCCGCTTCTTCGCATCGGGTTTTATGCTCATTCAGGGCATGGGCCGTGAGGGCATAAATCGGGCACCGGGGTTTGTTGTTTGCTTTTTCAAACTCGCGGATTTCGGCGGTGGCACCAAACCCGTCCAGTTTTGGCATCTCGCAATCCATCAATACCAGATCAAAAGGCGGTTTCTCAGATTGATATTTGTCAACGGCTTCCAGTCCATCCCGTGCAATCACCGGTTTAATCTGCAGTCGTTGTAGCAGCCCCTGAATAACCAGCTGGTTTACCGGATTGTCTTCTGCCACCAGCACATGCAGTTCGTTCAGCTCCTCAGCGTGGCCGGCTTTGGGTTGCTGCTTGTCGGGCTGCTCCGGTTTTTGCTCCTCGCTGACTCTGGCTTCCAGTGTGAACCAGAAGGTGGCGCCTTTGCCGGGCTCGCTGTGAACGCCTATATCTCCGTTCATCAGTTCCGCCAGACGTTTGCTGATGACCAATCCCAGCCCGGTACCGCCATATTTTCGGGTCGTGCTGGTGTCGGCCTGGCTGAAGGGCTTGAATAACCGGTCGATCTGCTCTTTGGTCAGCCCGATTCCAGTGTCCCTGATGGAAAATTTCAGGTAGCAATGGCCCGGCTCAGGATGGTCTTCCACGGTGGATATGACTGATACTTCGCCGCGATCGGTAAATTTGAAGGCGTTGCTCACCAGGTTGGTAAGAATCTGGTGAATCCGCGCGCTGTCGCCAATAAAGGTATTTAGTTCAGTGTCCGGTTTATTGATAACCCATCGCAGGTTTTTCTCTTTTGCCTTGAAAGAAAACAGCGATTCGCATTCATTAAGTAGCGCATCCAGGCTGAAAGGGGCGTTTTCAATATCCACCTTGCCGGCCTCAATTTTGGACAGGTCCAGAATATCGTTAATGATATTCACCAGCGACTTTCCTGAGGCGGTAATGGTTTTCAGATATTTGTGCTGTTGATCGTCCAGCTGGGTGTCTTTCATCAGCTCAACCAGACCCAGAACACCGTTCATCGGCGTTCTGATTTCATGGCTCATGGTGGCCAGGAATTCACTCTTGGTGCGATTGGCCTGTTCGGCTTCTTCCTTGGCCGCCAGGGCCTCTCTTTGTGCCTGCATGGCGGATTCGGTCATTTTCTGAAGTTCTGCAGTACGTTTCTGTACTTCAGTCTGCAGTTTGGTGTTGGCTTCATGCTGGATACGTTTGTTTTCTTCCGTCAGGATGGTGATCTTGTCGGAAAGCGCCAGTGACAGCAATAATACCTCGGTGAAGAGGCCAATCTGCATGATGTGATCGGTGACAAAGTTGGTAGGCAGCATACCAAAGGTTTTGAATACAAAAATCGTCACGCCAAACAGCAGGAAAGTCCATGCCAGTAAAAAGTAGCGGGCGGCAGTGAAATTATTCCGCCAGGTAACAAAACCGGCGGTAAAAGCCGACAGCGCAATAATGGCAGCACTAGCAGTGCCAACTTTTATAATGAGCGCATAGGGCAAAACCAGGCTCGCAATACTTACGAGCACGCTCAGGCCGATATAGAAAACAAACAGCTTGTTAAGCCTGGGAGCCTGAACCTTTAACTGCAGAAAAGATCGTGTAAACAGGGCAACGCCGAGCCACCCCACACCGATAAAGAAGGGAATGGCGTTGTTGGACCACCAGGGGAATTCTCCCCACAGGTATTCAAGGGTGTAACCGTCGAGCGCCCCTTGAACACAGCCAAACCCGAGGATATGGAGGAAATAGTAGAAGTAATCGATATCCCGGACAATAAAAGCAATAATCAGGTTGTACAGCAGCATCACCACCAGCGTGCCGTAGAACAGCCCGTACAGATACTGGGCTTTGTTCTCGCTCGTTATGAAGGCGTCCTTGCTCCACAGATCCAGCGGCACCTGCAGGGAGCTGGTGGTTTGCACCCGGAACAGCAGCCGGGTGCTGTTGCCGGGGGGGACCGGGAGTTCGAAAATCAGGTTGCGATGCTGTATTTCCCGGCTGCTGAATGGCAGCGAGTCTCCCAGCACTTTGTGTTGGGGCGCTCCTTCCGCAGGAAGAATATAAACGTCTATCCGGTCCAGCAGAGGATACCCGAACTCAGCAAGCCATTCTTTGTCCGGGTGGCCGTTATTCTGAATTGTGACGGCGAACCAGTAGATATCGTCGGTAAAACTGAAATTCGGGGTGACACCATCAGATGACTGGAAGCCGCCTTGCTTGTAACGTGCCAGCGCTTCTTCCAGGGCCAGCGGTGCATCCGTTTCTTTCAGGTATTCCAGCTGAGCGCCCAGGTTGTAGTGTTGCGTGCCTGCATCAAGCTCCACGATTCCGGCATTTGCTCCGCCGGATAACAGCAGCAGAACGGCTAATACTGTCATG
>JAWVYU010000117.1:0-13165 GCA_033722575.1 Ketobacteraceae bacterium | reverse complement strand
TGCGGGCGGCCGGACTCGAACCGGCACGGGAAGTCCCGAGCGATTTTAAGTCGCTTGCGTCTACCAGTTTCGCCACGCCCGCAACGACCCCCGTCACTATGCCATCCCCGGAGTTCCAGGGGCAGCGCGCCGGCAGAGAGACCGGTGGGGGTTACGGGGCGAAGAGGGAAATGGAGGCTAGGGCCGGAATCGAACCGACGTGGGCGGCTTTGCAGGCCGCTGCATAAACCACTCTGCCACCTAGCCCTGGAGGCACCGTCAATGGTAGCAACCCCGCCGCGGGGCGGCGAGGGCGGAACCGGCACCGGGCGGTGACCGGCCCGAACAAAAAACCCCGAGTGCCTCGGGGTTCCTTGGAATCTGGAGCGGGAAACGAGACTCGAACTCGCGACCCCAACCTTGGCAAGGTTGTGCTCTACCAACTGAGCTATTCCCGCGTTTTTGAGGGTTTATTACCCCGTCAATGGGAAGCATATTTTACAGCTCGATCCCGGGGTGTCAACAACATTTTTTCTTTTCGATCAGTGGGTTGCTGCACATTCTTATCCCCGAAAAACAGGGACTTAGACCTGAATTGGCCTGTGCCCTCTTATTCTTTCAGCTCCGGCCATGCCGCTTTCAGATAAACCAGCATGGACCACAGCGTCAGCACAGTGGCAATGTAGAGCAGAACATACGCCAGTATCACGATATCGCTGTCCAGGTTCACTTCATTGCCCAGCAGGCCGGTGATCGCCACCATCTGTACCGAGGTTTTCACCTTGCCTACATAGGAAACTGCCACGCTGGCACGCTTACCCAGTTCCGCCATCCACTCCCGGAGGGCGGAAATCGTGATTTCCCGGCCAATGATGACCGCCGCCGGTATGACCATCCAGATAGTATTGTGAGCCTCCACCAGCACCACCAGGGAAATGGCGACTATCAGCTTGTCTGCCACAGGGTCCAGAAAGGCCCCAAGCTTGGTCATCTGCCCCCATTTTCTGGCAAGATAGCCATCAAACCAGTCCGTAATACCGGCCCCCGCAAAAATAATGGCGGAGGCGAGGTAACTCCATTCAAATGGTAAATAATACACCAGCACCACCACCGGAATGGCAATAATCCGCGCCATGGTGAGAAGGTTTGGAATCGTAATGTGACTCGGGATATTTGATTCTCTTTCCTGCATCTAAACCGCCTGCCCCCTACTCGGCGGCATAAAGACTACGCCGCAAAGCCCCATATTCTAATCGTTGTGAAGCGCCGCATAAATGTCTTCTGCCACTTTTTGGCTGATTCCTTTCACCTTTGCCAATTCAGACACACTGGCACGGGCCACCTCCTGCCAGCCCCCGAAATGGTTCAGCAGCTGCCGGCGCCGCTTGGGGCCCACTCCAGTAATCCCTTCCAGAGGCGAGGTTCTGCGGGCCTTTGAGCGCCGTTGCCGGTGTGCAGTGATTGCAAATCGGTGGGCCTCATCGCGGATATGCTGGATCAGGTGCAGCCCCGGCGAGTCAGGCCGGGGCTGGATCTCCTGGCGGCTGCCATCAACAATCAGGGTTTCCAGTCCCGCTTTGCGTGTCACCCCCTTGGCGACCCCTACCAGGGTCACCCCCAGTACCTGAAGATCCTCAAGCACCTCTCTTGCCTGGGTCAGCTGACCCTTGCCACCATCAATCAGCAGAATATCCGGAAGCTTTCCCTCACCTTTTTTCAACCGGGTATAGCGCCGCTGCAGCGCCTGCTTCATGGCCGCGTAATCATCTCCGGCAGTGATTCCTTCAATGTTAAAGCGGCGGTAATCGGATTTCACCGGCCCGTTATGGTCAAAAACCACACAAGACGCCACCGTGCCTTCTCCCTGGGTATGGCTGATATCAAAGCATTCCAGCCGTGACGGCATGTCATCAAGCCCCAGCAGCGCCTGTAAGGACTCAAACCGCTGGTAGATATTTTCCTTGTCTGCGAGGTGCCCACTCAGATTCTGCTCCGCATTGGTGGTGGCCATTTTTACCCAGCCCGCCCGGTGCCCTCGCACATTGGTGCTGAAAGTCAGCTTTCGCCCCTGGGATTCATTGATTGCCTGGCTCAGTGCCTCCTGACTCTCAATGGCCATGGGCAGGATCACTTCTCGGGGCAGATCTCTGGCCCGATTCCCCAGATAGTACTGAGGCAGGAAGGCGTCCAGAATCTGTGCTGGCTCATCCTCCAGCTGGCATTTCTGAAAATAACGCTGAAAACCGATCACCCGTCCGCCTCGCACGAATACCAGCTGCACACAGGCGGTACCGGCCTGTACAGCAATACCGAATACATCCACGTCACCCCCGTCAGCTTCCATGAGCTGCTGCTCCTGAACCCGGCGTATGGCCGTTATCTGGTCGCGGTACTGGGCAGCCAGCTCGAACTGGAGATCGGCGGAAGCGGCTTCCATTTTCTGGGCAAGCTCCTCACTGATGGAGGTAGTTTTCCCCTTCAGGAACATCGCCGTATGGCGAACATCCTCAGCGTACTCTTCCGGTGAGATATACCCCACACAGGGCGCGGTGCAGCGCTCTATCTGATACTGCAGACAGGGTCTCGAGCGGTTCCTGAAGAAGCTGTCTTCGCACTGGCGCACCTTGAATATTTTTTCCAGCAGATTCATGGTTTCACGCACTGCACCTGCACTGGGATACGGGCCAAAATACTGGCCTTTCTTCTTCTTCGCTCCCCGATGATAGGCGAGCCGCGGGTATTTCTGGTCTGACAGAAAAATGTAAGGGTAGGATTTATCATCCCGCAGAAGAATATTGTAGGGAGGTTTGTTTTCCTTGATCAGGGTCTGCTCAAGCAGTAGCGCCTCGGTTTCGCTGGCGGTAACCGTTACCTCAATCCGGCGGATTTTTTCCACCATGGCGCGGGTTTTGATGGCATCCAGATTTTTCCGGAAATAGGAGGATAAGCGTTTTTTAAGGTTCTTCGCCTTGCCTACATACAGGAGCTTCCCGACGCTATCATACATACGGTAAACGCCGGGGTGTGTGCTCAGTGACTTAAGAAAAACAGTGCTGTCGAAGGTCTCACTCAAGGTTGCAAATGCCTTCCGGGGAATCAGGTCGTTGCGGAACTACTTCTCTGATACGTCTCCCTCACTGACCTGGTGAGGATTCCGCATCCACCATGCCATGGCGAATGGCCAGAAGGGTAAGTTCCACGTCGCTGGTAATACCCAGTTTGTCAAATACACGGTACCGGTAACTGTTTACTGTTTTGGGGCTGAGGAAGAGCTTGTCGGATATTTCCTGAACTTTCTGACAATTCACGATCATCATGGCAATCTGCAGTTCCCGCTCCGAAAGCTGATCGAACGGGGACCCCTCGCCGTCACTGGTAAAAGGCTTCAGGGCCAGGGCCTGGGCAACCTCAGGGCTGATGTACCGCTGGCCGGAATGTACCAGGCGAATGGCCTTTACCATCTCGTCAATGGCGGCACCCTTGGTGAGGTAGCCAGAGGCGCCTGCCTGCAGGAACCGGGACGGAAAGGGCTCGTCTCCGCACACGGTTACCGCTATTACCTTGACATCGGCATTCTGGCGCAGCAGTTTCCGGGTGGCTTCCAGGCCGCCGATCCCCGGCATCTTGGCATCCATTAACACCACATCAGGATTGATCTCGCGGATATCCCGCAGTGCTTCCTCACCGCTGGCGGCTTCTCCGACCACGCTCAACCCGTTCACATCGGACAACATGCGGGTAATCCCTGTCCTTACCAGATCATGGTCGTCAACCACGAAAACCTTTATCACATCGTCTCCTTAATTTCGCCAAGGCCAGCTGTTAAGTTTAACAACATTTTCCGGATTTAACCCGGCAAATTTGCGGGCCAATAAGGTACTGATTTCATACCAGATCCGGAACCATAAATTTGCCCTGTTCGGCCAGATAACCGACAATCTGCTCTATCATTAACACCACAGGATAATCTTTGCCGCAATGCGGCTCAAATCCGGTATAACTGCACAAAGGCGATACTCTATGACCATGGCTCTCCGGGGCATAAACCTGGCTATATTCATTGTTTACAGCCTCCTTTTGATAATCCCATTGTCTGACGCTGCCCTGATCCTTATGTGGCTTGGCTCGGTAGTCAGCACGGGGCTGCTTGCCCGCGACCTGAACCGCTCTGCCAGTGGCTGGATTATTGCTGCCATCGTTATCCCCTACTGGGCTGCCGCTTTTCTCGCTCTGTCAGCCCGCCGGCCTGCAAACGCCCTCACTGCCGTGGATAACAGCTGGCTCAACATGGACCGCCCCACCAACCGCATGGTGGTTTGCGGCATACTGTTTTTCGACACGCCTCTGAAGAAAGCGGCGCTGGAACAGACCATCCGCAACAAACTGCTCAAATTTGACCGCTTCAACCAGCGCGTCGTCAATCGTAATGGCTTCAACTGCTGGGAGGATGATCCCGACTTCAGGCCCGAAGACCATCTGAGATTTCATGATTTGCCAGCCGGCGCCGCCATGAGGGACTTCCACCAGGAAGTGAACCAGCTCTCTGAGCAGCCGCTGGACAGGGGAAAACCTTTATGGAAAATGGACGTATTTCAGGGGCTTGATGGTGGCAGCGCGTTGGTCATCAGAATTCACCACTGTATTGCTGATGGCATTGCGCTGGTCCGGGTGCTCCTGTCCATGACCTCCAGTGAGCAGGCTGCGCCAGAGGCTCCCCCGAAAGCCCGGCCTTCAGATAAAGATTCCCCCTTCAAACTGATGCTGCATACGCTGGCGGGATTGCTGGCGGCCTTTCCCCACGCCCTGAAGCTGCCGGACAGCCATTCCAGACTGAAAAACCCCCTGACCGGCAAGCGCAAAACGGCCTGGTCGAGGCCCATGGACCTGGAGCGGGTTCGCACCCTCAGCAAAGCTCATAATGCCAAGATCAACGACCTGGTGCTGGCCGCCACAGCCGGGGCCTTGCGGGACTACCTTAAAACCCACGGGTCGAACCCGGATGACATGACCCTGCGGGTACTGGTGCCGGTCAACCTGAAGCCACTGGATGGCGAAATTGTATTAGGTAACCGGGTGGGATTTGTCTATGTACCGCTGCCAATCAACGAGGATTCTCCCGAGCGCCGGCTAAACTCCGTGAAATCCACCATGGACTCCATCAAAGGTGGCCAGGAAGCCATGCTGTCGCTGATATTCCTGAAACTGATCGGCGCTATGCCGCCCAGGCTTCAGAACCTTATCGTGGATGCTCTGAACAAAAACGCCTCATCGACCATGACCAATGTTCCTGGACCCCGGGAACCTTTGCTGTTTGCCGGTGAAAAAATGACCAACCTGATATTTTTCGGGCCCCAATCAGGCCCGATGGGTGTGGGCATCAGTGTGTTCAGCTATTCAGGGCAACTCACCATGGGACTCAACGCTGACGCCAACCTGATACCGGATCCGGACCTTCTGGTCAGCCTGTTCCAGAGCGAAATCGATAACTGGCCGGATGCGCCATCACCGGGGTAAAAAAAGTTTCTTTAAAAATGATTTTAATGTTCCATAATTCAAGGAGTTGCTGTAGTATTCGCAATCTTCCGGAGAGGTGGCTGAGTGGTTGAAAGCACCGGTCTTGAAAACCGGCAAGGGTTCACGCCCTTCCAGGGTTCAAATCCCTGCCTCTCCGCCATTTTCCCGCATCATCTCTGCCTAACGGGCCCCACCTGCAGGGCATACCAGTCGTGAAAACGATCAAATTAATCTGCACTTCCCCCGGTTTCTCTTGATTTTGAACTAATCGCCATTATTATCTTCTAAAGAGAAATTGTTCGTTAAATCAATACCTAATCAGGGGACATTTAGAGGTCAATCATGCAAAACAACCCATATGCAGCTCCACAAACCCGCCCGGTACAGGACGTACAGGCAGTCAACAAAGTGTTGCGAAACACCTACTTGCTGCTCGGCATGACGCTGGCGTTCAGTGCTGTGACCTGTGGGATCGCCATGGCAACCAACGTTGGTCCAATGAATATTTTTGTCTTGCTGATCGGTTTCTACGGTCTTCTTTTCGGCATACACAAAACCCAGAACAGTCCGATGGGCCTGGTGTTGACCTTCGCCCTGACCGGCTTCATGGGCTTTACACTCGGGCCAATCTTCAACACGCTGTTGGCAATTCCGGGCGGTGGACAAGTGATCATGCTGGCGCTAGGCGGTACAGCGGTTACCTTCTTTACGCTTTCAGCCTACGCACTGATCAGCAAGAAAGATTTCAGCTTTCTGTCCGGCTTTTTGGTGGTCGGCTTTGTGGTGCTTGTGGTGGGCATGATTGCAAATTACTTCCTGCAACTGCCTATGCTCAGCCTGGCCATGTCCGCGGGCTTCATCCTGTTTTCAAGCGCAGCGATCCTGATGCAGACCGGCGCCATCATTAATGGCGGTGAGAGAAATTACGTACTGGCGACCGTCACGCTTTACGTATCAATCTACAACATTTTCATGAGCCTGCTACATATCCTGATGGCATTTTCCGGGGACGATTAATTCCGTCCCCGAGCAACCAGAAAACCCCGGTAGTCATTACTGGGGTTTTTTGTTTGTCAGGGTACATCCGACATGAACTTTGCACTCCATATTTTTGCGCCCCCTCATAGCAGCCAGTCCCATCTGTCGGCGCTCTGTTTTGCGGAAGCCGTAATCCGCTCGGAACACCAGCTGAGCCGGGTATTTTTCTCCGGCGATGCAGTGCAGGTTGCCAATCGATTCACGGTGCCGCCCCAGGGGGAGGAGAATCTCCTGCAACGGTGGGCCAATGTCGCAGAGCACGGCAATACTGAACTTATTTTGTGTGTATCGGCCAGCCTGCAGCGAGGATTGATCGACCAGACAGAAGCTGATCGTTACGAAAAGAATGGCTTTTCTGTGGAGCCCCCATTTGTGATATCCGGACTGGGTCAGCTGGTGGAATCCTGCATTGAAGCCGACAGACTGGTTACCTTCGGGTGTTGATATAAGGCATAGCCCATGGAAAAGCACATTCTTTTTATTTTGAGCAAACCACCCTACAGCACCGCCAGTGCCAGAGAAAGTACCGATGCCATGATGGCCGCCTGCGCTTTTGGGCAAAAGGTTTCCATTCTTGCCCTGGGGGACAGTCTGTTCCAGTTCACCAGCGGACAACAGGCCCAGGCGCTAAGCCTCAGGAACACAGCAGCCATGCTCGCCTCACTGCCAATGTACGGTACGGAACATTTTTACGCGAGAGAAAAGGATCTGTCGGCGCGCAACCTCAAGCCGGATGATTTTGTATTACCATCTGAGCCGGTTACAGATGGGGAGATGCAATCACTGGTGGCTGCTGCGGATGTGGTACTGAGTTACTGATAGCAAGGCGACTGTTATTATGGAAAAGCTCAACACACTTCATATTGTTGCCGGCTCACCTTTTCAGAATGGCGCCCTCGACCGATGCCTGAAGGCAGCCAGGGAAAACGACGGTATCCTTCTGATTGAAGACGGTGTTTACAGCTGGCAGCTACTGCAAAGCTTTATGACTGAGCGCACCCTGTCCGGCTATGTGCTTGAGCCCGATATCATTGCTCGTAACCTGGAACCGACGCCTCTGAATCGGGTCAGCTATGACGATTTTGTCGAACTCTGCACCCGCTACAGCAAAACCGTCAGCTGGTTCTGACCATGAGCGAACTGACCGTGAATGGCAAAGCCATTCCAGTGGACAAGGAAGGCTACCTGAAAGAACTCTCAGACTGGAATCCTGAAGTGGCAGGCTGTATCGCAGCGCGGGAAAACATCGAGCTGACACCGGCCCACTGGGAAATTATTGATCTGCTCAGGGCTTTCCACCAGCAATTCGAGCACGCCCCCAATATGCGGGCACTGGTAAAGTATACACAGCAGCAACTGGGAAAAGACAAAGGTAAAAGTATCTATATCATGAAGCTTTTCCCGGGCAGCTCCGCGAAACTGGCTGCCAAAATTGCAGGACTGCCAAGGCCCACCCACTGTCTGTAAGGAGTTGACGATGGTGAAAACCAGCATACCACCAGCCCATGAACATCCTTTCGCACAATACGTAAGGATTCTGGGTAAAGGCAAAAAAGGTACACGGTCGCTGACGGAAGCAGAAGCATTCGATGCTATGTCCATGATCATGGAGGGCAAAGTGCTGGACGTGCAGCTCGGTGCGTTTCTTATGCTGATGCGGGTCAAGGAAGAATCACCCGAGGAGCTGGTGGGCTTTGTAAAGGCCGTACGCACCCATATCGACGCGGCGCACCCGCAATTGCGCCAGTTATCGCCTTCGCTTGACTGGTCATCCTATGCTGGCAAACGCCGGCATCTTCCCTGGTACCTGCTGGCGATCTTTGCACTGGCAAATCAGGGCCATGGGGTTTTTATTCATGGCGCCAGCGGTCATACCGTTGACCGTATATACACTGAGGATGTCCTCAAGTCGCTGGGATTCCCTATTGCCAGAAACGATGAGGATGCCCGCCAGCAAATGGCAACCCAGGGTTTTATCTATTTCCCGCTGGAATATCTGTGCCCCAAACTGCACACAATTATTGAATTGCGCAATACCATGGGGTTGCGATCCCCAGTACACACCCTTGCCAGGTTACTGAACCCCTGTGACGCTGACTACGTCATGCAGGGCATTTTCCATCCCAGTTACCGGCAGGTGCATCAGCGTGCGGCCATCGCCCTGGGATACCGAAATGTGTCTGTCATCAAGGGTGAAGCCGGGGAAATCGAACGTAACCCTGATGGCGATTGCCTGGTGGAAGCCGTGATTGACGGGGAATTGGTGGACCATACCTGGCCGGCCCTGTTTAAACGCCGCCACGTAAAGGAGCAGACACTGGATGTGGAGGTGCTGAAAGCTGTCTGGGAAGGGACCACAGAACATGAGTATGGCGAGGCTGCTGTTGTGGGAACCATTGCCCTTGCCCTGTTCACCCTGAAACAGGCCGCCACCCGGGAAGAGGCACTGGCACTGGCAGAGTCTCTCTGGCAGCAGCGGAACAAAGATTTTCTGGTCAGCAGGGCCAGTTGAATCAAACCCTGAACTGACCAGCCACTGCTGTAAGAGCATCGGTAACATTCTGAAGCTGCGCCCTGAAGGTGCGCCGTGAATTCGGCCACCTCCCTGCTACAGGACGCTGCCGACTCTGCAATCTCCCGGATGCTGACGGCAGCATCTGCCCACTGTCAGCCGCTAAACGGATCTGATCACCTGAGCAATGGTATTCCGGAGTTTCTCAAGAGTCGCGTAATAGATGCTCTGCACTATCAACGGATTCCGGGTCGAACCAGTTCAGCTGGTGATGAAGGTTCACTACCCGTCCCACCACAATCAATGTGGGCGCCTTGACATCATTCCTTGCCACAATGTCCGGCATGGTGACGAGGGTACCGGTAAACACCCGCTGGTTGGGTGTGGTGCCCTGCTGTATGAGCGCAATGGGCATATCCGGGCTCATTCCGTGGCTGATCAGCTCTGAACAAATTTTCCCAAGCCCAACCAGGCCCATGTAGAACACCAGGGTCTGTCTTTCCCTTGCCAGAATATCCCATTCCAGATCCGGGGCCCCGTCTTTAAGGTGACCGGTGACAAACCGGACAGACTGGGAATAATCCCGGTGGGTAAGCGGAATCCCGCTGTAACTGGCACAGCCCGAGGCCGCCGTGATGCCGGGAACCACCTGGAAATCGATCCCAAGCTCCGCGAGCTTCTCGATCTCTTCGCCACCACGCCCGAAAATAAAGGGATCGCCGCCTTTTAGCCGGCAAACCCGGTGCCCTTTCATGGCCAGATCCACCAGATACTGATTGATATTTTCCTGTGGCACAGCGTGATCATTACGGCGTTTGCCCACATAGACCTTATCGGCATCCCGGCGCACCAGATCCAGCACCCCCGGGCTTACCAGTCGGTCATAAAGCACCACATCCGCCTGCTGCATCAGGCGCAGGGCCTTGAAGGTGAGAAGATCAGGATCCCCGGGACCGGCCCCGACAAGATAAACCTCGCCTTTTGGTGTCTGCTCGGGGCTGGCCTGTTCCAGGCGCTCCCGCAACATGGCTTCGGCCTGCTTTTCCTTGCCGGAAAACACATACTCGGCAATGGGCCCGTTCAGGATATTTTCCCAGAAGATCCGCCGCTGGTTCACGTCCCGGAACTTCTGCTTCACTGCATCCCTGAATCTGCCCACCAGCTGACCCAGGCGGCCATAACTGGCGGGAATGGTGGACTCCAGCTTGGAGCGTACCAGCCTTGCCAGCACCGGTGACTGGCCACCACTGGAAACACCGATCACGATGGGTGATCGGTCGATAATAGCAGGGAGTATGAAGGTGCAGAGCGCGGGATTATCCACAACATTCACGGGCAATGCCCGGGCTTTGGCGTCCCGGGATACCTGCTGGTTAACATCGTTATTATCGGTAGCCGCGATCACCAGCCCGACGCCATCGAGATCGGCAGTCTCATAGGGCCGCTCGATCAGCGTATGTTCTGGCTCCGGGAGAAGAGACTTTATCCCATCCCCCATGCGCCGGCTTACCACGGTGATATGGGCACCTGCCCGCTTGAGCAGGGTGGCTTTTCGGACCGCAATATCACCACCGCCCACCACCAGACAGGGCTTGCCCTTGAGATCAAAAAACAGCGGCATGTAATCCATGGGATTACCTCAATTCATTATCTCAATAACCATCAGGCAGAAAGCACTTCCATGCCACCCATATAAGGCACCAGCACCTCAGGAACACGAATGCTGCCATCGGCCTGCTGGTAATTTTCCATGATCGCCAGCAGGGTTCGCCCTACCGCCAGACCTGACCCGTTCAGGGTATGGAGCAGCTCCGCTTTCTTGCTGCCTTTTGGCCGGAACCGAGCCTGCATGCGCCGGGCCTGGAAATCCTCAAAGTTGCTGCAGGATGAAATTTCCCGGTATTTTTGCTGCCCGGGGAGCCATACTTCCAGATCATAGGTCTTGGCGGCCGAAAAACCGATATCACCACCACAGAGCACAACCACACGATAGGGCAAGCCCAGCTTTTGCAGGATGGCTTCCGCATGCCCCGTCAGGGCTTCCAGTGCATCATAGGATTCCTCGGGTCTGACCAGTTGCACCAGCTCCACTTTTTCAAACTGGTGCTGGCGGATCATGCCCCGTACATCCCGTCCGTAAGCGCCCGCCTCACTGCGAAAACAGGGCGTATGACAGGCGAATTTTACCGGCAGCTGTGCTTCATCGATAATTTCGTCCCGGGCAATGTTGGTCACCGGCACTTCTGCGGTGGGTATCAGGTACATGTCGCGCTCGCCGGGCACCTTGTAAAGGTCTTCTTCGAACTTGGGAAGCTGACCGGTGCCCAATAGAGAGTCGGAATTCACCATATAGGGCACGTAGACTTCCTGATAGCCGTGCTCCCCGGTATGGGTATTCAGCATGAACTGGATCAGGGCACGGTGCAGTCTGGCCAGCGGCCCCTTCATCACAGCAAAACGCGCCCCGGTAATCTTGGCGGCGTTTTCAAAATCCAGCCCCAGCGGCTCCCCCAGATCCACATGATCCCGGGCTTCAAAGTCAAACGTTGTGGGCTCTCCCCAGGTGCGCACCTCCACGTTGTCGTCTTCGGATGCGCCCGCCGGTACTGACTCATGGGGGATATTGGGAATGGACATCAGTTCCAGATTCAATGACTCCTGCAACGCCTTCAGACGCTTCTCACAGTCCGCCAGGCGCTCGCTGAATTGCGCCACTTCCTGTTTGATCGGTTCTATGTCTTCACCCCTGGCCTTGGCCTGGCCAATTTCCTTTGATTTCCTGTTACGCTCGCTCTGAAGCTGCTCAGTCTCAACCTGCAGGGACTTTCTTTCTGTTTCCAGCTCGCTCAGTCTGGCCTTGTCCAGCTCGAAACCGCGAACCTTGAGTTTTTCGGCAACCTCATCCAGCTGCTGTCGGACTAATTTGGGGTCTAGCATAATAATCAATCAATCGTTGTTGTAAGAAAGGCGGGAATTTTAACGTAACTGGTGAGCAATGGTAAGGCGCCTTAGGAAATCATCCGCGCCACACCCATACCCACCCAGGCGCCCATGATGCAACTGGCCACACTGGCAATGATATTTCCTGCCGCCAGCCACCAGTAACCGCTTTCCATCAGGCGCACGGTTTCAAAAGAAAAGGTGGAAAACGTGGTAAAGGCCCCCAGAAACCCCACCAGTAACAACAGGCGCAACATCTCCCGGTGGGGCTGATTCGCGAACACCAGCACAAACAACACGCCGAACAGGCAGGAACCGAGAAAATTCACCACGTAGGTGCCCCAGGGAAAGGCGGACGACGACAGGCTGTTTACCCAGGCGGACAGCGCAAAACGGGCCATGGCGCCGCACCCGCCACCAATGGCCACCCACATCAGCTGGTGCAGTGATAGGCTCATGACTTGTTCCCTGTTGGATAGCGCTGCCATTGGCTGGCTTTGTCGAGACCGCGAAAATACCGGAGTTTTTCTGCAATCTTCAGTTCCAGCCCCCGCGGAACAGGCTCATACCAGGAGCTGCCGGAAATTTCCTCGGGAAGGTAGGCCTCGCCGGCAGCATAGGCTTCGGGGTAATCATGAGCGTAGCGGTAATCCTCGCCATACCCCTGTGATTTCATCATTTTGGTGGGCGCATTGCGCAAATGCATGGGCACATCGTAGGACGCCTGCTGCCGGATATCAGCCATCACCCTGTTAAAGGCCCGGTATACGGCGTTGCTCTTGGGTGCGCAGGCCATGTAAACCACCGCCTGGGCAATCGCCAGCTCCCCTTCGAGGCTTCCCAGCCGGTCCTGCACATCCCAGGCATTCAGCGCGATCTCCAGTGCCCTCGGGTCGGCGTTTCCGATATCCTCGCTGGCCATGCGCACCACCCGACGGGCCACGTACAGGGGATCAACCCCCGCTTCCAGCATGCGGGCAAACCAGTACAGCGCACCATCCGGCGACGAGCCGCGAACGGCTTTGTGCAGTGCGGATATCTGCTCATAAAAAAGTTCTCCGCCCTTGTCTAAGCGGCGCAGGCTGTGGCCGAGCGCCTGATCAATAACCGCCTCGTCAATGTCCGGCTGCGCTTCAGCCAGAGCCAGCTCACTGGCCACTTCCAGCAGATTCAGGGCACGCC
>JAWVYU010000116.1:0-13310 GCA_033722575.1 Ketobacteraceae bacterium | reverse complement strand
TATTGCTGGCAACTTTTGCCTGTAGCTGGTCCAGTGACAGGTTCTTTTGCTTGCTGAGAGCCTCGGCTTCCTGCTGCACCATTTGCTTGGCCTTGAACAGCTGCATCTGTACACGGCTGTACACATTCACTGCGCCATCACCACTGGTTTCAATGGGCAGAAAGATCGCGTCAGGGTAACGCTCGGTGATCATGGCCTGTACCCCGTCAGACACCGCACTGGATGGCATGCAGCCAAAGGGTTTTACACTCAGTGTCATATTGGATTTCTTTTTGGCCACGTTCAGAATCAGCTTGCCCACTTCCATGTGGCCCTCACCGCCCTTCAGGTTGGTGTTGTAAAAGTCGTGGCTGACTTCGGCTACCTTGTGCATGTCCGGCAGCTTGTATTTTTTCAGCCCGGCAATGGGTCCGAAAATCTTGAACAGTGCAGGAATGGCCCATTCGCCAGCTTTCAGCATCAGCATGCGCTTGCGGGTATCCACGCCTTCCAGACTGAACTTGCTGCCTTCTTCACCGCCTTTATCGGTGCCACGCAATTCCATGCGCTGCTTCAGGTCGTGTTGTGCCTGCCAGATCAGGTACTGGATCCAGGCGGCCACCGGCTGGACTTCCACTTCGGCACCTTCTTCTTCCAGAAAACGCTGCAAATGGTAATTGCCATCACCTTCGGTGGTCATGGCCCAGAACTCACCGATAATGGACACTTTGGGTTTCAGACGTGAGCGGTCCACCTTGACGGCGGCAAACTCCTTGCGGGATTTCCACAGCGCCCGGATGTAGCTCTTGTTGTTTTGCAGGGCATCACACAGGTATTCCTTGGCTTTGGTAAAGGCACGATCAGTATCGCCCTTGTTAACCTCATAAGGGCGTATCCGGTAAGCCAGGGCATTGAAAATATCACCCGCCAGAATGCCCTTGGTCATGTTGGCAATAAAACGCGGACCAAAATCCAGGCCGGATTCTTCACCGGTAACTTTCTGTACGCCCTTGGTCTGCTCGAAGAAGGAAACCCGGAAACCGTCAAAACCGGCATCCCGCAGGGCTTTGCGGTATTCGGTAATATAGGTACCGAAACGGCAGGGGCCGCAGGAGCCGATGGTGATAAAAATATAGTTTTTGACGATGTCTTCCGTTGGCACGCCGCTGCGTCGCAGGCTCACCAGATATTTCACCAGATTGCCGACGGTAAAGTAAGTGGGGTTGCACTGGCCCCGGTTGCCATATTCCTTGCCAAAGCGCAGCGAGGTGTTGTCCGGTACGTCCAGAGCTTTCATTTTGTAGCCAGCGCCGGTAAAGGCGGCCTGAATGAACTGGTCGTGGGCGGCAGTCAGTCCGGCGATCAGTATGGTGGTGTGGGGCCGCTCGGATTTGGTGAATTCCTTGGGAGCGGGATCATGCCAGTGATCGTATTCGTTGTCAGTGGCAATGATCATCGCATCGCGCTTGGCAAGGTTGTCGGTGTTCATGCTGTCCGGATTATAGCTCTCTACCATTCCCATAGTGTTTTCCTTAATCAATGGTCACCACGTCAATACGCTCGCTTTCAACAAGTAGCGGTGCGGCTGACGTTTTGTTGTCGTTTTTGGGGCGGTACTGCCTGACGGCGGAGGGTTTATCCGCCGGGGAAGACTGATCTAGAAGATTCTGTTCCTTGATGGCGATGGCTTCATGCAGCTTTTGCTTCAGCCGTGCAGCATCAGTCAGTCGCTCTTCTGCCATCATCAGGGTGTGGGCATAGGTTTTAACTCGTATCTTGATGGAGCCACTGGGCTTGTTGGCATCAATATCATGAAGTGCCGAGTAAGGGGTTTCCGTGGCGCCGATAATATTGTCAATCATGCCGTAGGTGGGGGCATCGTGTCCGCATTTGAAACTGGACAGATCCAGCACGGCAATGTTGGGATGCCGTGCGGCGAATTTCGCGGCCCAGACTTTCTGCACGCTGTTAACGCTGTAGTTCTCCGGCCACACGTCGTGGATTTCCAGTGGTGAACTGATGCGCCCGGACGCCAGATCGCTGGCAAAGAACCGGTCCAGGTACTCGCGGTCCTTGGGAATGGAGCGGATGCTGAGAATGGGATAGCCCAGCGCCTGGAACTCTTCCAGAATGCCGTGGTTCAGCCCCAGGTCATTATGGTAGGGGCGGCCGATCATCAGAATGGCCACTTTGTTTTCCTTTTCCACATGCTCCAGAATTTCCCGGCCACGCTCCTGCATGTAGGTGTCGAATTGCTTCAGGGCTTTAAAGGCTTCATCGATGGCAAAATCATTTTCATCTTCAGTAACACCGAGACGTTCCCCCACAGCTTCAAACATTTTGCGTTTCAGCAGCAGAGGCTCGTCCAGGCTCACGGTAGGATTCAGATATTCAATATCCCGCTCACCAAAATAATCCTTTTCCTTGGTAAAAGCCGCTTTAATCACTTCCGGCGTGCCGGCCACAATCGGGCAGCAGGCTGTATCCATGGTTTTTTCCACAAAGGTGGGTACATGGGTAAGGCCGGGGAAGAAAATATAATCGAGAGCCTTGCGCTTGTGGTGGTCAAATAAAAGATTATGAATATGGGCCTGCACCACCTTGGCGGGAAAACAGGGGTCCACCGAACCGTATTTGCCGCCGGCCTGCCAGAGTTCCTCGTTGGTTTCCTCGGAAAACACCACGTTATTGCGGTGAATGCCAAGGGTTTCAAAATAGGTACGCCAGAAAGGCCCGGTGCTCCACAGGTTCAGTACCCGGGGAATGCCGACACGAATCTTGCGGCGCGCCTGCACGCTTTCCTCCGGAGAGCGCTGGAAATGACGCTGATAGGGAATGCGTTTTACCTTGCCCAGCCAGCCTTTTTTGATTTGTATGTCTTCGACGACGGTACTTTCATCGGGGAAAGGCTCCGGCCGCTTGATGGGCTTGAAGGCATAGTTGCCTTCCAGGTCCACCATGTTGGGGAAACGCTTGGTGCGTTCCCGGCGCTCCTTGTTCAGTTCCCGCAGCGCGTCATAATCTTCCACCGTGCCTTTTTCGCAGGAAAACCCGGATATATAGCGGGCCGTAGCGGGTTCGTTACTGGCATCGTTGGCGGCGGGAATTTCTGTATCAATAAAAGTACGGGAGCAGTTGTTGGGGCAGAAAGTACAGCGGGTGGATTCGTCGGTGGTGGCGGTGTAGCGGATATCAATGGCATTATCCAGGCCCACAAAGGTTGAGCGGCCCCGGCGTTTTACCACCCGCAGTGCCTCGTAGGCGGCTCCTATGGCCCCGGCTTCACCGGTATGGGGGTGAACGTGGACTTCGGCATCCGGCACCCGCTCCTTGATATAATCTACCTGGGCTTTGACGGCCGCCAGGTTGTTCTGGGTACCACCCTGTAAAACAAAAACACGACCCAGTTCTGACATGCGCGGAATCTGCACCACGTATTGCCAGACATTTTTGGGCAGTACCAGTGCCAGTCCGGCCAGCAGCTCCTGGGATGTGTAGCCTTCTTTCTGAAAGTTGACCCGGTCGGAATCCAGGAACACGGCGCAGCCGTAGCTGAAATTGGGCGACAGGTCCGCCTTGAATGCGGTATCGGCATATTCGGTTACCGGTATACCGAACTGGTCCGCCATGGCCTGCAGCAGCATACCGTTGCCGGCGCTGCAGGCGTTGGAGAGGCGAAAATTCTGGATGTCCTTGTTGCGCAGGAACAGCACCTTGATATCCTGGCCGCCAATGTCGCAGATCACATCTGCATCGGGAAAATAATGGGTGGCGCTTTTCATGTGGGCCACGGTTTCCACAATATTGCAGTCTGCCCGCAAGGCTTTTTCCAGCACATCGCCGGCATAGCCGGTCACACCAAAGCCGATAATCTCCAGTTCAATATGCTCGTCTACCGCCCACTGGCGCAGCTCTGTCAGCATGTCTTTCATGTCGGCAATGGGGTTGCCCTTGGACAGACAGTAGACCTTTTTGACGACATCGCTGTTCTCGTCAATCAGTACGATCTTGCTGGAGGTGGAGCCACCGTCCAGACCAATCACACCGCGGAGTTTTTCTTTCGGGCGGAAGGCCTTTGGCTGGAATCTGGGAATACTGAACTGTTGGGCAAAGGCGCTGGCTTCCTCCAGGGAAGCGGCCAGGCCAGGCCCGGCGGCTTCGCCCAGCTTGGATTTGCGGCCGGTGCGGATGAATTCTTCCAGCTGCGCGGTGCCATCGTAGCTGGCATCGGTATCTTCTGCAGCATCGGTCATGCCAAACAGCACGGCACCGTAGGCGGCATAGTATTCAGAGTTATCAGGCACGGTAATGAGCTCTTCCAGCGGGGCGTCGCGATCGTAGTCGTAGCCCCGCTCTTCCCAGGTCTGGGGAATCCGGTAGCGCCAGCATTCCTGCAGAAAGGGGAGATAGGTGTTCGGGCCCCCCAGCAGGATCACCTGATCCCGGAGTGTATTGCCCCGGGTGAGTACCGAAATGTTCTGCTGCACAATGGCGTCCGCCAGCGAACACATGATTTCGTTCTTCGGTACACCGCTTTTTATAAGATTAACAATGTCGGTTTCCGCGAATACGCCACATTTGGCGGCCACATGGTGCAGCTTGGAGGCATCAAAATGCAGCTGGCTGGTTTCGCTCTGGGCCATACCTACCTTGATAAAACATTTATCAATGGTAGCGCCGGTGCCTGAGGCGCATTTGTCATTCATCGACGTAATGGCCTGCTTGTTACCGGTTTCCTGGTTTTCCTTGAAGATAATGATCTTCGCGTCCTGCCCCCCCAGTTCCACCACGCTGCCCGCTTTCGGGTGCAGCTTTTCCACCGACAGTGTCACGGCGTTCACTTCCTGCACAAACCGGGCGCCAAGGGTGGGGGCAATGGGGCCGGCACCGGAGCCGGTGATGAAGATTCTTGCCTGCCTGAAAAAGCCGGCGGGGAATTCGTCTTCGATGAGTTTGAGCATTTCCAGGACTTTCTCAGGCTGCCGCGTTTCGTGGCGCTGATATTTGCTCCAGAGAATGTCCCTATTCGTATCGACCACCACCAGTTTCACGGTGGTGGAGCCGACATCAATTCCTATGTAAACCTGATTTTGTTCTGACATGTCATGGATCGCCAAGGCTTAAATCAACATTGTTATTGTGTAATTAGTTGAGTGAAATGATCAGGTTTGAAATCACAGCATACTTTATAGCGTGATGCAACCGGTTGACCCTGGCCCATGGGCAGCTGAACCGGGTATTTACGCACAAAGAACTGGCCGCAGCAGTTGTACAGGTACCGGGTCCACTCAAACAGTCTGTTTACTTCGCCACGGCAGACGGTGCTTTCCGTGGTGCAACCCATGCAGTGACGGCTATAAAGAAGCCGGTGCATGGTGTACTATTCGGGCTCAAAAAAAACGTTAAGAACAGAATGACCGATTAGGAATCACCAATTTATGTTTGTTTATCCCGAAATCGACCCGGTAGCGATCAGTTTGGGGCCGCTGGATATCCGCTGGTACGGCCTGATGTACCTGATCGGTTTTGTAGCCGGTTATTTACTGCTCACTTACCGGGCAAAAAAGCCCAACTCCGGCTGGAAGCCCGAAGAAGTCAGCGATCTGATTTTTTACGGCTCCCTCGGCGTGGTAATTGGTGCACGGGTGGGTTATGTCCTGTTCTACAATTTTCCGGCGTTCCTGGAAAATCCGCTGACCATGTTCGCGGTCTGGGAGGGTGGTATGTCCTTCCACGGTGGTTTTCTGGGCGTGCTTTTCTGTATGTGGTGGTATGGCCGGAAAATCAACAAATCCCTGTTTGAAATCCTGGATTTTGGCGCCCCCATTGTTCCCATCGGGCTGGGTGCCGGCCGGATTGGTAACTTTATCGGCGGCGAACTCTGGGGCAAACCCACTGACGTGCCCTGGGCCATGGTGTTCCCCCATGTGGACAGCCTGCCGCGGCACCCGTCGCAACTGTATCAGGCCACCCTGGAGGGGCTGGTACTGTTCCTGATTCTCTGGTTCTACTCCGCCAAGCCAAGGCCCAAATACGCGGTATCCGGAATGTTTGCACTGTTTTACGGGATCTTTCGGTTCTCTGTGGAGTTCGTGCGTCAGCCTGATGCGCATATTGGCTACATCGCTTTCGGCTGGCTCACGATGGGCCAGTTGCTGACCTTGCCAATGATCGCGGTTGGCCTATTTTTATTGGCACTTTCCCGGAAACAGCCACAACCCGGACAGGAACCATCCCGATCCGGGCAAAAAACCTCCAAATCCAAACACTAGCTGCGGGCTCTACTAATGCAACAGTATCTCGATCTTATGCGCCATATCATGAATAACGGCGTGACCAAAGCTGACAGAACCGGCACCGGTACTACCAGTGTGTTCGGGTACCAGATGCGGTTTGATCTGTCGGAAGGCTTTCCCATGGTGACCACCAAGAAGCTGCACCTCAAATCCATTATTCACGAGCTGCTCTGGTTTCTGAAAGGCGACACCAACATCCAGTACCTCAAGGACAATGGCGTTTCCATCTGGAACGAGTGGGCCACGGAGGAAGGCGAGCTGGGGCCGGTGTACGGCAAACAGTGGCGCTCCTGGGAAGGCGCCAATGGCGAGACCATCGACCAGATCAGCGAGGTGGTAGAAGAGATCCGACAGAATCCGGATTCCCGCCGCCTGGTGGTAAGTGCCTGGAATCCGGCGGTGCTGCCGGACCCCTCCGTCAGCCCGGTGGAAAATGCCCGCCGCAACAAACAGGCCCTGCCACCGTGCCACTGCCTGTTCCAGTTTTATGTGGCCAACGGAAAGCTGTCCTGCCAGTTGTACCAGCGCAGTGCTGATGTGTTTCTTGGGGTGCCCTTCAATATAGCCTCTTACGCACTGCTGACCCTGATGATGGCGCAGGTTACCGGCCTGGAGCCCGGTGAGTTTGTGCATACTTTTGGTGATGTGCACCTTTACTCCAATCACCGGGAGCAGGCGGAGCTGCAGCTGTCCCGCGAACCCCTGCCGCTGCCTGCCATGAAGCTCAATCCGGAGGTGACTTCCATTTTTGATTTCACTTTCGATGATTTTGAGCTTACCGGTTACGAATACCATCCTCATATCAAGGCGCCGGTAGCCATTTAGCACCCGATTCAGGAAAAAGGAGGCACCATGTTGTCACTGATGGTGGCAAAGGCCGATAATGGGGTAATCGGGCGGAATAACCGTTTGCCCTGGCATTTGTCTGAAGATCTGAAAAACTTCAAGACGCGAACCATGAACAAGCCCCTGATCATGGGGCGGAAAACCTTTGAATCACTGCCCGGCGTTCTGCCGGGGAGGCCGCATATTGTGATCAGTCGCCAGCAGGATTACGAGCTGCCCGAGCGCTGTTATCTGGTGGCCAGTCTTGATCAGGCAATTGCCAAAGCGCAGGAATTTTTCAACGAAGAAGTGCAGGAAGCCGTGGTCATCGGCGGCGGTGAAATCTATCGCGCCGCCCTACCCAGAGTGGACGTGCTTTATGTCACCGAAGTGCATACCCAGGTGGAGGGGGATGCCTTTTTTCCGGCAATAGATCCGGAGATCTGGCATGAAGAGGAGCGCCAGGACTTTTCCGGGGCTCTGGAATTCAGTTTTGTTACTTATCGTCGACACTAACAAGAATTAATATCATGTTTAAAAAACTGTTCAAGCCAAAATGGCAAAGCGCAAAGCCTCAGGTGCGCATTCAGGCGGTATCCCAGCTGGACGCCGCTGATCCGGATGATCTTCACATCATTGAACTGCTGTCCAGAAACGATGTGGATGCAGACGTCCGTCTGGCAGCGGTCAGGAAACTGACGGACCGGGAAAAGCTCATCAGCATCATCCAGCAGGAAAAGAACCCCGCGGCACGCATGAAAATGATCGAGCACCTGATGCCTTTTATGGAGGGAGACACTTCCCTGGATACGCGTATTGAGAAGCTCATCAGGGGGCTCGACGGTCAGGCGCTGGCCGGCATTATTGAATCCACCAAAAGCGCGGCCCTGGGCACTCTGGCGCTGGACAGCATCAGTGACCAAAAGGTGCTTGCCAGGTATGCTCTGACCCTGCCGCTGGCAGCCTTGCGCCAGAAAGCCATTGAAAAAGTCACCAGTGAAGATCTGCTGGAAGAGGTGGAAAAAGCCACCAAAGGTAAAGACAAAAGTGTGTTCCGGATTGCCCGCAACAAGCTGCAGGACATTCGTGATGAGCTGAAGAAAGAAGAAAACCTGGAACAGCAGATCGATACCGTTTGCCTGAACATGGAGCAGCTGTCCCGTGGCAGTGATGATCCCATGTATCAGACCAAGGTGGACCACTGGCACAAACAGTGGACCCGAATCGAGATGCACGCCTCGGCAGATGATGCCAAACGATTCAACCGGGCTTATGAGTTGTGCCGCCAGATGATCAGCGAGGCGCAGCAGGAAGAAAATGCCATCCGGGCCCAGGCACAGCAGCAGCGCGAGGCCCTGCGGGAACGTATGGCAGCCTGCGAACAGCTGGAAAACACCCTGGCCCAGCTGAAAGCATCCGCTTCGTTGCAGAGCGAGGACATCCCGGCTATTTCTGCGCTGCTGAAAACCCAGCAAACCCGCTGGCAGGAAGCCGCCGAAGAGTACGCCCCCGATGCCGACGAGCGCAAACGCTTCAATCGTGCCTATAGCACCCTTGAAAAAACCCTGAAATCCATTCATCGGCTCAATGAGCAAGGCGACGCCATGAAAAAAGCGGCGCTTGCCTTGCTGGAAGCCGAGGACGCCACCACCCACGAGCTACTGGGGCTCAAGAAAAAGCTCGACAAGGTATCGCGGGATCTGGAGTGGCCGGAAGAGATTACACCTCCCGAAGCCTGGCAGCTGGTGCAGAAAGCCAATCGCCTGTTCGACAGTCTGCGGGCCAAAGCCGAGGCCAAGGAAAAAGAAGCCATCGGCAACCTCCGGCAATTGCTTGAAAAGCTCGATGAAGCGATCCGTGAGGGCCGCCTCAAGCCTGCCAGCAAACTATTGGGAGACGCCCAGAAATGGGCCCGGCATATTCCCATGAAAAGTGCCCAGAATTTTCAGAAGGAATTGCGTGCCTACGCGGGCAGGGTGAATGAGCTGCGGGACTGGCAGGGCTTTGCCGTGTTGCCGAAAAAGCAGCAACTGGTGGACGAAATGGAAGCTATGATCGATGCCGACATGGACCCCCAGGAGCGCGCCAACCGCATCAAGCGATTACAGCGTGAGTGGAAGGCCCTGGGCCCCGCCCGGGAAGGCCAGGAGCTGTGGCAGCGTTTCAGTGAGGCTGCGGAAAAAGCCTATGAGCCCTGCCGCGAATACTTTGAGAACCTCTCGGAAATCCGCCAGAAAAACCTGGAACAACGCCGGCGTATTGTCAGTCAGCTGGAAGACTATCTGAAGCACTTCAACTTCGAGAACGCTGACTGGACTGCGGTGAACCAGGTTTATGAAACCGCCAAACAGGAATGGCGGCTTTACAATCCCGTGGAGCGCAAGGAGGGCAAAAGCGTTCAGGACGAATTCAACCATCTGCTGGATCAGCTGCGGGCCAAACTCAGCGAGGAATGGAACCGTAACAGGAAAAAGCGTGAAGCCCTGATCGAGAAAGCCAACGCGCTGATTGAGGAACCGGATCTGCAGAAGGCCATTGATGAGGCCAAAGGGCTGCAGCGTCAGTGGAAAGAAACCGGTATGGTGGCCCGGCGCGATGAAAACAAGCTCTGGCGCAAATTCCGCGCCGCCTGTGACAAGATTTTTTCCCGTCGGGATGAAGAACGTCAGGCCGCTACTGAAGAAAGACAGCAGAATCTGAGCGAAGCCAATCATATCATTGAGTTGATCGAACACTTGTCCGAGGCGGAAAATCTGTCCGTGGCGGAAAGCGAAAAGGAATTCCGTCAACTGCAGCAGCGCTTTACCGACGTCGGGCCACTGCCAAGGGATCATTACGACGAGGTACAAAAGCGCTACAAGGGAGTGTGCGAGCAGGTCCAGGAAGGAATCAAGGTTGCCAGGGCGGCTGCCCGCCGGGCCCGCGTGGCGCAGGTATGGCAGAAGATTGCCCGGCTGGATGAGCTGGAGGCCCGCTGTATTGAGCAGGGGGCCGCTGAGGTGCCGGACAATGAGCTGTTTCTGGATATTGACGATCATGCCCTGAAAAACGGCCTGCAGCAGCGGCTGGAGCAGTTGCAGAAAATCGCCCGGGGGGAAGAGCTACCAAAGCCGGCCCAGCTGGAGCAGAATGCCGGTGAGCTGCGCACGCTTTGCATCGAGCTGGAAATTGCAGCTGGCCTGGAGTCCCCCAGCGAGGACCAGCAGAAGCGCATGGAGTTGCAGGTGTCCCGCCTGTCCACCGGGCTGGGGCAGCGGGAACAGCGCCAGGGCATCAGCGAGCAGGTGATACAATTACAGCAGAAATGGTGCGAAGTCGGACCGGCCCAACCACAGCAACGGTCTGAATACACGAAACGCTTTGTCGATGTGCTCAGGCAAATCGGTGAAATTTAGAGGTGATGATGTCGCAACCCACGATTCCTGATATCGGTATCATCCAGCAGCAGCTGGAGGGCTATCTTCCCCATCTGAATGCGGAGGACGGAGAGTTCAGCTTTTACGAGCTGTGTGGTTTTTTTACCGCGGTGTGCAGCTCCCCGGAAATGATTCCACCGCGGGACTGGCTCCCCGTGGTATTGGGAGAAAAGCTTGAAATCCCCGAGACTCTGGGTGAGCCCAACGATGTGCTGGGGACCATCATGGACCTGTATAACTGGATCAACTTCCGGGTAATTACCGGGGAGTCTCCGATTCCGGACATGATGGACATCAAGCAGGAAGTCTTTGCCAACTTTGGTGATCAGGCGGATGTGGGGCAGTGGAGCAAGGGTTTTTACGAAGCCCATGACTGGCTCAGCGAGATCTGGGAGTCCTGTTTAAACGAGGACCTGGAAGACGAGCTCGCCAGTTACATGCTGCCACTGAGCTTCTTTCTGGATGAAAATTATGCCAGGGCCATATATGAAGATTTCGCCCGGCAGGATAAAAGCTTTACCGAGGTGGCCGAGCAAATGCTCCTGCTGTTCCGTCACGCTGCCCTGGATTACGCCACCCTGGGTCGTACCCTGGGCGAGGCTCTCAGTGAGTTTGAGGATGACGAAGACGATGATGATGACGGGCTGTTCGAAGAGCCGGAATCATCCGTGGAAACCTTTCGCCACGAAACCCCCAAGGTGGGGCGCAACGATCCCTGCCCCTGTGGCAGTGGCAAAAAATATAAGAAGTGCTGCCTGCACTGAGACGCGGGCAGCGGCTGGTGATCGCGAGCGTATCAGCTCTTTGCGATCACTTCCTCACGAATACGGTCACAGGCACTGGTAACAAAAGACATCAGTGACTTGTTCTGACGGGAGATGTACACATGCTCCACTACGCCATCGCGTATGGACAGTGACACCTCACAGGCCTTGGCGGTGGCTCCTTTTTCGTTATCCAGATAGGTCCATACCATGGAGCCCGAGGGGGAATCGGTGCGACGGTTGGGTAATCCCAGGCGCCCCTCAACAAAGGTCACCGGTTTGCCCATCAGATTGGAGATGATCGGATCCGGTTCTCCCAGACTGGGCATGGAGGGCATGCTGGAACAACCGGCCAGCAGTAGGGCAGACATGGCTGCAGCAAGAATCTGTGGTTTCATGGCGCTTTCCTGGCTCACTATAATTATCGTTATTCGGTTTTGATAGGTTTATCGAATTTCTTATGGGGAAATATTGTGTCTAAAAAGACCGGTCATTGGCAAGCGCAAAACGGCCCATTTATCGCGATAAACTAATTTGGTTAGTGTTATTCGTCGCCAGATGGGCTGGTGTCGGTGTTTTCAATCCACTGCTCAATGGTGCTTACGGACTGTTCATTGAGCTCGATTCCCACCAGGTACTTGTGGTCGCCGGCGGTTTTACTGGTCCAGCGCACAGTGCCGTCCACCAGGGTCCGCTCGCCCGTGTCGTCCTGAACCACCCAGAGCGCGATTTCCGAATCCACCAGCACTTCGAAATCCAGAATCACCTGCATACCGTAAGCAGATACGTTGACCGTATTGCAGGTTTTGAAATCGCTGGAGAAAGAGGTGACCTGAGATGAGCTGATGGATTTGATAAACAGCGTGTCCTGAATATCCGAGCGGGGCGCACGGCGGCGTTCATCGTAATTATCTTCCATACAGGTGCACTCTCTCGGGCATGCGTGGGTGTGAATAAAAAGTGTTCGGTTCCTGTGAGTATAGTAGCAATCACTAGGGGCGCTAGTTCAGCATTGCCTGGTGCGTTGAGCGGCTGCCTACGTGGGATCAGCTCCCGCATGGGGCAGGGTTACCTGAAAGCACACCCCACGGTTCCCCGGCAGGTTAAACGCCGCCACCTGCCCCTGATGGGCCTGGGCGATCAGGCGGACAATGTACAGCCCCAGTCCTAAATGGGTACCCGTGTGCTCGCCCTCGTCCCGCGCAGCGTTGTCCCGTACGGAAATCAGAGAGTCAAATAACTGGTCGTGCATGGTATCAGGCAGCCGCGAGCCGGGGTTGGATACGGACAGCCGCACCTGGTGGGGTGTGCGATTGAGCGTGATGGTGATGGTTTCCTCCACCGGGGTAAAATCCCGGGCATTGTCCACCAGCTTGTCCAGCAGTTGCGCGATCAGTTCCGGGTTGCCACGGATGCTGGCGGGGGCGCCGGTGCACTCCAGACGGAACCGGAAATCCGGGTAGGTGCTGGTATAGGCATTTACCATGTCATGTAACAATGGCTCCGGGTCCATGGTATGAAACTCGGCATATTGCACCAGCTGCTCTACCTGGGTGGATTCGCTCATGGCATTGAGAATATTGGCCAGGCGCTGGTTGCCACTGAGCGCGCGTTCAATATAGGTTTTCTGCGCTTCACCCTCAACCGACCCCAGCATTTCCAGAGAAGACTTCACAATGGCCAGCGGTGTGCGAATTTCATGGGCCAGTTTGTGGGTCAGGCTCTGCAGATACTCGTTGTAGTTTTTTACCCGGGTGAGCAGGTCCGTATAGCTCTGGCTCAGGGCGCCCAGCTCGTCCGGCGCGGTGCCGGGGGCAAAGGGTACAATGGTGCCATCGGGGTGAATCGCCGCTTCCGCTTGCTGCTTCAGGCGTTTGATGCGCAGCGACAGCCAGGCAGCGTAGCCCAGCAGTATCAGCACCAGCACCACAAAGCTCAGCAGGCTCAGGTTCATAACCCGCCGCAGTGCCTGGTTGGTAAAGCTCAGCCAGGCTTTTTCTGTCTGGGTTGCCATGACATAACCGGCAATA
>JAWVYU010000115.1:0-13370 GCA_033722575.1 Ketobacteraceae bacterium | reverse complement strand
TCCGGCAGGAGGCGCGTCGCTTTCCACCACTTCTACCGGAATCTTCGCTGGCGCGTCACCAATACTGGCCCCCTTGTAATTATGAAAGTTAGTCTGCTCGGCAGCACCATCCTTGAACGTGATTTTCCCCAGGGCACAACTCAGGCCGTAGATTGAACCACCTTCGCACTGATTGACTACAGTATCCTTGTTCACCACCGTTCCCGCGTCGATCACCACCCAGGCATTTTCAATGGCAAACTCCCCATCATCCACGGTGGAAACCTCAACCACAGTTGCCACATAGGATACGAAACTGCGGTGCGCGGCAATACCCAGGCCGTGCCCCTTGGGCAGCTTGCGGCCCCAGTCAGCCATGGAGGCAGCGCGTTCAGTAACATGCCGCAGCCGCCCTGTATCAAACGGATACTCTTCTATGGGGGAAGAATAGTTTGAGTAGTCGGCGTTCTGGGCGGCGAAATCGATTTTTCGATCCGGCCCAATGGCTGCCAGCAGAAAATCCTTGGGGTCCTGCCCCGCCTTGTCGGCAAGCTCCGCCAGAAACGACTGCACCGCAAAGGCATGGAAAATATTGGAAACAGAACGCATCCAGCCAATCCGGGTCATTGCCTTGGCTTCACCGTGCTGCAGCAGCAAATGGGGTGCGTATATGGGAGAGTCCCGAAACCCCAGATCAAGTTCAATCCCCATGGGCTTGGTTGCGCCCTCGGTGAAGGTTGAAGCAATGGGTGGAAACACAGTGCGGTGGCGAAAGGCTTCAATCGCGCCTTTCTTATCCAGGGAAGCTTCCAGCCGCTGGGCGCTGACCGTATGGAAATAGCCATGCTTTATGTCGTCTTCCCGGGTCCATTGTACCCTCACCGGCTGCCCGATTTCGCGGGACAAAAAGGCCGCTTCTGCTGAAAAGTCCGGCTTCGACTTACGACCAAACGCTCCACCCAGCAGCGTCACATTACAGGTGACCTTTTCCTTTTCTATACCGAGGTATTCCGCCACGGTGGACATGTCGGCCTGGGGGTTCTGGGTGGCGGCCCAGATTTCCACACTCCCGTCTTTAAAACTGGCAGTGGCACAGGGCGGTTCCATGGGCGCCTGGCTTAGGTGTGGTACGTAATAGTCTGCCTGATGCTTTCTGGCGGCTTTTTTCAGGGTCTGTTTTGCATTTCCTTTCTCGCGAACAGTAATATCCGCACTCTCAACGGATTTGAACAGTTCCTTTTTGAAGTCCTTTGAGTCATAAGCTTTATTGCCGCTGAGATCCCACTTCACATCCAGCGCCTTTTTACCCTGAAGCGCCGCCCAGGTATTCTCGGCAATCACCGCAACACCGCCTTTGGGTAAAAACTTCGCCGGCGCCACCGGATCGGGCAGCTTCACCACTTCAACGACTCCGGGCACTTTCATTGCCGCCTTTTTATTGAAGGAAGCCACCTTTGAAAACACCACGTCCGGACGCTCGATAACCGCGACCCGCGCTTTGGGTTCCCGCACGTCAGCCGCGAAGGCAGCCTCACCATGCACAATATTGTGCAAGTCAATACTGGGCTTGCCCTTACCGATATAACGCCAGTCGGAGCGTTTCTTCAGCTTGACCTGATCCGCTTTTGGCGGCTCCAGCGAGGTCGCATCTTTCACCAGATCCGCAAAAGGCAGGCTTTTACCTGAGGTATGCTTCACTTCATGAAGGCTGGCCCTGCAGGTACTGCGGTCCACTTTCCAGCGATTGGCAGCCGCCTGCTCCAGCATGAAGCGCGCGCTGGCACCCATTTCCCGCAGCCGGTCGAAGTTGTAGCGGATGCTCCGGGACCCATCGGTATTCTGATCACCGTAGGCGGGGTCGCCCTGAGCCTGAATCACCCGGACACGGTCCCAGTCCGCCTCCATTTCATCGGCCACGATCTGCGCCACGGCGGTTCTTATTTGTTGCCCCATATCAGAGCGGTGACAAGTGATCTCAACCGTCCCATCGGGTAAAAGTGCCACAAACAGATTCGCTTCCCTGGCCTGTTCGCTGCTCTTTCTAAGAACACCGGTTTGCGAATCTCCAGCCATTGCCCTGCGGCCGCTCACCAAGTGAGTTCCCAGTACCAGTCCGGTACCCATCACTATCCCGGTCTTCAGAAACCGGCGTCGGTCCATATCGTAGAATGTTTTCATAGCAACTCACCTCCCTCAGCCGCGACTGACGCCGGATCAAAGTGATTCACACCCGCAACGCTGTTGTCCGACGGCCCGTTAGCGGACTTTGCAACTGACTTTATGGCCCGGACAATGCGAGGATAGGTACCACAGCGACAGATATTGCCGCTCATGGAGGTTCTGATATCTTCCTCGGAGGGGGATGGGTTGTTTTGCAGCAGACTTGCAGCCTGCATGATCTGCCCGGCCTGACAGAATCCGCACTGTGGTACCTTGTGAGTGATCCAGGCAGTCTGAACCGGATGCTCACTGTCTCCACCCAGACCTTCAATGGTAGTGATTTCCCCGTTGGCCACGGCTTTCATCGTCAGAGTACAACTTCGCTGTGCCTGTCCGTTGAAGTGCACCGTGCAAGACCCGCACTGGGCAATACCACACCCGTATTTAGTCCCGGTCAGGTTAAGTACATCCCGCAAGTACCAAAGCAACGGCATGGCAGGATCACCATCGTAGGTGTGTCGCTTCCCATTTACGGTCAGTTTGATCATCCTCTCCTCCTTGGTTCTGTCATTAGCATAACCACTGGCCTGAGCTTAGTTCATTTAGGCCAACAACTGAAGGCCTGTCCGGCTTTTGACGTCGTGTGCGCCACCAGAGCAGATGCCCGGTTATATACCTATACCAAAAAGTAATTTGTGCCCTGATGTCAGACAATTTCAACTACACTTAATGCATGAAGCATGACCAGCGAAAAATGACAGTTATCAACTACTTGGCAGTTTGTCTGTTGCTGTGCACGCATGCCCTGTCAGCGATCGCCTCCCCCACGGAACCCAACCTGACCATCAACATCAAACCGGAATTCAAATCGCTGGAACTGGGATACGGCCTCAATTACCGGATAGTGGAGCACCCGGGAAAACAACCGGAACGGCCCGGAGAAGCACTTGCTGCTGACGGGTGGCAGGTATCTGACCAGGACTCGCTGAGTTTTGGTTTTTCGCCCGAGCCCAGATGGATACTGTTTCGGTTGGCCAACAGCGCACCCTACACAAGGGACATGCTGATTGAGATCAGTAATCCTTACCTGGATTACATTGACGTTTATCAGCTTGGTACTGAGGGGGCACTGGTAAAACATATCGTACTGGGCGACAAGCACCCGGCAAATAAGCGTCCCATGCGCCATGCTAATTTTCTGGCTCCCCTCACCCTGCAGCCCAGCAACGATTACGACATTCTGATAAGAGTACAAACTACCTCCACCAACCGCATTCCGATTACGGTGTGGGATCACCAGCATTTTGTCAGCGCCGATTATCGACGCACCCTTTTTCAGTCCATAATATACGGCGTTTTCATTGCCATCAGTTCCTATTATCTGCTGCTCTATATTTACATACGTGAAAAAGCGTTCATTTACTGGAGTTTTTCCATACTGGGAATACTGTTCATCGTAACCAGTATGGATGGCACAGCCACAGCATTGCTATGGCCGGATAACATCTGGCTGAGTGATTATTTTATTATGCTGGGAATCTGCGGTACCTGTGGTGCCACATCCCTGTTCAGCAAAGCGGTATTGAAGCTTGAGGAACGTCCCAGACTGGCGCTGGCAATGAACGGCATTCTGATGGTTTCTATATTGTTGTGGCTGAGCACATTCATTGCGCCCTATCAGACGGTACTCAAGCTCGCCCTGGGGCTCGCCGTTGCCAACGCACTGATTCAGATCGTGGTATACCTATTCCGTCTGTTTGACAGATATGAGCCGGCAAAGTACGTCGTGATTGCTATATTTCTGGCCTCCCTTGGCGTTATTATCAACGTGCTTACAGTGTCCGGGCGCTTACCCATCACCCTGCTCGGAATCAACGCAGTGGGAATCGGCGTAACCCTCAGTGTCCTTTTTTACTCCCTGGCGCTCTCCAACCGAATGAATCTGGATCGCGCAGCCAGAGAGCGTGCCCAGTTGCAGCTGACAATGGACCTGGATGAAAAAGTAACAAAACGGACCGAGGCACTGCAGAAAGCGAATGAACAGTTACTGGAAGCCAGTATAACCGACGGATTGACAGCCCTTTTAAACCGGCGTCATTTCGACGAAATATTCGATAATGAATTCCGCAGTGCCTACCGCCAGAAAAAACCCATCGCCGTACTGATGATGGATATAGACCATTTCAAACAGCTGAATGACAACTACGGCCATCAGTTTGGCGACCGCTGTCTTAAGCAGGTAGCCGAGCATATTGTCCAATGTCTTAGCCGTCCCCCCGATATCTGCGCCAGATACGGAGGAGAAGAATTCGTGGTTGTGCTTCCGAATACGCCCCTTGAGGGTGCAGTTCACGTAGCCGAAAGCATCAGAAAAACCATTGAAGAATCAACCTTCGCCGATGATGATCAGGCAATTGATATCACGATCAGTATTGGCGTAGCGAGCACCGTTCCTGCTACTCCTGAATCCCAGGATTCACTGATGAAACTGGCCGATGATTGCCTGTACCGCGCAAAACGAAATGGCCGTAACCGGACAGAGCATGATTAGAGCCGCACTGATAATCCACTGTTTGTTTGCTTGCATGCTGCTTTCGGCTAACGTGTCCGCGCTGATTGTTTCTGTCGGCACCGACTTTGAGTCCATAACACTGGGGCCTGGCCTGCATTACCTGGTGGAGCCTGAAAACGTTATAAATGTCAGTGAGATCATGGACCATACTGGCTGGAAGGAAGTCAGTACGCCCCAGGCAAGCTTCGGATTCAGGGATAAAGCCTATTGGCTGCGTTTCGCTGTCGAAAACCCGCAGAATAAACCAGAGGACCTGCTCATAGAGCTTTCCAACAACTACCTGGACAGCATTAATCTGTATGTTCTTGACGAAGAAAAACAAGTCATTGCCCATCAGCAGTCTGGTGACAGCATTCCCTACCGCTTGCGCCCCATAGCGCACGCACAGAACCTCCATCCGGTGACGTTACCGGCCAAAGCCCGAATTACCATCGTTATCCGTGTACAAAGCAGTTCGGCACTGAGTATTCCGGTACAGATATGGGACCGCCAGGCATTCACTACCTACGATTTCACTCGTACGGTGGGGCTGGGTATATTTTTCGGCCTCATGATCATCTTCAGCCTTTACCATCTGGTGGTGGCAGCGCTCACCAGGGATTCATCAGCTTTGTACTATGCGATTTTTATTTTCAGTTTTCTGATGATTTTTTCCTACCGTAAGGGAATTCCCCCCAGTATTCTACCTGAAGCTGCCATCCCTTCCATGGAAACCGCCAATGTTTTCGGTATCAGTCTTGTTGGATTCAGTCTTTGCCTGTTTACCTCGAGAATCCTGCTGTTGAAAGACGCTGCGCCGGCACTTGCCAGATTAATGCTGATTGCCGGTAGCCTCGCGCTGCTACCCCTGTTTGCGTCAAGATATATCGATTACAGCCTGTTGATCCGTATTTCTCTGGGTTATTCACTCATCATTATCGTCTTGTTTGCCACCGTTATTATAAAACGTATCAGGGATCGCTACCCTCCCGCCAGACACATGGTAATTGCCAGCATTTTTGGGATTATCGGTGGTGGCTCAGGTATACTGGCGGCCCTTGATATACTGCCGGTCACCCTGACTGTGCAAACGCTTATCTATGTATGCAATGCTGTGATGGCGCTGTTCCTGGCGCTCACTATCAGTTATCGAATTAACATGGACCGTCAGCTGATTGAAGAAGCACAGCGCAAACATACCCATGAGCTCGATGAACTGGTACGCAGGCGAACCGAAGAACTGGAATCCGTAAACGCGCAATTGCATGTTGTCAGCATTACAGACGGGCTGACCCAACTTTACAACCGGCGCTATTTCGACGAGACATTTAGAACAGAATATAACCGCGCATTCAGGGAAAAGCAGCCGTTGTCAGTGCTGCTGATGGACATAGATCATTTCAAGAAACTTAATGACACTCACGGGCATGCCTTCGGGGACTTGTGCCTTAAAACAGCGGCGGAAGTTGTTCAATCCCAGCTGCGCCGCCCGCTGGACGTAGCTGCAAGGTACGGAGGAGAGGAATTTGTCGTATTGTTGCCGGATACCGACACCCAGGGGGCATGTCATATTGCCGAGAACATTCGCAGAGAATTGAAAGCCACGGTGGTGCACCACAACGGCAAGCCCGTGAACATGACGATCAGCGCAGGTGTGAGCGGCGAGATTCCCGTTGCACGCGATCAGCATGAAGCCCTGCTGAAGCGTGCCGATGATTGCCTTTACGAGGCAAAGCGGAATGGCCGGGACCGAGTAGAAACGGAGAGCTAGGTCCTCTGCGGACACACTTCCTTCACCGGGAAACCAGTACGTAGCAGCGCCAACAGCAGCGCTCAACATTCATCGCTGACGTTGGGTATCTTCTCGAAAAGTTAATGCATCCAGACCAAAACGATATTTTTTGAGTGCTGGATTATGAACTTTTGAAAACCGCTTGAAATCAATTCTGGAAAGCGTTGCCGGTGTCAGCATCTTTTCATAAACAGGCAGGTTTTCCTGTGTCAGGGGAATGAATTCGGTCTTGATGACCACCCCGGTGTCTGGAGCAAAATCAATGCCATGATGATAGTCATGTAACAGCACCAATGCCCAACCGGCCTCCATAAAGTGACCTCCCAGAGACACCGACAATGTTCCGTTTTTTACCGCATCAATACCTTCCAGGGACCAGTCTATCCCCCCCGTAATGACATCCTTGTTGATCTGCAACCCTGACTCATTGGCAGCGCGGGCCACACCCAGGGCAATACCATCGCTGGCCGCCCAGATAACCGAAATATCGGGGTGTCTCCTGAATAGTTTCCCTGCCAGTTCGTAAGATGCCTCAAGCCCCCATTCGGTAAAAAGCAACTGTTTGAGTTGCACATTCTGATATCTGTTCAGGGCGTCCATAAGCCCTTTGTTACGCTGCAGTGCAGCCGTGGAATCACGTCCACCACTGAGTGCTAACAGACCGGAGGATTTATCCTCACCAATAATACCGGTGCTACCCGCCCTTACGATCAGGAACTCCGCCAGCTCATAGCCTGCCTGATAATCATCAGGCACCATCTGACCGATCCAGTTGGGGAACTTTCCTCTTGGACTGCCAACTTTTTCTTTGTCTTCTTCCGAAACCCCAGTGTTGATTGTAAAGTATCTTATATTATTGTCACTGGTCATTTTAAGCAGCGACACAAGCGTATTGCGCTTTATCTGTGTAATGAAATAATCCGGTTTATCTTCCCCACTCAATACCTTCTGTGCAATTTCCTTTTCACCAAACCTGTTTGCCGAATCGTTATAGTAGACTCTGAGATCAATCTCCAGATCGTCAGCAACGGCTCTCATAAACCCGACTACCCTGCCCCAGAACATATCACCTTCGTGGGTCGGGTTCAGATAGGCCACCCGCATTTGCTCCGCTGACCACCCCGGAGGCGAAGCAAGCAGACAGAGCAAGATCATCAGGGATGACAATTTCAATCTATTCTTCATTATTTCTCAGCTTTTTATCTCTGAGCCGCGCTCGATAGCGTGTTTTAGCCAGGGCCTGCATATCCTCAACCTGATCTGTTTCGTCAACAATCTCCCGGCCCAGCAGGGTTTCTATGGCATCTTCCAGAGTCACCACCCCGGCGGTCTGACCAAATTCGTCTTCCACAAGAAAAAGGTGCGCTTTCTGGCGGATAAACAGGTCCATAAGATTTTGGACCGGAAGTTTTTCCGACACCCTGGTGATTGGCTTGGCAAACCGGATAATGGGTTCTTTCCCCTGGCCATTGCGCTCCGCTTCGAAAAGATCAGCGCGGATAACCTTACCTTTGATGTCGTCAATGTTGTCGCCATAAACAGGAATGCGGGTAAACTGGCGTGTCTCCGGTGTGTCCAGGGCCTGAGAAACGGTCATTGATTCCTTCAGCATATGCACAACGCTTCTGGGGGTCAGTATTTCCTCGGTTTTGTACTCCCTGAGCCGTAACAGATTGGACAGGTATTCGTTTTCCTGGGACACCAGTGTTCCGTCCCGGTGCCCCAATGATGCCAGAGCAATAATTTCTTCACGGGTGATTTCATTTTCCTTGCTGGTACTGAAAGTTCTGGTGATCAGTGTGGAAAGCCAGACCAGGGGGAAAACCAGTTTGACCAGCCAGGAAATGATGTAAGCCGCGGGCTTCGCCAGCTGCCGCCAGAAGGTAGCACCCAGAGTTTTGGGAATAATCTCGGAAAAATACAGAATACCCAGGGTAAGGAGTACAGCTATCAGTGTTTCCCACTCCTGACCGAATACCTGAAGGGCCTGTGATCCCACCCCGGCCGCGCCCATGGTGTGGGCAAAGGTATTCAGAATCAGAATGCTGGATAGGGATTCGTCAAGCCGGGCCCTGATGTCCGCCAGGCGGGCACCGGTTCTCGGGCTCTCCGCCTGGGTTTTCTCGACATAACTGGGTGTGAGGGAGAGTAGCACCGCCTCCAGAATAGAACACAGAAAGGACACGCCAAGGGCGATAGCCAGATATATCAGTAAAAGTGTCATGCAATTAACCCGATTCCATCCATCAGGTTAATTTAGCATCTAATGCCCCGCCAGTCAGCAAACGCTAACCTGTTGTTTCGGTTGAAATAGTTATTCCAGTACCAGTTCCCCCTCCAGATCCTCGCATACCCTGGCCATTTCATCCCGGGTCCAGGGTGAGCCATCACCGCCATAGTAGTGATTATCGTAAATCAGGGTTTTGGGGTCATGATAGTTCCGCTGGATATGAATACACTTGCCCACAAGGTTATCAGGTGGGCACTTGCGGCTGTTAAACCTGCCCTGAGGCATGGACTCACAGCTCTGTTTCAGATCCGGTAGTTTGGATTTAACGTCTTCCGGGATCGGGTACTCACGGCATTGATGAGAAAAGTCTTGCAGATGACAGGAATAGATATCTGCGCCCTTCATCTCCGCAAGCCTCTTTTTGAGCATTTCTGCCTCTTCCTCTTCATGATGATCATGGTCATCCAGATGATCATCTTTCAGAACATCATGCTTGTCGTATTTCTTGGGTGACTGATGCGCCTTTTGATCGGAACCGGCATGCAGCACAGGACTCACAACCAGCGCCAATGCAACGATACTACTCTGAAAAAAACACCGCATTACACACTTACCTTTTTCTTGTCGGGTTGCAGGTTGCCTAATCAACCGCTTCGTATTTGCGTACCAGGTCATCACCACACAAAGTGCATGAAGCACTCTGTGTACATTTTACAGAGTCCTGCCCCTGCACACCGCTGGCTCCTGCAACGGGCTCACAACTTACTTCCATTTTAGATGCATCGCCGGGATAACACACATCTTTTGCGTCTTCCCAGGCACCTGATAGGGCTTCAGCCTCGCTGAGTGCCATGTGGCTGCCTGTTACGATTGAAGCCTCGCAGCCAGCGTAACCCGACTGGCTGAACAGTATGGCTGCTATTATTATCGATAATCTCATATCAGTAGCCCTTCATAACGGTGAACCGATCAATGATCTGTCCATTTATATTTTTGAAATAGAATTCCGCACGGTCGTCATAGAAGGTTCCAAACATGGCGCCGTAGCGCGCGCCCTGGGTGGATGTATAGATGCTGGCCCACCAGTCGCCACTCCGCTCCTGGTCCCGGATACCGATTCCACCCAGGCCGGACACGAATGCAAAGGTTCTTCCCTCCGTTACCGTAAACGTGGAGGACGTGCTTGCAATGGTCTGCTCGCTCATACTGCTCAACAGATGGGTGCGGGAATAGGAGTGCTCATGTCCTGTTGCAATAATGGCACCCTTCCTGCGACAGGTTTCATAGGCCGTCCAGCCCACCTCATCGGATTTTCCACCGGCTTGCATATCGCGCTGGTTTTTGTGCCATGCACACACTCTCCAGGCGCCGCTGGGTGCATTATTCAGAGCGTTGGATATATAGTTTTCGTGATCTGACCGGCTACCGCTGGAACCGACCGCCGACAGCACAATGTAGATATCTTTGTACCGGCAGGTCATTTTCTCAGCATAGCTGCCGGAACAGCTCACCTGGGTTGCCTGCCGCAGCCGGGCCTCTCCGAATGAGCGCACGTCGCTGAAGTTACTGTCTCCGTAATCGTGATTTCCTGCCGCTATCAAAGCAGGATCCGAAGAGCCCAGTGTACTTCTTACCATGGAATCCCAGTTATCATCACGGCTGCTGCTGTAGGACGTATCACCTGCCACAATGGTCAGCTCCGCGCCTTCCTGTCTGATCAGGTTGAGCACACTCTGGAAGCTGCTGCCGGTACCGGTGTCACCAATAAACGCGATCTTTACTCCATCGCCATCACCACCACCAGGGTTATCGCCCTGCACGACAGTGAAGCTGACAGGTTTACCCACGTGACAGTAGCCGTCGTTAGCAAAAAGCTGCGCCTGATAGGTACCGGTAGCCAGACCAGAGAAAGTGCGGGTTCCTGATATACCATTGGTGTATTGCCAGGTGGTGTAGGCATCAGTGGTTTCACAGGAAGTGTTCAATTGCCCGGAGGGAAATATGCCAATCCAGTCTGTGTCGCTACCGGTTCCGTCTGTATAGGTTACAACAACAGACTCACCTGTTTTGTATTCCGATTTATCCACTGACAGAACGGAATCTGTTCCACCGCCGGTGTTATCGCCCTGGGCGATGGTGAAAGTAATAGGGCTCCCCAGGAAGCAATAACTGTCATCAGAAAACAATTGTGCCTGGTATTGCCCTGGAGCAAGAGACGTAAACGTTGTACTGCCGGAAGTTCCATTGGTGTATTGCCAGGTCTCGTAATTGCTGTGGCTTTCACAGTTCCCTGGAATCGTGCCCGACCGATAAATACCGATCCAGTCACGGTCACTTCCGGAGCCGTTTTTCCAGCTAATAACAACAGCATCGCCTTCATTGTATTCTGCTTTATCGCTTGATAGCGGGGAGCCGTCATCACCACCGCCAGTGCCGTCATCACCACCGCCAGTGCCATCGTCACCACCGCCAGTGCCATCGTCACCACCGCCAGTTCCATCGTCACCACCACCAGTTCCATCGTCACCACCACCAGTTCCATCGTCACCACCGCCAGTGCCGTCAGTGCTGTCCGGTTCCTGATGAACGGGATAATAAGACAACATACCCGGGGTCACAGAGGTGGTTCCCCCGTTATTGAGCTGGTAGCTGAGTGAAAGCTCCTGGTCTGCACTAACCTGAAAATATTCCACCCTCAGTTCATGCTCTCCAGCAGAAAGTGACAAAGGATCAGAGCCGACGGTGAGCGCAGTGTGGGCGCCATCATTGTCAACAACAACGACATTGTTGATCAGCAGGCGAGAGCCATCATCGGAGCGCAGGAAAAACCGGTATTGACCGGCCGCTGGAAGTTCTATCTTGCCTTTAAGCACAAGACCATAACTGCTGGTGCCAAGCTGATGAGTTCCCACATTACTGACGACAGTTTTTGACACTGGCGCCAGGGTTGAAAAATCCGGGAGCGTGCTCCATGTGCCCTCGTACTTGTGAGCAACCAGGCCCGCCTTACCGCCACAGCCAGTCATTACACCAGCAGCAAACAGCAGGATCAGCAATCGATGGGGAATTCTGCGCAACAAATCCATGTGGACTCACCTTTAATAATTCTTATCAGATTGGGAGATTTGATGGCGTTAAGATGAAACGAATTCTGATCAAATGCTTGAATAAACTGATGATATTTTCGTTAGAAGAGAAAAATCCGGGTACTTGATGCGACAAGACCAAAACCGGCATACCCATTGGCATAACCTTTCGTTAAAACCGCCAACTTTATAACAACAATATGTTACAGGGCGTTTACATTAAGAAACAATAAGGCAGAAAGTCAGTCTGGACTAAGAGCCGGAAACGCACGTCCCTGTGCGCAAGGAAAATGGTGTTCAGGATTTCGCTTTATATTCCTTTGCCACTTCCCGGTAGGCTTCCTTAAAGATTTCCAGGCCTTCTTTCAGGAACTCGTCCTCAATATTCAGGGCAACAAATATCTTGTTGACGTGCCCTTCCGCGCCGCAAGTTTCGGATATCAGACCCTTTTCAAAGCACCGGGCGGAAACGTCAGACGCCAAACCGTCCACTTTGGTTTCAATACCCACTACCAGACCACGACCCCGCACATCAGTTTCGAATTCAGGGTGCTCATTTTTCAGTTCATTGAGCGCATCAAGAATGATTTTTGATTTACGGCCAACTTCATGAGTGAGCTTGTCATCGGACCAGTGAAGATCAATCAGCTCCTTTGCAGCAACAAATGCAAGCGAGTTGCCACGGAAAGTACCGGTGTGTTCTCCCGGCGACCAGGCATCAATCGCGGGGTTTATCAACAATAACGCCATGGGGTTTCCACCACCAATGGACTTCGACAAACACACCATGTCCGGCTTGATACCTGCTTCTTCGAAACTGAAGAATTTACCCGTCCTGCCGTTACCTACCTGAATATCATCAATAATCAGCAGAATATCGAATTCCTTGCACAGGGCGTCGAGGCGCTGGAGCCAGTCCATAGACGCGACATTGATACCACCTTCACCCTGAACAGTTTCAATGATCACCGCGGCTGGTAGTTCCAGCCCGGAGCCCTTGTCTTCCAGGTAGCGACGGAACACATGAATGGTATCCACATCTTCCCCCAGAAAGCCGTCAAATGGCATGAAAGATACGGCACCACGGGCACCGTAGGAGGTGTCACGGTAAGCTTCATTACCAGTAGCAGACAGCGCACCCATCGTGTGCCCGTGATAGGCGTTGGTAAATGCAACAATGTTATGGCGGCCTTTCACCTGCCGGGCGAGCTTCATGGCCGCCTCGGTACAATTTGTTCCCGTAGGACCGGTAAACTGCAGCTTGTATTCATAGCCGCGCGGCTCCAGGATTTTCTCCACAAAGGTTTTGATGAATTCCTGCTTCGCCACAGTCGCCTTGTCCAGGCCATGGGCAATGCGACGATCTTTGAGATACTGAATCTGTGCTTCTACTGCAACATCGGGGTTATGACCGTAGTTGAGCGTACCTGCGCCAGCAAAAAAATCGATATATCGTTTGCCTTCAGTATCAAACAGTTCAGCGCCAATCGCTTTGTCAAATACGGTGGGGAATGATCGAATATACCCGCGCACTTCGGATTCATGCTCTTCAAAAATATCCATGATTTTCCT
>JAWVYU010000114.1:0-13412 GCA_033722575.1 Ketobacteraceae bacterium | reverse complement strand
GTGGGATAACCGTTGGTGAATACGCCTTCTTCCAGGTGAACGTTGTCGTACACTGAAACATTGTTCTGGATTTTACAGTTGTCACCAATGGTCACTTTATTACCAATGAACACATTCTGGCCCATCGAGACATTCTGACCAACCCTGGCGCCACTGCATACGTGGACAAAGTGCCATACGCGGGAGCCATCGCCAATTTGGGCACCTTTATCAACAATTGCACTAGGATGGATTTTGACTGACATATTCAAGCCTTTAGGAAAGGGTGATAATTGCCTTTTAAACCTATCGGTACGGCATTGCGAATGCTAGAAACAGTCTCTATTGCAACACGGTTGTCTTCTACCCCGAAACCCCGACCCGCCAAAATTTCTTCATAACTGCGCGTGTGGAGATCAGCAAAACCACCTGAGAATTCTAATTCTTCCCCGTCTACCGTGATCGAACGATAGGTTCTTTGACCCTGTTCTTTGGCGCTATCAGGAACGTATTGATAGTCCACTGAGAGAAACCAGCGCACTCGTGCATTCTCATACTCAAGGTAGCCCGCTGCCATGGTTTCACTGCTATGGTGAACAACACTCTCCTGCAGTTCACCAAAAATGAAGTGCAACATATCGTAGAAGTGAACTCCGATATTAGTGGCTATGCCACCAGATTTTTTCTCGTCGCCCTTCCAGGACTGCAAATACCATCGCCCGCGAGAGGTGATATATGTCAAATCAACCTCGTGCTTTCTATCAGCGCTCTCTTTTTGTACTTTTTCCCGCAGTTCGATAATCGACGGATGAACACGAAGCTGCAGAATAGTGTTCACTTTCCGCCCTGTGTCGCGCTCAATTTCCTTCAAGCCATCAATGTTCCAGGGATTAAGCACCAAAGGCTTTTCACAGATTGCATCTGCATCTGAGCGTAGCGCGAACCGCATGTGTGAGTCGTGCAGATAATTCGGTGAGCAGATTGACATAAAATCGACTGCTTGACCACCATTGAGTCTACGAAGCTTGTCGATGTGACGATCAAAACGTTCGAACTCAGTAAAAAAATCAGCATCAGGGAAAAAGCTATCAATAATACCTACAGAATCGTTCTTATCCAAAGCTGCAACAAGATCGCTACCGGTATCTTTTATAGCTTTCATATGGCGCGGCGCGATATATCCTGCTGCACCGATTAACGCAAATTTTTTGGCCATTATTGCTCCTGCAAGTCTTTCTGAATCTTGGTTGTTGCAAGTTTATTAATATCGCCTTGATCACTTTTACGAAGAACCGCTCGTATTAGCAGGACAAAAACACCAAGCATGAATCCAAGCATTGTCGAAACCATGGCAATAAACCCCCGCTTGGGACCGCTCTTTTCTTGTGGTACAACAGCAGGGTCAATCGTTCTGAATACGTACTCCTGTCGCACGCTTGCAAGCATGACGGCTCGTGTTTCAGACTCTATGAGTTGATAAAAGACCTTTTGCATACCGGCAATATCAGTTTCCGTAAGTTTCTTTTTCAAGTACTGAATCCTTGCCTCGGCCTCTTCTATATGCTGGTTTCGCATATGTTCGTTTATATCATGGATTATCCAATCGACCCATTGCTTGGCCGCGACAGGGGACTGACTTACCACGCTCACCGTCACCATGCCGTTTTCCTCGTTTTCACTGACGGTAAGATGCTCATTCCTGAACTTGTTAACAAGATCCCAGTCTGTCGGCTTTAAACTATGTTCACTATCATCCACCTTCCATTTGCTGGTATCTGGATCAAAGATTTCTGTATTATATATCCACTCATTTTCGCGCATATCCCAGCCAGCAGTTCCCAGCAGTGGAACAGCCAGCCCATGGCGTCTGATAAAATCACTCAGAAAAGCCCTGGACTGAAGCACTTCTTTTGCTATCACTGTTTTCCTGGAGCCTTCTGCACCCAAGTTTACACCCGCAAGATTTGCAAGCCCTTGAAGCTGCCCGCCAAGTTTCGGCCTAGAATCTTCCTCAGTTGGGGCTAATAAGGCACTTGCTTGATAGATATCAGGTTTTTGAAGGGCGTAGGTAACGCCACCCACCGCAAAAGCAAATGTCATCAAAATAATGACCCATTTACCGGCCCAGATAATGCAAAAAAGTTCCCGAAGATCAATTTCACCATCCTGATAGTAGGGTTCTGGAGAGTGAATAGGCCCATTTTTTTCATCTTCTTCTTTTACTTCACCCATCACAGGGGCTCCACAGCAGCGTCAAATGCGACCTGACAGAAAAATTGTCTCATATCACGCCTCAGAAAAGCTTGTTTCAACTTATCTGCGGCGAACCCCGCACCTATACCATATCGGGTCGAATTCATTCGACCATCAGCGCAAAACCAATTTGATTTTTCGGGGATCACTACCACGTCATCTGACTTGACTATATAAACTGGTAATCCCCCAACTTTACTTGTTGTCCCAGTGCTGCGGTTAATACTATCAGTATAACCAGAGGCGTTCTCAGTAATCTTTGATATCGATTGTTGCTCTTCACTAACACTAACTAAAACGTTCTTTTGCACCTGCATTGTCAGCTTGACTCCCCGTAGGTGTGCGGAATAATCAGGCATTTGAGAGGCGAATTTTGAATATCTGTCACCAAGGCCCCAATTTCCTATCAGCCTCACCCTTTTTATAAGGAATTAACAGCCGCGGCAGCAAGACCAAATTGATAGACAACCTGACTAATGCTCGTCCATAAAGTTAGTTTATCCACTCTATCAGCATCTAAAGGGACAACAATCGTATCGCCCGCTTCTATTCTTTTGCCGTTTGAAAACCACCTATTGCCAGCTTGCGCCATCACTTCGCCATTACTCTTAATCACATAAAGCCTCGACATATCGGCCCCTTGTGTCTCGCCACCACTCCGCTCTATGTAATCATCTATACTAAAATCCGGGTTATACATATGTGAAGTTGCTTGTTGTACTTGTCCTATCACGGAGACTTCCTGCATTCGCTTAGGCACTTTTATATGATCACCACCTCTAAGCTCAACATCATAATTATTATCATCCAATATGCGTTCAATATTCAGCGCCATCCGCCCCTGAACCTGGCGGTTATCGAGCTGGCTGAATATCAGCTCTAGCTGCTCTTCATTTATTGATGTGCTTGTATCGGGACTGTTAATATTTTCTATCGTTTTTTCAGTCAAATCTTCTTTTAGCTTTTGCTTTAAAAAAGCTACTTGTTTATTTTCTTTTTCACGCAAGGATTCGCGAGAAAACTGTATGGCGTCAGGGTCTGCAAGTTTGGTAAAACCGCCTACGCGATTAATAAGTTTTCTCAGGGTGTCACCTGGCTTTATTTCATAACGGCCGGGAAAAACAAACTCCCCTTCCACTGTCACATATTCGGTATCACGCCATTCGGGAATGCGCTTAATGTGCAAAACATCTCTTGAGGTGATGTACATACTCTCTTCGCCTGCCAGTATTTTTCGAAGATTCACTTCAAGATGAATTCTTTCAGCCTGATTAATACGATTTGACAAGAAACGTGTTATTTCTGCAGCATCAATATAAGCTGACTCCAAAAAGCCACCAGCCGCAGCCACCAACTCAGTTACCGTCATATTCTCTGACAAAGGGTAAACCCCCGGATGCTTAACATCGCCAAATACAGAAACGATATTCGCTGCTGTATTTTTGTCCGTCTGCTGGGTGAGTCGTGTAATTAAGTCGCTGATAATTTTAGCTCTATCACTTTCCATATCGAAGACATAAAGACGATCTTCTTCGTGCAGCGCATACCTAATGTCGCTCTTTTTATTCAGATTGAGCGTGATCGCCTTGGTTATGGCTTGATTATGCAGTTTGCGTTCAATAATAGCATAATCGTAATCAGTATTTTGTTTCGCTTCGAAACTCGCGACCAGCAGATCTTCAACGGTCATTCCAGCGAACCATGGGTAGTTTCCGGGATGCCGCACATTACCGATGACAGTTGCAATTTTTGCAGGCTGGTTCGCACGCTCCTGCGCTTTTAGCTTGTTAATCACAGGCTCTAACAATTCCACTCGTTCGCTTTCAATACCAAAGAGATATACCTTATCTCTGGGCTGCAATCGAACCTGCGCATTATTAAATAACACATCTTTAGGTTTAAACGTTTGGACCACTATTTCACGATTAGGCATTTTTTCCCGAACGATCACGCCATAATCCAGATCGGCCTTGGGCAGCAGTTGATCAATACTGGAAATAAGATTCCCGACAGTTATACCTTTATGCCACGCGTATGCACCAGGGCGCTGCACGTGACCTTTGAGTTGAACGACATTTTCAATACGCTCCAGAATTGAAAAAACTTCTATGATATCCCCATTGCTTAACGGCTTAGATGCTGCTTTAGATTGAGTTAAATCTACGTCTAGAACTGTGCGATCACCGCTTTCATTAATACGCTCAATGCGTGAAAGCTGCGGATAAGCAGTCGTTAGATAACCACCAGCCATCTTGACCAGATCAGCAATACTTTCACCCTTTTTTACTTCATAAATAGCGGGTCTTTTCACCTCCCCCCGAATACCGGCGGTTTGACCGATAGGAGGAATAAAAATTACATCACCCGGCATTAAACGGGAGTCTTTACTGGTGTCTCCTTTCAGTAACAGGTCATAAAGATCAAACTCTGATACAATTTTTCCACTGCGTTTCAACTGAATTTTACGCAATGAGCCCATCTTCTTTATACCACCACTGACAAATAAAGCATTGGTCAATGTAGTTAATGAACTCACGGTATAAGACCCTGGATTATTGGCTTCACCTAACACATAGACACGAATAGAACGCAACTTGCCAAGGGTAATAACAGGACGAACACCAATCGTTTTTTGTTGATATTCATGAGCAACAATTTGTTTAAGCTCATCAAATGAAGAGCCAATCACTGAAATAATATCCAGCTCAGGAAGCGTTAAGGTACCTTCGCGATCAACAGCAACCTCATAAGATCCGGATGTTTCCCCAAACAGCTGAATTTTAACAACGTCACCTGGACCTATGACATAATCTGCTGGAACAGGGATATCCGTTGCGGGAGCAAATGTAGTTGGAGTGCCAGCAAATAAGTCATAACCAAACTGCTCTAACTCTTGCTTAACTACGCGCTCTTCAACATCTTCCGTTTTGTTCAGGCTCTCTGAGGTTTCGTTGGCCTGCTTTTCAACCGCTTGTTCAGGCTTTTTAGTGGCCCTATTCGTTTCTTTTTTAGGTATGACAACTTCAGGCTGTTTCAGATCTTGAGACTGGTCATTCGAAGCGCCCAAAATAGAATTTAAATCAACACCATATTGCTTCGCCAGCGCTTCCTGCTGAGCTCTTGGTAAATTCTTAAATTGCTCGATTTGCGCCTCACTTGGAGTAAAAGCCTGAGTGTAGCCACTCGTTATTGCCAACAGCACAATCACGAACCAAATCAAATAATTATATTTATTCATATTATCAAATTCATATATTTTTCTTCATTTTTCGATTAGCATTTTGAGCTTAACTGGCTAACCGAGCAAACGTGACTGTGTAGTAAAGGAATAAGCACATGCCAAGAAGTTAATAATGAAGCTCCCAGCTCAGAGATAAAACAACCTCGTCATCATTAGAGCTTTCTTCCAGTGAACTTTCTTCGCAGTCCCGCAAGGCCAACTGTGCGTTTAATTTGCCATTAAACAAAGGATAACGAACTCCAATCTGAAACTGATTTTCATCCCAAGCAAGAGCTGATACCCGATCACTCCCAACAACATCATAATTCAACTCCAGCATGCGTAACTTTGCGAATCCTTGCCATGCGCCCTTCCAATATTGATAACCGATTACAACCGCTTTAGCACCACTATCATAGGTGCTGCCCATATTGTATCCATAGCGACGATACCCTTCAGGATATAAAGGATGTTGATAGACACAGTCACTGATATCGTCATTATTGCCACAAAGCGCCGTGGTATCTGACACTTCTAAATAGATCTTTTGCCAATATTCTTTACTGTGCCAGCTATATTCTGCCCCAATTAGCCACATGGCATGCGAAGGAAAATCTCCCGATTCTTCTTCGCCAACTACCTCTAAATACATATTGACAGGCAGATCAAATAAAGGTTGCAGGTACCATTTAACGTCTATTCCACTTAATTGATTAGCAGCTTCCTTTTCTGAGCCAAATTCATTGTGATCATCAGAAGCAACATTACCGATAAACAAATCCCACAGGGTCGGTGGTCTTTCTTCTCTATCCCCGCCACCCCATTGCGATGTGCGCGAAAGACCAACTTCTAACGACTCTAGCGGTCTGAAATTAATTCGCATTCCCCACAAATTCGTTCCTGGCATACTATTGCCATTTTCTTGTTGGCCTAGATAGGTTGTTAATGACCAAGAGCCGATCCAGGACAACCAGGGAGAGCTAAAAGCCTCACTTGAATGGCGGCTTAAACGCAGCGCAGGAAAAGCAATGGCATTATTACTGAGCGCTAGTGCACTATCCTGTCCGGGTCCCCACCACTGGGAAGCTTGGTCGAGACTCAAGACCCAATTGCCTAACACAGAAGCAACATAACTACCTTCGTAGGTTTTATCATGACCGCCGCTGGGTTTGTCACGAAAGTGGACACTAAATTTAGCGGCCCACGCATCACCTATAAAGCTTTTATAAAGATTAACCCCTGCTTTTTCGCGCCAGAGTTCACCATAGGAGTTAAATTGTCGAGCTTGATTAGTCGCGCTGATGCGAATGCCTACGTTGTCTTTCTTTGCATAGCGGAGGGCATTCTTAACGCAATGGAGTGCAGTTTGATTTTTGTTCTCTATATAAACATCAGTTAGCCGGTCTACTTGAGATTCAATAGATTTCCACATTAAAGGATAAGTATTAACCGGTATTGACAAAGCACCAGACTGAGCCAGCTGATCGATACAACCGCGAAGGTATTTATCATTTGTATTAATCCAAGGTTCCGCCTGTGCTTTGCTACTATGCCAGCAGTGAATAAATAGGGCCAACACTAACAAATAACTAAATCGCCTCATTTTCCTAGCCAGGCACAGCAGGCATGGCTTTCATTGCCTTCGAAAGTGTCGGCGATATTGTAGCTGGCATGGACGTCTTTTGGGCTCACGTTTTCGTTAGCTTTCTCAGCAGATTAGATGTTTGGGCACGCTACCGCCCCAGGATTTTTAGTGTTATTCCTGAGGACTAATCAATCGAATTTTTAGGTGCTTTTTAAGCGTTTTTTGTTAGATCGGCTGCTACTAGCTCAAGGCTTCTAAAGCATCGATCTTGATCTCAATACTTTGCTTGCGGTTTAGCAGTGAAAGCAAAATCAACGCCCGATCCTGGCTCCGCTTGCACAGGTAAATGCCATCCAGCCCGCTAAAAGCGCCTTTAGTGATGGTAATTTTTTGTTGGGCTTTAAATGTTGGCATACCGATAAACTGATTTTCTTTTTGTCGAATCGCGTTTATTAAGTCATCAGAGGCGATTGCAAACCGATCTCCGTATTTCACCAGGTTCAAAACACCACGAGTGCTTCTGAACAAATGGAGCTGATTGTTTTCGTTGTACTCGACAAATAAATAACCAGGAAACAAAGGCTCGCTTTCACCATTGTCGCGTATTAGTTGTGGACAATAAGTTGTTAACGCTTGGTTTGTTAAGTGCTGAACAGCACGACCTTCCTGTTTAGATTTCGTACGAACGACTAACCAGACCATTGATTACTCACCAGAATCACTACGATTTATTGTTTTCATAGACGCGTGTATTCACTTCCGGACAAGACTAAATTCACTTAAAAGTAATAATCTGCCACATGCACTAGAAGTGCATAATGTGGCTATTCAGATTACGCCAACTCAAGGAGTCAAAATATATAATAATTGTCTTTTATTTACTCATACTGGTCGCGCTAAAAGTATTGACCCTAATTCGTGATTTAACAAGTTTTTTCAACGAATTCAGTTAGATACATTAAGGGCCGAGCGGTTTCGAAGGGTTTTTAGGAAAAAGTCCCGCATTTGCTCAATCACGTACGGAGGCAGTGAAATCAGTGATCTCTTCTGCTTATCAGGACTTAAATTCTTGAACTCTTTAATCTGCGCCTGAGTAGGCGCAAAGGCATGAATCCGCAAAGGAACTAAAATCAGAACATGGAGTAGAAATCTCATCATCCCCTTCATGGTGATAACTTCCTATTTAACTTTTGGTTTCTTATTTTAAGTGCATGACCAGATAAAATATCTATTGTTTTTATATCGGCAGAATGACTTCTGCTCCAATTTTATCATTTAACAATTTTTAATAAAAATAATTGCCGGCTGTCATTAGTTTGTGCATTGCGGCTTCCTTACATAGGCTTAAACTGGAGCGGCTATTATTACTAAAGAATCAACTCTTTCGACTTCAAATATTCAATGATCCTTGCAACATTCTCTTCAACAGAATGCGTAGCATTATCCAACACCAGCTCTGGATTCTCCGGTTCCTCGTACGGCGAATCAATCCCGGTAAAGTTTTTGATAATACCTTCTCGAGCTTTCTTATAGAGTCCTTTCGGATCCCGCTCTTCACACACATCCAGCGGTGCCTTCACATAAACCTCGACGAACTCACCCTCTTCGAGCAAATCCCGAGCCAGCTGGCGCTCGGAACGAAACGGCGAGATAAATGCCGAAATAACGATCATGCCCGCATCCACAAACAGCTTGCTCATTTCCGCGATACGGCGAATATTTTCCACCCGGTCTGCGTCACTGAAACCCAGGTCCTTATTCAAGCCGTGGCGAACATTGTCGCCATCCAGAATGTAGGAATGGTGATCCATTTTGAATAATTCGTGTTCAAGGGCATTGGCCAGCGTGGATTTACCTGAGCCACTGAGCCCGGTCAGCCATAACAGGAACGGTCGTTGTTTTTTTTGCCGGGCCCGCTCCATTTTGGTGATTTTGTGATCGTGCCAGGTAAGGTTGTTATCACCTGATGACTGCATTGACTGACTCTCCTAGTAACTCTGTTTCTTCCGGCTAGATAGTTATAGCACCTAACTATAAAAGATGTGGTAAATTCCTAAAATATTTTTGAAAAAATCGCTGGAATATCAACGATATGGAACAAAAACACCCAAACCCGTTTCTGCTTCTGCCATCGACAATCATGTATACAAAGCGTTCCCGAATGACCTCAACGCCCACCACACGGTGTTCGGCGGTCTGGTGATGTCGATCTGCGACCGGATTGCGCTGGTGGTGTCCGAGCGGCACAGCAGCAAGGTGTGTGTAACCGCCTCGGTGGACTCCATGCATTTCCGGGCGCCCGCCCGGGATGGCGACACCCTGATCTTCAAGGCGGCCATTAACCGTGCCTGGGGCAGCTCCATGGAAATCGGGGTAAAAGTCCTGGCAGAAAACAGTTTTCTGGGGGAGGAACGGCATGTTGTGTCGGCCTATTTCACTTTTGTCGCGCTGGATGAACACCACCGCCCCACGGAAGTCCCGGCAGTACGCCCGGAAACCCCGGAGGAAAAGAAGCGCTACGATCATGCCGAAATCCGCCGGAATGCGCGCCTGCGGATGCGGGATGAACTGAAAGCATCGCGGAAACAGCAGGACGGCCTCTAATCTCCGCACCAAAAGCAAAAATGCCAGCACGGGGCTGGCATTCTGTTCGATCGCAGGTGTGGCACTGTTGACTATTCCTGGGCAGCCATGGCCTCTCCGACAGCGCCGTTCACCTTGGCCTTGTCCTGCTCGCTTTCGGTTTCCAGCTGGGCGATCAGGGATTCGATACCCTTGCGGCTCATTTCCTCATTGCTGGCGGTTTTGAAGCTCTGCAGCATGGAAACGCCTTCCACAATCACATCGTAAACCATCCAGTTGTCGTTTTTCTTGCTGTAGAACAGCTTGTAATCAATCAGGTATTTCTTGCTTGATGATTTATTGACCACTTCACTTTTCACCAGCGCCCGGTTGCCCCGGTCGTTGAATTTGCTGTCGGTCACTGTCAGCTCGTATTTCTGCTCAGGGTCATACTGGCTGGCCATGGCGTAGGATACGCGGTTCTTGAAGGCGGCTGTGTAGCGGTCCTGCTGGTCTTCGGTAATCCGGCGCCAGTGTTTGCCCAGGATCTGCATGGCCATCTTGTCAAAGGACACGTAAGGGCCCAGCACTTCCTCGCCGATATCCACCAGCAGGGTGCGATCCTGGGCGACTTTTTCCTTCTCTTTCTGGAGGCGCTCGTTCATTTCGTCGAACAGGCGTTCAATGAGTCGGTCGGGCTCCACCCCGGCTGTGGTGGCGGCCACGCTGTTGAAACTCAGCACACCCAGCATAACCATTAACGCTGGCATGATCAGATATTGCCTCAAGTGCGCGTGTAAGTGACTCACTGAAATCTCCTTTCTCTGATACTCTGTGATGCTCTTAAAAGCTCTGTAACAATCCCGGACGCGATAGCACTGTGTTTAACGCTTAAAATATAGTCGCGAACTGTATAACAGTCACTGTCGGCTTTCCATACCTATCTTGGTACAGACTATTTCACGGTCAGAATGTCGGCATTGGCCTGAATGGTGCCTTCACCGATGCCCTTCACCTGGGCCAGCTCATCCACCGTGGCAAACTCACCATATTGTTCGCGATACTGTACGATCAGCTGTGCTTTCTTCGCCCCCACCCCTTTGATAGCCTGGGCCAGCTCTTCGGCAGTGGCAGTGTTAATATTTACAGTGGCAGGCGTTGCTGCTTCTGCCTGTGCCACCGGTTCTGCGGCTCCTTTTTCCCCGGCAGCAGCGGGTAATACACTACCAAAGGCCAGGGCGATGATCATGAAAAAAATTTGGTAAAATTTCATAGAAAAATCCTTTTTGAAAATGGTTGGTCCGTCAACACAGCGCTATCGCGAATCATTTAAAAGACAGCGCGTAGACAAACCTTCAGGATTTTTCTCATGCCTTATTTCATGATGGAATCAGTATATTACCGGCTACCTGAACACCCGCTGAATCCCCCGTTCAGGTAATGGACAGATTTCCATCAGCCTGATGATTCAAGGCTTTTCAGAATCTGCTCCAGAGCCTGCCCGGGATCCTGCGCCTGGGTGATTGGCCGGCCGATCACCATATAATCAACACCTGCCGCCAGTGCCTGGGGCGGGGTAACCACGCGGCGCTGATCCCCTGCTTCCGCATCAGCAGGCCGTATGCCCGGTGTCACCAGTCTGAATTGCTCACCAAAGCGGGATTTGAGCATCTCGGCTTCGCGGGCAGAACAGACCACACCGTCCAGTCCGGCATCGCGGGTTATGCCCGCCAGGCGCAGCACCTGTTCTTCCGGTTCAACCGCAATACCGATGGCCTCCAGGTCAGTTTTGTCCATGGAAGTCAGTACTGTAACGGCTATCAGCAAACTACCCGAGCCGGTCTGGTCCACCGCTTCCCGCGCCGCCGCCAGCATCCGGGGGCCGCCGGAGGCATGCACATTGAGCATCCACACTCCCAGTTCTGCAGCCGCGGTGCAGGCTTTGGCGACGGTATTGGGGATGTCGTGGTATTTCAGATCCAGAAACAGTTCGAATCCCCTGTCCTGCAGTGCTGTAACAATCGCCGGGCCTTCGCGGGTAAACAGTTCCTTGCCCACTTTCACCCGGCACTTTGCCGGGTCCAGCCGGTCTGCCAGCTGCAACGCGCCATCGGCATGGGGAAAGTCCAGCGCCACAATCACCGGTGACGTAACAGTAGATAAAGCATCAGACATAGCAAAACCTGTTGAGTTCAAAACACGTTAGCAGGGGTTATTCCCCTTCCAGGCCGTGAATGGGTTTGACCGTGCCCCATTCCTTGCAGCTGGGGCAGTGCCAGTGGAGGCGCTTGCCATCAAACCCGCACTGTACACAGCGATATCGTGGTTTGTTCTGAATCAGCTGATGGGTAAAGGCCTGAAGGATGGAAAGGTTATCACGGGCGGCGCCTTCGGTGTGAGGAATGTGGTATTCGATCAGGCGATTCAGCCCTTTTACCGAGGGCCGCTTTTTCAGATATTCCGACAACACAAAGGCACCGGCGGTGTCGTCCTCTATGGCGGATACTTTTTCCGCCAGTTTGATCACAATGGAAATGGCCGGGTGCTCTTCGAGCACTTCGAACAGGTATTTCGTGAACTCCCGTGGCTGTTCGATGCCATCATAACTCTGCTCAAGCAAATCCAGCACCTCGGGAATAAAGTCCGGATCCTGATGGCGCACCCGCCGCAGCACCTTGACGGCTTCTTTGTAGTTTTTCTGGGATAGTTCCAGCTTTGCCTGGATCAGACTGGCTCGCACACAGGATTTGTCCGCCTGCAGGGCTTTTTTCAGCTGGCGCCGGCATTCCACCCTGTCGTTCAGCTCCAGCGCCCCCTGGGCCAGCTCGCAATAATAATGGGACAGGCGTTTACTGTAACCGGATTTGCCCTTGCCCAGAAGCTGCTGGGCAACATTCACGGCGTCCTGCCACTCTTTTTCCTGTTCGTAGATGGACAGCAGCTTTTCCAGGCATTCCTCCACCTGCTGGCCCCCCTCATCCACCAGCTCCTTGAGCAGTCTTTCAGAGCGATCGAACAATCCCGCTTTGAGGTAATCCTTGGACAGCTCCAGACGAACGGTAGCCTGCTGCTCTTTGCTCAGGCTGGGACGGGCCAGCAGATCCTGGTGAATGCGAATGGCGCGGTCCACTTCACCCCGCCGCCGGAACAGGCTGCCCATCACCAGGTAGGTGTCTACGGTATCGGGGCTGACCTGAAGGGTTTTAAGAAACACCTCCATGGCCTCGTCCTGCTTTTCATTCAGCAGCAGATTCACGCCGCGGAAATAATCCCGGGGCAGCGCTGCCGACCCCGCTGGCGGCTGGCGTTTGCTTTCCAGCTTTCCCAGGAACCAGCCAATGACAATAGCCAGGAAAAGCAGGGTACCCACCAGCAGATCAGCCATGGATCAGGGGTTATCCTTGAATGAATCCGATCTCACTGATTCCAATTGTTTTTCATAAGACCGGACTTTGCGTTTGGCTGCCCTGAGTTCAAAAAGCTGGATCAGAATGTAGGCAACACACAGTATCAGGCCCAGACCCAGCCCGAACAGGAAAGAGTAAGCCGACAGCTCACCCACGGTAATATGAAGAGGATTCGCGCTAAGCAGGGTTTGTACCGGCACCTCCGCGTCGTTGCGCACCATAAACAGGCCGCCGACGCCTCCGACCAGCACACAGGTCAGCAAGATCAGTAAAAGCTTAATAATGCCCATGATTTTCAGTTTTTTTGATCACTTTAAGTGGGGCTATTGTAGGGTGTATCGCCGGGAAGAATCAAAACAAAAGTGGGTGCAGGCGATTGCCTGCCCCCGGGTATCGATAAGGAGAT
>JAWVYU010000113.1:0-13548 GCA_033722575.1 Ketobacteraceae bacterium | reverse complement strand
TCGCTGCTGGTGGTGTACATTACGATTAAACTGGGCAGTTCCAACGAAGATGCCAAGGTGGCCCTGGCTTCAACTTTCATTCTGGGGAATGTGCCGACGGCGATCAGTTCGTACAAGGCACGGCATATGAGCAGTTGTACGGGGTTGCCGGATTCTGGTGATCCCTCGGGCGCTGATGCCGTGCGTGCAGAACTACTCAACCGGGGATTGGTGGGCACAACGCCATGGAACGAGGAGTGGATTGCTCAATATCATAATGAAGAGCGTTTGCTGCAGATTATTCTGCCACTGGCTGGCTCGGAAGATCCTGCGGGATCCGCCCAGGATATCGTTAACAATATTTATGATGCGCCCCAGATTGACGGGCTTGCTGTGGCGACTGGAATCGGAGCCTTGGACTACGCTACTGATAATGAGTTAGAGGATTCCGACAGTGATGGTGCCCTTGATCCAATTACAGTTGCTACAACCATCGGCCGCGGCGACTCCATCCAGATCTGGTATGACTGCATCTAGACCGGCGGACTGATATGATTTATCTGGTCAATTATCTGGATGCCAGGGGCGAGCTGGCTTCGGTCAAGGTGGAAGCCAGCTCGAAACAGGAAGCCCGCTGGGCTTCCCGTATCCCCGAGCGGCGCATTCTTTCTGTCAAGGAGGACGTGCTGGGCAGGCTGTCTGCCAGCCTGAGTTCACCGGGCCCTGACGCAAAAAACCAGGCGGTGTTCATGCAGACCATCAGCAGCTCGCTGGCCTCGGGTAAAACCGTGCACCAGGCAATCCGCACGGCGCTGGGTAATTCCGACTGGCTCAAGGTCAAGAAAGACAAACTCGAAAACTGCGAAAGTCTCGCGGATTATTTAAGCCTTTTCAATTTCAATAATTTTGCCGTGCTGATGGCCCGGGCAGCGGAAAAATCCGGCCGCTTCTCCGAGGCATTACGCGAATCTTCCAAATACCTGCTGGAAAAGGAAAAGATCAAATCCGAAGTCAGCACTGAACTGAGAACGGGCATTATCTACATTATACTGGGGCTCGGCTTTTTTATTTTTGTTCCCCTGCTGATTGGCGGCACCATGGAGCGTATGGTGGACAGCGCCAGTGCGCTGATCAAGCCCAACGAGTTTACCTATATCATGCTGGCGCTGGGGCGGTTTTTCCGGGAATTTGGCCCTTATATTCTGGGCGTGCTGGCCCTGGTGCTGATTTATCGCAAATCGGTATGGCAGGTGGTAAAGCGGTGGCCTTTCTTTCGTCTGTTTCATCACAAACGCGTACTGGACCGTGGTACCCAGTTTCTCAATGCCTACAAGCTGCTGCGGGAAGCGGGGTTTACCGATTCCGAGATTATCTATGAAATGCTGAGTTCCTCCACTGGCACTGACCGGAAGGTATATCAGCACATTTACGCGAAGCTGGCCTCGTCGGAAGATATCAGCGGCGCCTTCAGTGAAGACGACTGGGATACGGTTGTCCGGGACGGTATGTCAGTGCTGTCGGAAGTAGATGACGAGCAACAGCAATATATTCTGCTGGCACTGCTGGAAACCACCCACATGCAGAACGTGCATGCAGCGCGCAATGTTTCCAAAACACTCTCCCGTATCGGCTTCCTGCTGATGGTGCTCTCGGTTATCTCGGCGATTCTGGGTTTTTACCTGCCGCTTGCCGGTGCCGCATCCAATATGCACTAGGCCAGCAGGTGTAATGGGGTGAATGTGATGCACCACCGAAACCGTGGGGTGACCGTTATAGAGCTGCTTACCGTCATAGCGCTGGTATGCACTGTGGCAGTGTTTGTTATCGGTATGGTGGAAAATACACTAAGAGACACCCGCATCAGAGCGGCCATTGAGCAGGCCCGCCAGGATCTTTATCTGCTTGAAGTGATAAGGCAAAGCAGTGCTGATGATGGCCTGGATATCAACCGTCAGAACAAATCGTCGCTGGTGGATCAGCTGCCGGCTTCATTGAGTCAGGATATAAGCCGGATTCTGAAAGCCTTCCAGCCACAGAGGTTCTGGCCGGATTATCAGCTGTCGGAAACCCTGTATAGCGTAGACAACCGCAAATCGTCAGTGATTATCCGGTTCCCCGCAGCCGATGTATCCGGTCTGGTGATACCCCATGCGAGCGCCACCAATATGAATGTGGATGATACGGCGGTCACGGAGTTTGAAATATTTTCACGCGACCTTTCCATGAACAGCTTTCTCTACACCCGGGACCATCAGCTGGTCAAAAGGTTTTACGGATGGTAATGGCTATGGGAAAAAACAGACAACACAGCGGCACCCTGCACCGCAGATCGGGTTTTACCCTGATTGAAATGCTGGTGGCCATTTCGTTAATGGCCATGGCCTCGGTGTATTTTGTGAACTTCTATATCAACCGGCTCACCCATGAAGAGGTCAGGGTGATTGCCAGTGATCTGATGACGCTGAATCGAGCGGTTTTAAGTTATTACAGCGAGGAATCCCGTTGGCCAACGGTTGATTCCGGCTGCGATTCGGCCGATGTGGCGGCTGAATTGCAGGGGTATATCGAGGGGATCAATTTTTCACAATATACCTTTGATTGTGCGCAGCCCAACCGGTTTGTAGTGGGCCAGAGCATCGGTAATGGGGAAATTGCCGAGGTGTTGGTGGGCTACCTGCCGTCTGCGGAACTGAACGATGGTGGCACCGGCATCCGGATGTATATATTCAAACCCCGACACATGATGAAGGTGAGCCTTGGCACTTATACGGCCGGCGATGATGGCGAGATCTTTGTGCCTTTTCCGGAATCCTGCGATGACCCGCAGATCAGTGCAACCCCCCAGCAGGTCTGCTCACAAAGTGCCTCCAGCGGCCTGGGGGGTTATAAAATCATGATTGATGGTGATGTTGACAGCGATCAGGGCTGGACCGTCTGGCTGGAATCCAGAGATGATGAAATGGACGCGGAATATCGCCCCACCGGTTCCTGTGCGAATCCCGGAGGTGGATCTACCGACGTCACTTTCCGCGTAATGACCTTCTGCAATGACTGACCGGAATCGCACCGTCATCGGTTATCAGCCTTTGCCATCTCCGGTACGTGCTCCGGTGGCTGCCTGCGCTTCAGGTTTTACATTATTCGATGTGCTGGTGGTAATTGCTGCCGCCTCACTGTTTATGGTGATGTTCGCTGTATCAGAGCCACTGATACAGAATCAGCAGAGAGCGGCACTCACCGTGGCCCGTACGGGCAATCTGCTGAACGCTGCCTATATTTATCAAAAGCTCAATAATCAGAACTGGCCCGACAGTGAGGACCTGCAGCTTGTGCATCCCGCGTCGGCGCAGGGCGACTATGTCAATAACTTTGGCTATGAGTATGTGTTCGATGAAGAAGGATTGAATTTTGCGGTGTACCAGTTTGTACCAAAGGTCTGGGCCGGTTTTATTGTTAACCGCCTGGAGCGTACCGAACGCCTCTCGCTGGCAGAGGCAGCAGCCGTGGATGCGTTAAGCGATAGCGATGCACTGGCAGCGCTGGATGCCGGTGATTTTGTGGTATTAAAGTCGGTGATGGATATCTACGGAAATATGCACCTTGCGTTTAAACGCAGAGAATTCAGAAGCTCGCTGTTCCGCAAGAATCAGCGCAACGATCCGCCAAGTGGGGAAACCATCGCCGAAATCCCGAAACCCTACTGCCCAGATTCCAGGAGCCCGACCATATTCTTTACGGTGCGCGGGGCCTGCAGCCTGTATCCGGATCAGCATTACAACTCGGATGTGCGTGATGCCTATGAAGACAATGAAGAGCTGCCCTGGAATGAGGCTTATCTCTATTACCAGACCTCTGCATTCCGGTTCCGGTTGGAGGATCCGGGTGGCCCGCAGGATCCCTGGCAGATTTATGTGGAAAGCCTGGAAAAATGGTATCAGGAGGTACCAAACCCGGTGCCCGACGGAGAAGGCGGCGTAACCATAGAGACCAGCTATGAAACACGGGAAAACTGGTCCGCCTCCCACGAGCTGTGTGGTTGGGATTCCAATAACAACCGCCTGGAAAATGAAAATATCAATAACGACAACGATGACAACAATGACCGCTTTCTCAGGCAATCCGGCAATTACGATGATCTGCTGTACGTGGATGCCTGGGTCAGCTGCCAGTAAGGCATCGGCCGCCTGTCAGCCGCCAATCAGAACCGTTGGTGCGCCTGCCACCACCACGCCGCCATGGGCGGTGTTGTCTCCCAGCCTTGCTGCCGGCTTGCCACCAATCAGCACCGTGGCGCTGCCGCGGGCAATGGTGTCGGGCGGCCCGACACATACGGCCATGTCACCCAGCCGGCCGGCAGGCATGCCGGCAATCAGAACATTTGGCTGACCCACTGCTACTGGCCCGCCCACATGGGGCACCGGCCCTGGATTGACCCGGGGGCAGACGTGAAAGTCACCGATTCTTGCTGATGGAGGCATCTGATGCTTTCCTTTTTAGACGAATACCCAATGAAGACACTCCGGGCATAAAACTATAACGAAAATCCGCCCTCAGTTGGTCAATATTTTGAATGTCTGCCGGGATTGGTTCAAAATGCAGGGGTAATCACCGGCTCAAGCAGGAAATAACATGCCAAAAGACAAACTCAAAAAATCCGTCGAAGAACTGCGCAGTGAATTATCGCTGAATCAGAACCTGGAACCCTCCCAGCAGGAGGAACTGACCGATCTGGCGGCGCGCCTGGACTCCATGCTCAAGGGTGACTCGGAACACTGGGAGGAAAAGCTGGTGGATACCATGGAGCAGAAGCTGCTGGAATATGAGCAGGAACATCCCGTTGTGGCCCGTATCATGCGGGAAATAGTCACCACGCTGTCGAATATTGGCGTGTAAACCAGGCTTCATGGCCTCATCCCCCCTGTAGTTGGCATTCCCTTTGCTCCATCTTCCACTGAGCACCTGTGTGCGTCAGTATTTTAGGGAGACTGGGAATGCCAGCCGATTTTCTGTTAACCAACAATCTACAGGCCTCTGCCACCCGGGGAAAATCTGGAGCGGATGTTTTATTTCAATCAAATCAATCAGATAGTGTATCTGATGGCGCGGATTTCAGTCGCGATCTCGAGCGGGAAGTTCAGCGAACCCGGGACTCTTCCGGCGATGACAGGCGCCATTCTGCCAATACGGACTCCTCATCACGGGCTTCGGGAGCGGCAAGGCGGGACACGAATCCTGAGCCCGGCGGCAAGTCCTTGCCACCCCACCGGGAGAGTGCCTCAAGACCGGAACATAACGAGGCTGAGCAGAACAAAAGTGTGGGTCGTACCGCAACTGGTACAGAGTCACCCCAGCGCCGGGCACAGGGTGGTGAAACATCCGAAGTGGATCAGCCAGTGGAAAACCAGCCCGCTACCGGGGAAAACACCAGCGACATGGTGGACAGGCTGCAACTGCAACAGCAATACCTTTCCCAGCTGGAAGGCAGGCAGCTTTCCTCAAGGCAGCGGCAGGCGCTGGAATCACTGAATAACCAGCTGCAAAAACTGCAACTGGACAAGGTGATCGACGGCAAGCAGCAGGGTTTGCTGGATCGGCTACAGGCGGTGCTGACGTCAGCCGGCCTTGAGCTGGCTGACCTGGCGGGCGAGGTCAGGCGACTGGCAGAGGCAGTGGATCAACTCCCGCAGCTGTCCGCAGATAACGAGCAGTCGCAGGCTACGCTGGAACTTAAGGATTTTCTGTCAGTTCTGGGTGAGCAACTCACTGCCATTGCCGAGGAGCTAGAAACCAGCCTGGGAATGAGTGACAGTGGTGCTGCGTCCCGGGATCAGTTGCCGGCATTGCCGGCCGCGCTTGCGTCCATTAAAGAACTGGCCGCGAACATAGTCCGGAAGCTGAATTCTGATGGGGGCGCGAATTCCCCCGGGTTTATATCCCAGGCATCAGGGCGCCCGCTTTCCGCCGGGGTTCATGGGACAGACCTGTCAGCACTACTGACGCGTCAGGGCAGTGGGCTGATGTCACAGCTGGCGCCTGACGGTGTGGAAAAAGCTGGTGCATCGGCTGCACCCTGGGGGATATCACAGCTGAGCAATCCCGAGGCCCCCTCGGGCCCGTCCCTTGCCGAGCGACTGGGGGTTTTGGCCAAAGGGCTGAAAGAAGCGGGACATAGCGAAACCCAGGCTGCGTCTCCACGACCGGATAAGCCGCTCCAGGACGGCGTGAAAGATATTGAATTTATCATGAACAATGCCGACAAGCTGTCGCTCAAGGCAAAGCAGGGACTGGGTGAGCTGTCGCTTGATGCTTTGGCCGAACAGGCAAGACAATCAGGCAAAATGCCGGAGGGTGCCATTCAGCAGAAACTGAAGGAAGCCGTTGACCAGATAAAGTCGGCCCTCACCGAGTCCGCCAGGCTGGGCGTTGCAGACACTGAGGGTGATACCTCATCAGGCAAATCCGGCACCTTGAATGTTCAGCCATTCAGTGCCTTCGCCAGATCGCTGGAGCAGGCAAATACCGCGCAACAGATGCAGAAAACCACCATGACCATGCAGAACCACTTCACCAAACCGGGCTGGGCCGGTGAGCTTGGACAACGGTTGATGATGATGGTGGGTTCCCGGTTGCAGGTGGCAGAAATTCGTCTTGATCCACCGGATCTGGGGCCCATGGAAGTGAAAGTCCGGATGCAGCAGGAACAGACCCATGTGGTGTTCAACAGTCAGCATGCGGTGGTTCGGGACGCGCTGGAACAGGCGTTGCCAAGATTACGGGAGATGTTCGAGCAGAATGGTTTGTCCCTTGGTGATGTTGACGTACAGGATCAGACTGCCCAGCAAAAGGAGAGTGACGAAAATCATGATCAGGTGGCAGGAGGGTTGGATACGGAAGGGGATGCAGAGACCACGGCAACGGAAACTGTCACCGTAACCACCAGCGATCGGCTTGTGGACTTTTACGCTTAAAGCAGCGTTATTGACGCTGTCCTGTCTTCTTCCTGAAACCCGTGAACAGTGAAGTGTTCACGGGTTTTCTGTTTAAAAACAACTGTCTGCTGAAAATTTGGCAGGTGAAACCGGATTTTCTCTACTACACTAGATTTTGCGGCCAAAAGATTGACGGTGCCTCTTTTTGGTGTTTTCAAGCCGTTGATTTTAAAAGAATAATAATCTTTCTTTGCTGTGGCATGTGTTTTGCTAAATCGTTGTTTACAGGCAACCAGCGCCGCTCTGTACGCGAGCCCACGGCTGTGACGTGAATATGTAGAAGGTGATTCCGATGGCAGACGACGAAGAACAGAAGGGTACCGAAGAGAAACCCAAATCCAAGATGATGCTGATCATCATTATTGCGGTATTGGTGGCGCTTCTGGTTGGTGGGGGTGTTGCAGCATTCTTTTTGATGAGTGGTGGCGATGAGGCCGCTTCGGAAGACGAGGCGGCGCTTGCCGAAGCTCCGGCAATTTATTACGAACTCAAGCCACCCTTTGTTGTTAACTACACCTGGAAAGGTCGGCAGCGCTACGTTCAGATTGGCGTGGCGATTATGACCCGGAATGAAGCCGTGATTGGCGCTATCCAGAAACACATGCCGCTGGTCAGAAACAACCTGGTGATGTTGTTTGGATCCCAGGAATTTGAAGGCTTGCGCAGCATGGAAGGCAAGGAGGCATTGCGTCAGAAGGCGCTGGAGGAAATTCAGGCCATTGTCACCGAAGAGATGGGTGAAGGTGGTGTGGAGAAAGTTCTGTTTACCAACTTTGTGATGCAATAGCCCATGGCAGTTCAGGATTTATTATCACAAGATGAAATCGATGCCCTGTTACACGGGGTTGATGATGGCGATATTGAAACGGAATCCGACGAGCCGGAAGACGGGATACAGTCCTATGACCTGAGTACTCAGGACCGGATAGTGCGTGGGCGTATGCCCACGCTGGAGATGATCAACGAGCGTTTTGCCCGTTATACCCGTATCAGTATTTTCAACCTGTTGCGCCGCTCTGCTGATGTTTCGGTGGGCGGGATCCAGGTGATCAAGTTTGGTGAGTATGTTCACAGCCTGTATGTGCCCACTTCTCTCAATATGATTCGCATCAAACCTCTGCGTGGTACCGGCCTGTTTATTCTGGATGCAAAGCTGGTTTTCAAGCTGGTGGATAATTTTTTTGGTGGTGACGGACGTCATGCCAAGATCGAAGGTCGCGAGTTCACGCCTACCGAAAACCGCGTTGTGCAAATGGTACTGAAACAGGCTTTTGTTGACATGGAGGAAGCCTGGCGTGCCGTGCTGCCGGTTAAATTTGAATATCTCAGTTCTGAAGTGAACCCGTCGCTGGCCAATATTGTCAGTCCCAGCGAGGTGGTGGTGGTCAGTTCCTTTCACATCGAACTGGATGGGGGCGGTGGCGAAATGCATCTTACGCTTCCCTACTCAATGATAGAACCGCTGCGGGAAGTGCTGGATTCCGGTGTTCAGAGTGACATTGATGATACCGATGAACGCTGGGCTAAGTCGCTGAAAGAAGAGATCTACGGCGCGGAGATCCAGCTGAAGGGCAAACTGCTGGAAAAGAAAATGAAACTGTCTGAAGTCGCCAACCTAAAGGCCGGCGACATTATACCCGTGGAAATGCCGAAAACGGTGATGGTACTTGCCAACGGTATTCCTTCCTATCGTGCCAAGCTGGGGCAGTCCCGGGAAAAGCTGGCATTGAAAGTGACAGAAAAGGTGGAACGTCCGGAAATGGATAGCACCAAGGGTTCGCGTCTGGATTATCTGCGGGAGCAGATCAAGAAAGAGCGCGAGGCAGAGAACAAGTCGAAGCACGCATAGGAGCTGATCATGGCTGAAGATGATGATGACAAACAGGTGGATGATCAGGCACTGGCTGATGAATGGGCCGCAGCGCTTGAGGAGCAGGGGCCGGAGGACGGGAACAATGCCGACGATGTAATGGCCGCTGAACTGGAAAACTTTGAAGGGCAGGGCAGCGCGCCCAGCTTTGAGGGTGCACCGGGCAGCCCCAACATGGACGTGATACTGGATATTCCGGTGACGCTGGCAATGGAAGTGGGCAGCACAAATATCACTATCCGGAACCTGCTGCAACTGAACCAGGGTTCGGTAATTGAGCTGGATCGACTGGCAGGGGAGCCTCTGGACGTGCTGGTTAACGGCACCCTGATTGCCCACGGCGAAGTGGTGGTGGTTAATGAGAAGTTTGGTATCCGGCTGACAGATGTAATCAGTCCCCAGGAACGTATCAAGAAACTGGGCTGATAGCGGCAGGTGAGTGACACTATGAAAGCTTACGGGATCATCTTTGTGGGGCTGATGTGGCTGGCAACACCCGTTCATGGCGACGAGGCTGCGGCTGGCGCCACTGACACGGCTTCAGAGCACCCACCCGTTTCGGAGCCAGCCTCGGCTGAACAGGAAAAAGCAGACGTCACGGAAGTGCCGGGTTTGCCCCGCAACCTGGCCAGTGAACTCTCGCAACTCAAGCCCGGTAACAAAGCGCCAACCACCAGCACCCCACAAAGGGGTTATCTGGATATGGCCCTTGGCCTGATGGCAGTGCTGGGCGTTATCGTGGTATTAACCTGGCTGGCGAAACGTTTTAATGTCACCGGCATCAATCTCAGTCAGTCCCTGAAGCTCCAATCGGTATTATCCCTGGGTACCAAGGAAAAAGTGGTGATCGTCAATGTGGAAGGGCGCCGTTTCCTGCTGGGCGTAACACCCCAGCAAATCAATATTCTTTCGGAGCTGGACACTGACTCACCGCCCGTCGGCAGCCAGCCTTCAGGCGAAGCCACATCATTTGCACAGCAAATCAAGAAAGCGCTAAAGCAGGGGAAACTGGGTGAAGACTCAAAGACTCCATAAGCGGGGCATTTTGTGTATATTCAGGCTACTGCTGGCAAGTATCCCGTTATGGATGTTGTCATCCTGGGCCTATGCGGCGCCGGACCTTACCATGCCGGCCCTCAAACTGGTGGAAAACGAAGACGGTACGCAAAGTTATTCCCTGACGATCCAGATTATCGCGCTGATGACCATGTTGTCGTTCCTGCCGGCAATCCTGATCATGATGACTTCTTTTATTCGCATTATTGTGGTGTTTTCCATTTTACGGCAGGCAGTCGGCTTACAGCAGGCGCCCTCAAACCAGATACTGATCGGCCTGGCGCTGTTTTTATCAATATTTATCATGACACCTGTATGGCAGGACGTTAATGCCAACGCCATTCAGCCGTATCTGAATGAGGAAATGGAAGCAGTGGATGCGGCCAAGCGGGCCGTGGTGCCATTTCGCAGCTTTATGCTGGCCCAGACCAGAGAAACGGATCTTACCCTGTTTCTGGATATCAGCCAGTCTGCGGGTAAATACCAGAGCCTGGACGAGGTGCCCATGACGGTGATTATACCGGCCTTTGTTACCAGCGAGCTGAAAACCGCGTTCCAGATCGGCTTTATGCTGTTTATTCCCTTTCTGATTATTGATCTGGTGGTGGCCAGTGTACTGATGGCAATGGGTATGATGATGCTGTCGCCACTGATTGTGTCATTGCCTTTCAAAATCATGTTGTTTGTCTTTGTGGATGGCTGGGCCATGGTAGTGGGCACACTGGCCGCCAGTTTTGGCGTCTGAAGGAGGCGATCATGACCGCAGAAATGGTAACCGATATCATGCGCAACGCACTGTTCATCTGTATGTTGATGGTAGTGGTGATCATCCTCCCCAGCCTTGTCATTGGTTTGATCGTATCCATGTTTCAGGCCGCCACGCAGATTAACGAGCAAACCCTCAGCTTTCTTCCCCGTCTGATTATAACCCTGATGGTGCTGAGTTTTGGCGGTCCCTGGCTTGGTCAGATGGTTTATGATTTTACCATGCGCCTGATTACCGATATCCCGCTGATGATAGGCTGATTGTTGTGGAGCTGGCCCTCAATCAGATTTATGAATGGCTGGGTCAGTTGTTTTACCCGTTCTGTCGTATCGGAGCGTTCTTTACCGCTGTGCCTATCATTGGCACCCAGCTGGTACCGGTTCGTATCCGGCTTGCGCTGGCGTTACCGGTGACCCTGCTGGTGGCACCGATAATTCCACCGGTTCCTGATGTGGAGCCTTTTTCCGGAGAATCCTTTCTTCTGATTATCCAGCAGCTCATTCTGGGAGTGGCCATGGGATTTCTTCTTCAGTTGCTCTTCCATATTTTTGTGGTGGGCGGCCAGCTGGTGGCCATGCAGAACGGCCTGGGTTTTGGCACTCTGATGGATCCGGTCAATGGCATCAATGTCACCTCGATCAGCCAGCTTTACCTGATGTCCACCAATCTGCTGTTTTTTGCCTTCAATGGTCACCTGGCAATGATTCAGCTGCTGAGCGACAGTTTCACTACGCTTCCGGTGTCGCTGCAGGGCTATGATGTGTCGCGACTGTTTTTTGTGGTAGAGCAGGGAGCCTGGATGTTCGAGGGAGCGGTGCTGGTGGCCTTGCCGGCTGTTACTGCGCTGCTCATAGTGAACTTTACGTTTGGTGTCATGAGTCGCGTGGCGCCGCAGATGAACATTATTGCAGTGGGCTTTCCCTTCACGATGGTGGTGGGCCTGATTATTATCTGGCTGACTCTGGGGAATGTGCTGCCGCAATTCGAGCGACTGTCCGAGGAGATCTTTGTCATGCTCCGGTCAATGGTGCAGTAGGAGGGTTCATGGCAGAACAGGACAGCGGTCAGGAACGCACCGAAGAACCCACCCAGAAAAAACTGGATGAGGCCCGCAAGAAAGGCGAGGTGCCCCGATCCCGGGAACTCAATGCCATGGCGGTGATGATTCTGGGGGCACTGGGCTGTATTCTCACGGCGGGGCCGGTTTTCGAGGCACTCAAGCATACCTTTGAGCGCAGCATGAATGTGCCCAGGGAAGCGGTTTTCGATAAAACCTGGCTGGCCACCTTCTTCAGTGATTCCATCAAAGAGGTATTTTTCTCCTTAACACCGTTTTTTATCATTCTGCTCCTCACCGCGCTGCTGGTTCCGGCGCTGATCGGTGGCTGGAATTTTTCCTTTCAGGCCCTGGCGCCCAAGGCCAGCAAAATGAACCCGCTGAAAGGCCTCAAACGAATGTTCTCGGCCCATGGCCTGATGGAGCTGGTGAAGTCTTTCGGTAAGTTTGTGCTGGTGGGCTTTTTCGGATTGCTGGCCATTTATGGCTACCGTAACGAGCTGCTGGCGCTGGGATTTGAAACCGTGGAAGGGGCCATTATCCACTCGATCACCATCCTTGGCTGGGCTTTCTTCATGCTGACCTGGGCGCTGGTTTTTATTGCCGCCATCGATGTACCGTTCCAGATTTACCAGAACAAAAAGCAGATGAAAATGACCAAGCAGGAGGTGAAGGACGAGCACAAGGATACCGAAGGTAAGCCCGAGGTGAAAAGCCGGATCCGTCAGGCCCAGCGGGAGGTGTCCCAGCGCCGTATGATGGCGGCTGTGCCGGAAGCGGATGTGGTGATCACTAACCCCACCCACTATGCGGTGGCGCTGAAATATGACCCTGAATCCATGCGGGCACCGGTTCTGGTGGCCAAAGGCACGGATTTTGTGGCGGAGCAGATCCGCCGGATTGCCAGTGAAAACAATGTGCCCTTGTTGACGGCGCCGCCCCTGGCCCGATCCATCTATTACCACACCAAGCTCGACAGGGAGATACCTGCGGGATTATACATCGCCGTGGCTCAGGTGCTGGCCTATGTATTCCAGCTGAAGGCCTACTACGAGGGCAAGGGCGAATATCCCGGATCCCAGCCGGATGTGGAAGTGCCCGACCACCTCAAGCGGGATGAATAACCGCGCTCAGTCAAACAGCGAAGTGCCAAAAAACCAGCACAGGCCTGTAAATATACCTTCATTTTGCTATTAAATCCTGTAAAAACAGAAGGATAGCGTAGTAGGAAGGATTCTTGCAGAACCACCGACATTCAGCCGTTTACCGTCAAAATATCAGAAGTAGGCAAAAGATTTATGGCTCAAGTCGGTGTACTGGAACAATTCAAGAACGTAGGCAGACATTCCAGCCTGGGGGTGCCGGTGCTGTTGCTGGCCATGATGGCCATGATGACATTGCCCATGCCCCCTTTCCTGCTGGACGTGCTCTTCACATTCAATATTGCCCTGTCCCTGGTGGTGCTGCTGGTGGCGGTTTACACCAACCGCCCTCTGGAGTTTGCAATTTTTCCCACCATGCTGCTGGTGGCAACCCTGTTGCGCCTGGCGCTGAATGTGGCATCTACCCGGGTGGTACTGCTGGAAGGTCACCAGGGCGGTGATGCGGCTGGCAAGGTGATTCAGTCTTTCGGTGAAGTGGTGGTAGGCGGCAACTACGCCGTGGGTCTGGTGGTGTTTCTGATACTGGTCATTATTAACTTTGTGGTGGTAACCAAGGGTGCTGGCCGTATTTCCGAGGTCAGTGCACGGTTTACTCTGGATGCCATGCCGGGCAAGCAGATGGCCATAGATGCCGATCTGAATGCCGGCATTATCGTCCAGCACGAGGC
>JAWVYU010000112.1:0-13551 GCA_033722575.1 Ketobacteraceae bacterium | reverse complement strand
GGTTGCGGCAAAAGCCTGTTGGTTAAGATCAGGCTTGCCCCAATAGCCCTGGCTGACGCAGGGGCCGTTAATCCATATTTCACCGGGGGTTCCGGGGGGGCAAACTTTGTGGGTGTCCGGCGATACCACTTTAATATCGTAGCCATCCCAGGGCTGGCCACAAAACACCAAATTGCGTGTGGTGCGCTCACGGGATTCATGGGTTGATGATGTATTGTCTGTGAGCGTAAACTGTTCCCATTGCAACCCCTTATGATAGCGATCGCTGCTGATTATAAGCGTGGTTTCCGCGGTGCCATAGGCGGCATGAAACGCTGTTCTGGAAAAACCGGCATCGGCGAATTTTTTCTCGAATGCCTTGATGGTTTCTACTCGAATGGGCTCTGCACCACAAAATGCGATTTCCCAATGGCTCAGGTCCAGTTGAGTCATTTGCTCATGGGTAATGGATTCCCGGCACAGGTCGTAGGCAAAGTTTGGTGCACCGCTAACACGGGCTTTATAGTCGGAAATGGCTTTCAGCCATCGAACCGGCTTTTGTACAAACGCCGTTGGCGACATCAACGTACTGCAGAAACCGCCGTAAACTGCCTGTAAAACACCAACAATCAAACCCATGTCATGATAGAGTGGCAGCCAGCTGACAATAGAGGAGCCGGAATGATTGGCCATGGCGGCATACAGTAAGCGTGAGTTCTCCAATAAATTATAATGGCTGACCATCACGCCTTTAGGGTTGCCGGTAGAACCGGACGTGTATTGAAGAAACGCCAGATCGTCTGGCCTGACGGTTGCTTTTTGAAACGCTGTTTCGCGTTTTTCCAGATTGTCAGTATTTACCCAGTGCCTTTTTGCCAGTGGTGATGCTGATGAAAGTTGCTTGTTCACATGCTTCCAGGCTTGCTGATTTGTCAGCAGCAGCGCCGGATCACAATCGGTTGTCAGTGACTCTAATCGGTTGAGCCCCTGGTTAGGCCGGGGAGGATAGGCCGGGACAGCAATGACGCCCGCGTAGAGACAGGCAAAGTATGCAACCACAAAGTCCAGACCACTGGGATAAACCAGGGCAACTCTGTCCCCCGCACAGCAGGAAGCCTGTATGACTCCCGCCAGTCGCCGGGCACGTTTTGCCAACCGTGAAAACGTCAAGGTGTCGCCCTCCCGTTCACCATCATCCAGAAAACGAAACACCAGTTGATTGGGCTGTTGCCCGGCACGCTGATCTAATATATCGGCAAAGCTGACATGCTCTGAATGAGGGTGATGCTCTATGGTGGCGTCAAAACCGTTTTTTTTCATGCTTGAGACAAGCCTGGCAGGTTATAGAGTGTGCGGGTGACGTTTGATGCTAGCACGGGATAAAAAGTGCCAACCATCTATCAAACGACATAGCCCGGGAAGCCTTGCGACTAACAAGTCTATAAATGTGGGCGTGTTTGAGATTGCCAAACAGCTAGCATCGGATTCTGGAAGCGATGGTGCTAATTGAGAATATGCCATTCGCCAAGGAGTGTTCTGAAGGGCCGGTGATAGTGTATGTTGTGGGAGATCTGCTTGGGAAAGGTGGGTAGATATGGATTCCACCCCCGGGGGATATAGGGTCGAGGCGATCCTTTTATGGCCATGTGCACGGTATTATGCATTTATTGTGCAATATCCTGCGAAACATAATGTATACGTCACTCCGCCCCAATTGCGGTAATATTGGCCTTTCTTTTTATTAGCCAAAAAGACATCTAAGTCTTGCAAGGATAATGCTGTGCGCCGAGAACAACAGAAAATTCAGGATCGTTCTTTTTTATTGCTGCTTATTATTGTCACCATTGGCTTTGGGTTGCTGCTCAAGCCATTTTTCTATGCCATCTTCTGGGCGGCTTTGTTGGCTATTCTGTTCCGTCCACTTTATCGCCGCCTGGATGAAAAGTATCCCAATAGCGCAAATCTGACAGCTATTTGCACGATTTCAGTCAGCATGCTGATTGTTGTCATTCCTTTGTCACTGGTTACTGTGTTGCTTGCGGCAGAAGCCGCTATGCTTTACCAAAAATTAAGTGCCGGTGAAATTCAATTTCAGCAGTGGTTGGACAACGTAAAAGATGCGTTTCCGTTTTTGGCACAACTTACCGAGCGTTTTGGTATCGATTTTTCCAATTTAAAAGAGTCGCTGTCAGAGGCTGCACTTAAAAGCAGCAAGGTTTTAGCGGCTCAGGCATTGAGTTTTGGTCAGGAGTATATCCAGTTTGCCATTAACTTTGTGTTAATGATTTACCTGATGTTTTTCTTTGTTCGAGATGGCGATTATCTTATCAAATTGCTTATTCGCGCCCTGCCATTGGGTGATACACGGGAACGACACCTGTTTAACAAGTTTGCCGAGGTTTCGCGGGCAACCATTAAAGGCAACCTTGTTGTCGCCACTGTGCAAGGCACGCTGGGCGGCCTTATCTTCTGGGTGCTTGGAATTCAGGGCGCCTTGCTGTGGGGGTGTGTGATGGTGATTCTTTCCTTGCTCCCGGCGGTTGGTTCCGGGCTGGTCTGGGTCCCTGCGGCGATTTATCTGATCGTCACAGGCGCTGTCATTGAAGGCATCATTCTTATTGCCTTTGGCATGATTGTTATCGGGTTGGTTGACAATATGTTGCGCCCCATACTGGTAGGCAGGGACACAAAAATGCCGGATTACATGGTATTGATATCTACGCTGGGGGGCATCATTCTGTTCGGGCTCCACGGGTTTGTGATCGGGCCGGTGATAGCCGCGCTCTTTCTATCATTTTGGCAGATCTTTATGGAAGAGTTTAATCTGGACGAATCGATGTCTGCCGACACCCACCAAGATTAATTTACCAGGCAGGGCAGGAACCATTCGCAGAAAGACGGTATCGCTACAGGTTCTACCTCTGAAGCGGGTGGCCCGGCAAAATTGGAAACGTACAGGCTGCTTTACAGGGGGAGTCTACAATGAAAACCTTAAAATTAGCTCGCGAGTCCGGCGCAAAGGCTGAAGTCTGTGATTACGGTGCCCATGTCATTCGCTGGGCGAATTCAGCGGGGAGGGAATGGCTGTTCCTGAGCAGCAAAGCACTTTTTCAGCCTGGCAAGGCCATCCGCGGTGGCGTGCCCGTGATCTTCCCCCAGTTCAATGAATTCGGATCCGGCAAGCGGCATGGGTTTGCCCGACTCAGCCAATGGGAGCATTGTGATGGGGGTGACAATGGCGATCATCAGGTAATGCTGAGGTTGACCAGTAATTCGAGTACCCGGCAAATCTGGCCCTGCGAGTTTACTGCTCATTACCAGGTAGCGTTGCAGGGTGACGAGTTGTCCATGACGCTGACCGTCGAGAATACTGACGCTCAACCCATTGAGTTCACCGCAGCGTTGCACACCTATCTGAAGGTTAACAATTTTCCCGATATAAAGATTACCGGTTTTCAGGGTAAGGAGTTCTGGGATAACGGTGCCGGGCCTTTTACCGAAAGGTTGCTGTTCAAGGATTATGAGCTGGCCTTTGATGATGCCATAGACCGCGTGTATTTCAACGTGGACCATCCGCTGACGTTAACGGATGGTGTTGATCAGCTGGGAATTAACATGAGCGGTTTTCGCGATGTAGTGGTCTGGAATCCTGGTGCAGAAGGTGCTGAAGCACTGGGGGATATGGATGATCAGGAATACCGGCAGATGGTCTGTGTGGAAGCGGCGGTAATTGATCAGCCGGTGCGGCTTGGGCCGGGGGAGAAATGGCAGGGCAGTCAGGTACTACAGGGATAGGCGTGGGTTGTGTTACGCCACCTGATACTGATCCCTGCCGTTGGATTTGGCCTGATACAGTGCCTGGTCGGCGCCGTCGATTAACTGCTCTACGGAGCTGTCCCTGGAAGGGGTCACGCAGTTAACACCAATGCTTAAGGTAACATGCTGTGCTACATTGCTGTACTTGTGCTCAATGTTGCTTTCTCTCACCACATCCAGAATCTTTGCGGCCAGTTGGCAGGCCTGTTCGGCTTCAACCCCGGGTAGCACTATGGCAAACTCCTCGCCGCCATAGCGGGCAAGCAGGTCGCTGGAGCGCCGGATGGTGCCCAGGATGATCAGGGCGATCTGCTGCAGGCATTCGTCGCCGGCCTGATGGCCATAGTTGTCATTGAACTGTTTGAAGTAGTCGATATCTATCATCAGAAAGGACAGCGGCTTTTTCAGGCGTCCCAGTGTGTGCCAGTCATTTGCAAGTTTGTCGTCCAGTGCCATGCGGTTGGCGAGTTTGGTGAGTTTGTCTGTTTTTGCCAACCGGGTTAGTGCCTTGTTAGCCAGCTGCAGTTCCTTTTGGGTGCTTTCCAGTTCGGCTTTCTGTCGTTGTAGCTGCAGATTGTTCTCTTCGATCTTGGACTTGTCGTTTTTGATAATGTCGATCATGTAATTAAATGTGTTGGCAAGATCGCCAATTTCATCCTTGCTTCTGATTTTTGCGGTGTGCTCAAATTCCCCGGTGCTGGCGATCAGGGCCATATTGGTTTTCAGCCGGTTAAGCGGCTTGAGTGCGATATACCTGAGCAGCAGCCAGATGGATAAAAGGCTCAGAAAGCCAATTACGAACAGGCTGCCCATGGCGGTGTAGATGCTCTTTAGCCCGTTCAGGGTGATTTCCCTTGGAATGCGGGTGGAAATTTTCAGTACGGGATTGCCGTTAAATGTCAGGTAACCCGATACTTCCAGTCGGTCTTTGCCGAGGGGTGTGATCTGGTATTTTTGGAAGGTTTCCGGGGAAAGCTGCCCGGGACTGATTTTTTCAATATCAAATTCGGTTTTCAGCTGGTATTGGTATTCGTTGTGGAGCCGGTCTCCGATCACGCGCGCCATGAGCAAATAGCCGTTAGATGGCAGCGCCGCTTCGCTGTCGTAAACCGGTCGGACGCTGAACATGTATGTGTCATTACCTGTGAGCTTAATGCCTTTTACCACCTGGTCATCGCTGGAAGGCTCGGCAAAGTCTATTGCGTTAATGTGTGTAATGAATTCCTTCAGTAGTGGCTGTAAAGATTCGGTGTCAGTGTTGAGATCAAAATCGTCCTCATGGGGCAGATAAGTGAGCCTTGCCCCCCATAGCAGCGCCAGCTGCTCATCCAGAAAAAGAATCAGATCCACATCGGCATTGGTAAAGGTGCTTTTGGGCAGATTGCTGTCGATATAGGCCTGATTCTGCTCGGAAATAAATGCATGGGTGTCGTTCCAGGCGCTCCAGTCATAAAGGTAGCTGTCCAGGTCATCCAGGTCTTCCTGAAAGCGTTCTTCAATTTGCTGAATGGTAATCAGGGCTTGCTCTTTTTCCAGGTGTTCAAAAATAGGCAGAATCACATGGTATTGCACCAGTGACGCCGCCACCGCCAGTAACAGCAGCTGTATCAGAATAACGATGGTGATCTTTTGGGAAAGGGACACTTCGGTATGTTATCCGCCCTGACGGTAGGAAAAAGAACAGGTTAGCGCTAATTAAGTATAAAAAATATACAGATATTTGCCAGCATCTGCAGCGCGCAACGGATAACCGGCACCAGGCGGGGCTTTCTGATACCTTTTGGTTATAACCTGCCAAAGCTGTTTAGGATGTGGCTTGCGGACAAGCCACAGATGCGGTTTCCATTCGCGTTTTCAGGGCTTCAAGCCTGGGGTGGGTGGCGACTTTGGTGTGGGGCCAGTCATTGGTCCACTTGTTGTCAGATGCCTTTTTGGTTTCGGTGTAAAAGACGTTCATTTTTACCGTGCCCTTTTTGTCATAAAAGGCCATACCGCCTTTGCCATGCCATTCTGCAGAGTCCTCATAACAGATATCGCCAACAGCATAGCCTTTGTCTGCGTGGTACTGCCCGGTAAAAAAGCCAGCGTGCTTTTTGCCATCTTCCAGGTATTCGTACACTGCTTTCAAAGTGTCCCCCGACAGCACAATGTAAAAATAGGAGTAATAGCCTTTGGATTTATCCATGTAGAAGCCGTTAATCCTGTCGGCTACCTCGGCCTGGTGACCTTTAATCACATCCTTCAGTTTCCCGGTAAACTTCTCGGGGTCGGCAAACGCCAGGGAACAGCAGGTGCCAATGACTACCGCCAGGGCCCGTAGTCCGACTCTTAAGAATAATTCGAAGGAAATGGCAAAACCTGGCTTCATGGCATTTATCTCCAAAGTACTTTGGATCAGTCCGGTTAAATAGACCTGTTATTTAATGATTAGCACTAAAGTGGATACTTGGCCAGTAACGCTGTTGGCAGATCTGGACGTTGTTTTCCTCATGACTGGCCGTTGATTGATGGTCATTTTGGTACAAAATGAAAAGTCATGGATATAGCCTTACACAGGAGGTAACTATGGCTTCATCCGCAGCATTGTCATCACAAGCATCCATCGTGTCTTATCAGTTCAGAGATGGTATCGCTACCATCGTAATGGACGATGGCAAGCGTAATGTGGTGTCACCCGCCATGTTGAAACAGCTGAATACAGCGCTGGATGATGCTGAAAAAGATAACGCCGTTGTTATTCTGACAGGGCGTGAAGGTGTGCTGTCGGCCGGCTTTGATCTTAAGGTGCTGAAATCCGGTGGCCTTGATGCGCTGAACATGCTGATTGGCGGCTTTCAGCTGTCGCGGCGTCTGCTGTCGTTTCCGTCTCCGGTGGTGATTGCGTGCCCAGGCCATGCTATTGCCATGGGTTCTTTTATGCTGTTGTCCGGGGATTACCGTATCGGCACCCGGGGGGACTTCAAGATTGTTGCCAATGAGGTGGAAATCGGCCTGACAGTGCCGCGCTCTGCCATGGAAATCTGTCGGCAACGGCTGGCAACACCTTATCTTGACCGGAGCGTATTGCTGTCGGAATCCTGTGGACCGGATTTAGCGGTAAATGCCGGTTTTCTGGATGCTGTGGCTGATAAACGAGAGCTGATGAACCTGGCGCGTGAACGGGCAAGCGCCTACTTGCAGCTGGATCGCAAGGCGCACTGCACCAGCAAACTGAGGCTTCGTCACGACATGCTGAAGCGGCTGGATGCCGCCATACGGCGTGATCAGCTGGAATTCGCGGCCCGCGGTGTGAGTGCTCTGTGGTCCCGCCTGATGCCCTGATCTGAGCAGTTGCTGTTCGATTCTATGATTTGTTTTATTCCGCCGGTGGTTTTCGCTTTATTTTCCGGGGCACTCATTTAATCTGGTGCATGTTCGGTATTACGGAACGCTCACTATCACGCCGTTTAATAATGATACATGCACAAGGAACTGGTCATGGAATATACCCTCAGGCAGCAAATGCTGACATTAAGTTATTTATCCTATCTGGGATTCGGACTGACACTGGATAAAACCCGCAACGAACACCATATCTATAAACTGGTCACCGACGGCCTGAGCGACTGGAAGCCGCTGGAAAATGAATGGGAGATTGCCTGGGGGCCGGCGGTGCACCGTTTTCCTTTTGCCATATTCGATGACAATCTGATGTATGTGGTTAAACACACGCTGCAGGATGATACCTATGCCATTGTGATTCGCGGCACCAACCCCATAGGTTTGTGGGACTGGCTGCTTGAGGATCTGCTGGTACAAAGGCTGGTGCCATGGAAGTCCGATAAGGTTTCTGAAAATTCCAATCCCAGAATTTCCTACTCCACCCATCTTGGGCTGAGTACTTTAACGGAGCTGACTGCAGCCGAGGACCTGCCAGGTGAAGGTCACACACTCCAGGATTTTCTGAAAAAAGTCGTGGCAGAAACATCATCAGATAAAGTAAAAGTTTATGTCACCGGCCATAGCCTGGGCGGTGCACTGGCGCCTTTGCTGACGCTGTGGCTTTCGGATCGTCAGGGCACAGGTGCTGAGTGCTGGGATCCTGACAGCTGTGTTGAACTGTCCTGTTATGCCTTTGCAGGTCCGTCACCGGGTAACAGTGACTTTTCGGCCTATTACGACAGTCAGCTTGGTGACAGAACGGAAAGAATCCACAACAGCCTGGATGTGGTGCCCCATGCCTGGGCTCCTTCCTCCATGAAGAACCTGTTATCCATTTATGAGGGAACCGCAACTCCGAGCACCATCATGAAGTCGGCTTATTATTTTCTGAAATTCAGTACCAGTCATCTGGATTACGAACAGATCAAACCGGATACGCCGGCTTTTGTCGGCGAGATCAATCCGGCATTGAAACTCTTTGATCTGCAAATGGTGGATCAGCACATGATGGGCTATTTGCGGGAGTTTGGCCTGGCAGATGAGCTGGCGTTTGATTTCCTGAAACAGGAACTGACGCGCATTTATAAACGGATCGAAAAACGCCTGGATAAAATACCGCTGTCCGGCGTGTAATGAATGGCATTTGTTGCAGGGTGAAAACCAGCCTTGTATTGATCAAGGCTGGCTTTTTTTCAGATGATTGTTTTAGTAACGCCGTGATGGATTTAGTAGCGTTTCAGTTTCGAGGTGGTGGGCTGCGGAATAGGCGCCTGATACAGCACGCTGCTCTGATTCAGGGATTGTCTGGATACTGACCTGGTGTAAGTCGTCAGGCTGAAAGTGCTCATGGTGCCGTTAGTGATGTTGTCTACATCAAAGCTGGAGCCTTCAATATCGCCCTGGTAATTGGTGAGCGCGGCCTCGTAAGTGTTCATTTCAGAGCATGATCCGGAACACCGCCAAATAACGCCAGGGCTTACAGGCAGGCAGGGTCTGGCGGCTTATTGTCCTATTAGTCTGCGGTAATCCCCGTCAAATCTAGTCTCTTTGGAGTAATTTGATTCTGCCGGCTCCGATACACCTGGCCATATTATTGAATCCTCCTGACCGCTGGCGCAGAATGCACGGTAAGTAGCGTAACTCGCCACACAGAAGCACATAATAAAAATAAGACCAGGGACCGTTGATGAACAGTGAGCCGAAGCGGGCTGATCCGTTGTTATCCGTGAGCGATATCCAGCTGCAGTTTGGTGGGCTGAGGGTATTGGCTTCTGTTTCCTTTGCGGTTGAGCGCGGCGAGATCTTTTCTATTATCGGTCCTAACGGTGCTGGCAAAACCTCGCTGCTGAACTGTATTTCCGGTCGCTACCAGCCGGACTCCGGATCCATCCTGTTTGATCATACCGAACTGACCCGGTGTTCCATTAATGCCCGCGCTGCCCTGGGGTTGGGCAGAACCTTTCAGAATCTCGCCCTGTTTGAACACATGTCGGTGCTCGATAACGTACTGGTGGGGCGGCACCATTTAATGCGCAGCAATGTGCTCGATGGCATTTTTTACTGGCTGGGCCGTGCGCGCACTGATGAAGCCCGGCACCGCCAGGTAGTGCTGGAAACCCTGGAAAAACTCGATCTGATGTCTGTGGCCGATAGCTCTGCGGGGGTGCTGTCCTATGGCCTGCAAAAACGCGTGGAGCTGGCCCGCGCCATGGCGTTACAACCTTCCCTTATTCTGCTCGACGAACCCATGGCGGGCATGAACCGTGAAGAAAAAGATGCCATGGCACGGCAAATCATTGATCTGAATGTCCAGAGCGGTTTGACGGTGGTCATGATTGAACACGATGTTGGCATTGTGCGGGAAATATCTGATCGCGTCATTGTGCTGGATTTTGGGGAAAAGATCGCCGAGGGCGAGCCGGAAACCGTGCTGCAGGATTCCCATGTGCGTGAAGCTTATCTGGGAATGGCAACGGAGTCTGCCCATGGAGTTTAATACCCAGTTTTTCACTCAGTTACTGGTGAATGGTTTAATCATTGGCACGCTCTATGGGGTGGTGGCCATGTGCTTTGTGCTGATTTACAAAGCCACCCAGGTGGTGAACTTTGCCCAGGGCGAGTTCCTGCTGATCGGTGCCTGGCTGTGCTGGACCGCTGCCGTAAGTTACGAAATGCCTTTTATGGTGGCGTTTCTGGTGAGTCTGGTGGCCATGTTTGTGTTTGGTTATCTGTTGCAGAGCGTGGTGCTCAGGCCGTTACTGGGGCAGCCCATTATCAGTATTATCATGGTGACCATCGGCTTCAGCATGGTATTCCAGTCCACAGTGAAGTGGATATTCGGTGTCACGCCGGTGGTGTATCCGGAAGTGCTGCCGGGTCTTTCCACCGAAATATTTGGTTTGTATATCAAGTCCGCGCAGGTACTCAGCCTGATATCGTCGGTGATTATCATGACGGGCTTTTACTATTTCTTTAAGCATACCCGCTGGGGGCTGGCCATGCGCGCTACCGCCTATAACCCCCAGATTGCCCAGAGCCTGGGTATTCCGGTGCGTACCGTGTTCGCCATGAGCTGGGCCATTTCCGCAGCGGTTTCCGGGCTCGCGGGCGTGATTCTGGGGGTTACCAATGGAGTATCCAGCGAGCTCAGCTTCATGGGTATCAAGGTGTTTCCCGCGGTGATTGTGGGCGGGCTGGATTCCATCGTGGGAGCGGTGGTTGGCGGCCTGATTATTGGCGTACTGGAAAACATGGCGGAGTTCCTTGATGTGGAATATCTGCGCTGGGGCAATCTGTACACGGTGGCACCTTTCTATGTGCTGATGCTGATTCTGCTGATCCGGCCCAACGGCTTGTTTGGCAGTAAAAACGTGGAGCGCATCTGATGAATCAGCGGCTTGCCATTCCGGAACCAACCACGGCAGAGGTGCCTGTGGCTATTGCCTGTAATCGTTTGTTCCTGTCTCGGAGTTCTCTGTGGCTTACGGTGGTATTGATCGCCGTGCTGCTGACATTGCCCCTGTTTGCGGGCAGTTACTGGCTGTCGTTGCTGATACAGGTGGGCTATCTGGCCATTGCTGCCATGGGTTTAAATCTGTTGGTGGGTTATTCGGGGCAGATCAGCCTGGGCCATGGTGCCTTCTTTGGTTTTGGTGCCTTTGCGTCCGCGTGGCTGAATAATACCTGGGGTATACCGGTGATTTTCTGCATTCCGCTGGCGGGGCTGATGACCATGGCAGTGGGCACACTGTTTGGTGCGCCGGCGGCCCGGCTGAAAGGTTTGTACCTGGCTATCGCCACCCTGTCGGCCCAGTACATTATTGAGGATTTTTTTGTGCGTGCCGAAGGGTTTACCGGTGGCGTATCCGGTTCGCTGGCTAATCCTGTCAATCTGTTCGGGTTTGAATTCTACAGCGACGAGCGCTTTTTTTATCTGGTACTGGCTTTCGTGCTGATCATGTTCATTGCGGCGCGGAATATCGTTCGCACCCGGGCCGGCCGCGCCATGGTGGCGGTGCGGGACCATCACCTGTCGGCAGAAATCATGGGCATTCATTTAACCGGAACCCGTATTCTGGCGTTTGCCCTGGCCAGTTTTTATGCGGGTATCGGTGGTGCCCTGTTTGGCCATTATCTCGGATTTGTTTCCATCGAAGGCTTTACCATCCTTATGTCCATCCAGTTTCTGGCCATTATCATTATCGGCGGACTGGGCACCATTCGCGGTGCTTTGCTGGGGGCCGTTTTTATAGTGGGTCTGCCGGAGTTGATGCAGGTGATCGCCAGTGTGGTGGGCGAAGCACTGGGGGGTGGCCTGGCGGTAACTCAGGCAATGCCCTTTGTAAAAGAAATTTCCATTGGTGTGGTGATTATTCTGTTTTTGCTTTTTGAACCCCATGGACTGGTGAATCGTTGGGAAAAACTCAAACGGAAACTGAAATCAAAACGCAGCGCAGGAGTCACTGCTGCTTAACAGAGGGAATATGCTCATGAAAAATGATAAAAAGAACAGACTTGAAACCCTGCTTTCAAGATCCGCGCTGGCAGCGGTGGTGATGGTGGGGTCTGCCACCGTACAGGCTGAAAGTGTGTTTGTGGGCCACCTGGCGGATTTATCGGGCGCTACCTCCTTTGTAGGTAAATCCTATGCCCAGGGAGTTACCGACGCCCTGAATTATGTCAATCAGAACGGTGGCATTGATGGTGTAACTCTGGAATACGAAACCCATGATTACGCCTACAAGATTCCCCAGGCTATTGGCACCTACAAGCGCTGGAAAGCCAGTAAAGGCATGGTGGCCATGCAGGGGTGGGGCACCGGAGACACCGAGGCCCTGATCAGCTTTGTGGCCCGTGATGAGGTTCCCAATTTCTCCGCCTCTTATTCGGCGCACCTGACTGATCCCCAGGGCAAGAACCCGGAAACCAAAAAACCTGCGCCCTATAATTTTTTCTATGGGCCGTCGTACTCTGACGGTGCCCGTGCACTGGTAACCTGGGCACGGGAAGACTGGGACAAGCGCAAACAGGATAGGGATCCGGTATTTGTATTTGCCGGCACCGATAAACCCTATGCCGAAAGCATGCGCCCGGCGGCCGAATCCCGCGCCCGGGAGCTGGGCTTTGTGGTAAAACCCAATCTGGTGGTGCCACTGGGAGCGGGGGATAAAACGGCCGCCTGTCTGAGTATTAAAAACACCGGTGCCGATTATGTTTTCAATGGCAATCTGGGGGGCGCGGTGCTGGCCATGCTGCGGGATTGCGAAAAAGTGGGCGTGACTGCCACTATTGTTTCCAATGTGTGGGGCGTGGATCGTGGTTTGCTGGTGGCGGCCAAACCCAGCCAGCCAATCATTACCGTGGCGGCCACACCTTCCTGGGAGTCCGACGTGGAAGGAATGAGCCTGGTAAGAAAGATTTCAGCGCTGTCGGACCCTGAAGGTAATGAGGCCCGCAATCACCATTACCTTCGCGGCGTTTGCTCCGTGTTTTACATGAAAGAGGCCATGCAGTGGGCCAAGGCGAACGGCGGCATTACCGGGCCCAATATCAAGCAGGGCATGTATCAGAAAAAAGACTGGGTACCAGAAGGCCTGAACGGCGTGTGTCAGCCATCTACCTGGACGGCGGAAGATCACCGCGGCACCATGAATGTGAATATTATTCAGGCCCGTTATGATGGCAAGCCGCTGATGTCGTCGGTGGCGGTGGTGCCGGTAGAACGCCGCGCGGAATGGCTGGGTAACTAGATGTCCGCCATACTGGAACTGAGCGATGTTCATGCCAGCTATCATGGCGCTATCAGCGTATTGAACGGGGTCAGTCTGCAGGTAAAGCCCGGTGAGGTTACCGCGCTGCTGGGCGCCAATGGTGCCGGCAAGTCCACCACCTTAAAGGCGGTATCGGGATTGCTGGCTACAGAGCAGGGCGCTGTTACCGGAGGTTCTATCAGGTTTCTCGGAGAAGACGCTACCCGATACCCGGCAGAAAAAGTGGTGCAGATGGGGCTGTTCCATATTATGGAGGGGCGCCGGATCATTGCTGATATGACGGTGATGGAAAACCTGCGACTGGGCGCCTTTACCCGCCGTGACCGGCAGAATATCCAGCGGGATATTGACCGTGTGTTTGATTTTTTCCCGCGCCTGAAGGAGCGTGATGGTCTGGCCGGGTACCTGTCCGGGGGTGAGCAGCAAATGCTGGCCATTGGCCGCGCTCTGATGGCTCAGCCGCGCATTCTTCTGCTTGATGAACCGTCGATGGGCCTGGCTCCCATTCTCGTCGAGGAGATCTTCGACGTTATCACCCGTCTTAACGAACGGGGCACCACCATTC
>JAWVYU010000111.1:0-13727 GCA_033722575.1 Ketobacteraceae bacterium | reverse complement strand
CAGCGCCTGCAGCCCCTCCCGGAGGGGGTTTCCGGGCAGGTGGCGTTCCAGTTTGACGGTAAATCCGGCAACAGCGAAGAAGAGGATTACGCCCTGAGCGGCCGGCTGAACCTGAAAAAAGCCAGCGATCTCTGGTTCCTGATTGCATCCCGGGAATATGACAAGGCCAACGGCGTGAAAGACGAGGACAAGAGCTTTGTCCATGGCCGCTGGGTTCACCGCTACAATCCGGTCTGGGCCGGTGAGGCGTTCGTTCAGTATCAGCAGAACGAGTTTACCCGCCTGTTGTCGCGCTACCTGGCGGGCGGCGGCGTACGTTATACCGCAATCGACGACAATGACGACCTGAACCTGGCGCTGGGTGCCGGTGCATTCTATGTCAAAGAGGAAGAAGACCTGAGCACCTTCGAAACCCAAAAAGACTATCTGCGCTTCAACAGCTACATTTCCTACAAACAGCAGATCAATGACCATGTGAGCATCATCAGCACTGCCTACTATCAGCCCAGGGCCAGTGAGTTTGATGATTTCAATATTCTCTGGAATACCTCCCTGTTTACCCAGCTGAGCGACCGGCTGAAACTCCAGCTCGCCCTGAATGTTACCCATGACAGCGAGCCACCGGAAAACCCGGACGCAGAACCGCCGGTGGATGTAGACCAGACCGATGCCGAGTATTCGGTTTCCATCGTTTACGAATTCTGATGCCAGCGACTGGCCGTAAGAACAAAAAAGCCCCGGAAAACGGGGCTTTTTTGTTTCTCTGATTTATTCTCTGACTTTTTTCCGACTTTTGGGCGTTTCTTCAAATCAGAAAGGAATGTCGTCTTCAAACTCTGACGCGGCCGGTGATGGTGCCTGATCCCGTCCACCCCGACCGGAGGAACCGCGATTATCGCTGCTGCCGTAATCCTGGGATTCGGGCATCTGATTATAACTGTCATAGTTATTGTCAGTGCCGCTGCTGGAACCTCCTTCACCACGGCTGTCCAGCATCTGCATATCACTGGCCACGATCTCGGTACTGTAACGATCCACACCGTTCTGATCCTGCCATTTGCGAGTTCGCAGCGAGCCTTCCACATACACTTTGGAGCCTTTTTTCAGGTATTCACCGGCCACTTCTGCCAGGCGATTAAAAAATACCACTTTGTGCCACTCGGTGCGCTCCTGCATCTGGCCACTTTGCTTGTCTTTCCAGGCATCACTGGTAGCCACCGAAATATTGGTCACCGCGTTGCCATTGGGCATGTATCGGGTTTCCGGATCTGTCCCCAGATTGCCTAAAATAATTACTTTGTTTATCCCGCGTCGTGCCATTCGAATCTCCTACAGTGGGCGCTCTTGTTATTCACTCACAACTTTAACTGCTCAGCCGAATTTTAACCAGTCGCCAGACCGGTTATTTTCCCCAGCTGCTCCTGATCTAAACGCTTTCGGTCAACTTTTAGGTAGGCCGCCTGTTCTTCCAGAATCACCACCGCTTCCTCGACACCTACCACTTCCAGAAACCGGTTCACCAGTGATTTCGGATCAGGTGAGTCCAGGGTAGACAGGTCTACACGATAACTTTGCAGAAATTTCGGCTGCCCCATGCCAAAAGCAATCCACAACCAGCACAGGGCCAGCGCGGCGCACAACAGAAATACCGCACGATCGCCCGAATAGCCCAGTAAAAAGCCGCCAGCAGAACCACCCACAAAAGCTCCCATAAACTGACTGGCGGAGTACACGCCCATAGAGGTTCCCTTGGAACCAGGCGGAGCGATTTTACTCACCAGCGATGGCAGCATGGCCTCCAGCAAATTAAAGGCCCAGAAATACACGAACAACCCCAGCGCCACCAGCCAGAGGCTATGGTTCAGCAGATAAAGAGAGAGCAGCCCGCACCCCAGCAACAAAATCGCCAGCAGAAACACTTCGCGGATGCGCCGCTTGGCTTCTGCCAGAATCATCAGTGGCACCATAAACGCAAAGGCGGCGACCATGACCGGCAGATACAGTTTCCAGTGCTGGCTGTTCTCAAAACCCAGGTCCCGTTGCAACAGAATGGGTACCGCCACGAAACTGGCTGTCAGTGTCAGATGCAGCAGAAACACACCAAAATCCAGGCGCAACAATTCGCGATGCTGCATCACCTCCGTAAACTGCCCCAGTACAGGCCTGCTTTCCCGGTGCCAATGACTGCTCACCGGCGAGGGCACCAGGAAAATGGTAATCAGAATACCCAGCCCCGCCAGAAACGCCGTCAGCCAAAAGAGACCCGCCAGGCCTTCAAAGCCTGCGATCAGAGGGCCAATCACCAGTGCCAGCGCAAACGACGCGCCGATACTCGCGCCCACCATCGCCATGGCCTTTGTGCGATTTTCATCCCGGGTCAGATCCGCCAGCAGCGCCATCACCGCACTGGCAATCGCGCCCGCTCCCTGCAGTGCCCGCCCGAAAATAACGTCGTATACACTGTCAGCGTTAGCCGCCACCACGCTGCCGACGAGAAAAATCACCAATCCGAAAATAATGACCGGCTTGCGCCCGAAATGGTCGGAGCACAACCCGAATGGCACCTGCAGCAGCGCCTGGGTCAGGCCGTAGGCACCAATGGCAACCCCCAACAGAAACGGAGTCGCATCTTCCAGCGCCAGCCCATAGACGGAGAACACCGGCAGGATCATGAACAGTCCCAGCATTCTCGTCATAAACAGCGTGGACAGAGCCAGTGTCGCCCGCTTTTCTACCGGACTCATAAGTCACCAAAAATAATAACGCGAATCAATCACAAGGCCGCGAATTCTATCATCTTTCCCTGCCACGCTGAATTTTAATCAGTCTCTCCTCGAATCTTAACAATGGATAACTCCAGGTAGCGGGGCGGCCCCGTAAAACTTTATACTATTCGGCTGCTTTTCAAGGGGGATTATCAGTGGAAACCATTCAAGTCAGAGGCGCACGAACACATAACCTGAAAAACGTGGATCTGGATTTGCCGCGGGACAAATTCATTGTCATTACAGGCTTGTCCGGTTCCGGCAAATCCTCACTGGCTTTTGACACGCTCTATGCGGAAGGCCAGCGACGTTATGTGGAGTCACTGTCCACCTATGCCAGGCAATTCCTGTCGCTGATGGAAAAGCCCGACGTGGACCATATCGAGGGGCTCTCCCCCGCCATCTCCATTGAACAGAAATCCACCTCCCACAACCCGCGCTCCACCGTAGGCACCATTACCGAAATCTACGATTACCTGCGGCTGCTCTACGCCCGGGTGGGAACGCCCCGCTGTCCGGAACATGACCAGCCACTGGAGGCACAGACCGTCAGCCAGATGGTAGATCAGGTGATGGAAAAGCCCGAAGGCACCAAGCTGATGATTCTGGCGCCGATGATCAAGGATAAAAAAGGCGAACACCTGCATGCGATTGAGGAGCTGCGGGCGGAAGGTTTTATCCGGGCCCGGATTGACGGCATTATTGCCGAGCTGGATCAGGCACCCAACCTGGATAAGCGGCGCAAACACACCATTGAAGTGGTGGTGGACCGTATTAAAGTGAAAGATGGCATCCAGCTGCGCCTGGCAGAGTCCTTTGAAACCGCCCTGACCCTGGCCCATGGCACCGTGCTGGCCATGAATATGGATGACGAATCCGACTGCCAGCTGTTTTCCTCAAAGTTCGCCTGCCCGGTGTGCAATTACAGCCTCAGCGAGCTGGAACCGAGGCTGTTCTCATTCAACAACCCCGCAGGGGCCTGTCCGGATTGCGACGGCCTGGGCATCACCCAGTTTTTTGATGAGAACAATATCGTGTCCCACCCGGAGAAAAGCCTTTCAGAAGGCGCCATCAGAGGCTGGGACAGCCGCAATGTGTATTATTTCCAGATGCTGACGTCGCTGGCGGAGCACTACGGATTTGATATCGATAAACCCTTCCAGAAGCTCAGCAAAAAAATCCGCGAGGTAATACTCCACGGAAGCGGCAGCGAAGCGGTACCCTTCTACTACCTCAACGACCGCGGTGACTCCGTGGTACGCAACCACCCCTTTGAAGGCATTATTCCCAACATGCGGCGCCGTTACAGGGATACGGAATCGGAAGCGGTCCGGGAAGAACTGGCCAAATACCTGACCACCGCCCAGTGCCAGACCTGTGGCGGCTCCCGGCTGAACAAATCCGCCCGTCATGTTTTTATCGGCAAAACCAATCTGCCCGCCGTCGTGAAACTGCCGGTGGGCGATGCCCTGACCCATTTCGAGAAACTGCACCTGAAAGGCAAGAAGGGCGAAATTGCAGAAAAGATTCTCAAGGAGATCCGGGAGCGGCTGCATTTTCTTGTGAATGTGGGGCTGGACTACCTTAACCTGAACCGGCGCGCAGAGACCCTGTCAGGCGGAGAAGCCCAGCGCATACGGCTTGCCAGCCAGATTGGCGCCGGCCTGGTGGGGGTGATGTATATCCTGGATGAGCCCTCCATCGGCCTGCACCAGAGGGATAACGAGCGGCTTCTGAACACGCTGACCCGGTTGCGGGACATGGGCAACACGGTGATCGTGGTGGAGCATGACGAGGATGCCATCCGCGCCGCTGATTTCATTGTCGATATCGGGCCCAGGGCGGGCGTGCATGGCGGCGAGGTGATTCATGCCGGCAGCCTGGACAGCCTCAAGGAAAATCACAATTCCATTACCGGGCAGTACCTGAACCGCACCCGCAACATCGAAGTCCCCACGGAACGGCTGGTATCCGACCCGGAAACCTGCCTGGTACTGAAGGGGGCATCAGGTAACAACCTTAAAAATGTCACGGTCCATATTCCCCTGGGGCTTATGACCTGTGTTACTGGTGTCTCCGGATCCGGCAAATCCACGCTGATCAACAGCACACTGTATCCCATCGTTGCCACCGCACTGAACGGGGCCACCACCATGAAGGCGGAACCCTACAGCGGGATCGAAGGCCTGGAAATGCTGGACAAGGTGGTAGATATTGATCAAAGCCCCATTGGACGTACCCCACGGTCGAACCCGGCCACCTATACCGGTCTGTTCACACCCATACGGGAACTGTTTTCCGGCACCCAGGAGGCCCGCTCCAGAGGCTACAAGCCAGGCCGCTTCAGCTTCAACGTCAAGGGCGGCCGCTGTGAAGCCTGCCAGGGCGATGGGGTCATCAAGGTAGAGATGCATTTTCTGCCGGACATCTATGTGCCCTGCGATGTCTGCAAAGGCAAACGCTACAACCGGGAAACCCTTGAGATCAAATACAAGGGTAAAAACATCAATGAAGTGCTGGGCATGACCGTAGAGGAAGCCCGCGAATTCTTCGATAACGTACCCATGATCGCCCGCAAGCTCCAGACCCTCATCGACGTGGGGCTTTCCTACATCTGCCTGGGGCAATCCGCTACCACCCTGTCCGGCGGCGAAGCCCAGAGAGTCAAGCTTGCCAAGGAGCTCTCGAAGCGGGACACCGGCCATACCCTCTATATCCTGGATGAGCCGACCACCGGCCTTCACTTCTACGATATTGAGCAATTACTGGTGGTTCTGCAACGGCTGCGGGACAAGGGTAATACGGTGATTATTATCGAGCATAACCTCGATGTGATTAAAACCGCTGACTGGATCATTGATCTGGGCCCGGAAGGCGGCAGCGGTGGCGGCACCATCGTCGCCGAGGGCTCCCCGGAGGAGATATGCACGGTGGAGGAATCCCACACCGGCCGCTTCCTGCGGCCACTTCTGGTGTAGTCCCGTCAATCGCCCATAAAAGCGGGAATCACCCATGAAAACAAAACATAAAAACAAAAAAGGCCGCTTTTTAGCGGCCTTTTCTTAATACTTACTGCTTGCTCAGAGTGGTAGGACCTTAATTCAATCGTTATTCATTGACTGAGGTCGGAGACCACTAAAGCTAGGCTAAATAACACAGCCCCAAAGTGGGCTGACTTACTTAATCCTCGTCATCCTCTACTTCCACGTCTGGTACTGGACGATCCACCAGCTCTACATAGGCCATGGGGGCCTTGTCGCCAGGGCGGTACCCGCACTTAAGAATACGCAGATAACCACCAGGACGCTCCTTGTAACGGGGACCCAGCTCATTGAACAATTTACCCACTGCCTGATCGCTGCGGGTACGAGCAAATGCCAAACGGCGATTCGCCACTGAATCGTTCTTTGCCAGTGTAATCAGAGGCTCTGCCACACGGCGAAGCTCTTTTGCTTTTGGCAGAGTCGTTTTGATCAGCTCATGCTCTACCAGAGACACAGTCATATTGCGAAACATAGCGCCGCGGTGACTGCTGTTTCTATTTAACTTTCGACCACTTTTACGGTGACGCATCTCTCAATTCCTTACCGACTTCGTTGATGCTCTGGGTTATACCTGCGCCGAAACTAGCGCTTCTTCAGTACTCTGTCATCATCCTTCAGGCTGCCAGGAGGCCAATTCTCCAGACGCATGCCCAGGGACAGACCTTTGGACGCCAATACGTCCTTGATCTCTGTCAGAGACTTCTTACCCAGGTTAGGTGTTTTAAGTAGCTCAACCTCGGTTCGCTGAACCAGGTCGCCAATGTAGTAAACATTTTCGGCTTTCAGACAGTTGGCTGAACGCACAGTGAGCTCCAGGTCGTCAACGGGGCGCAGCAGGATCGGATCGATCTCTTCACGCTCATCTTCGGGCTCAGGCTCTTTCTCTTTCTCCAGATCAACAAAGATTGCCAGTTGCTGCTGCAGAATGGTTGCCGCTCTGCGAATCGCTTCTTCCGGATCGATGGTGCCATTGGTTTCGAGATCAATCACCAGCTTGTCCAGGTCCGTGCGCTGCTCTACCCGCGCGTTTTCCACCACATAGGACACGCGCAGTACCGGGCTGTAAGTCGCATCAAGCTGCAGCTTGCCCAGACCCCGGGTTTCCTCATCGGATACCCGCGAATCGGCCGGCTCATAGCCGCGGCCTTTCACCACCTTGAGCTTCATGTTCAGCTTCGCACCGGAGCTCAGGTTGGCAATCACATGATCCTTGTTCACGATTTCCACGTCGTGATCCAGCTTGATATCACCAGCTGTTACCGGGCCTGGACCCTCTTTGGAAAGGCTCAGAACCGCTTCTTCACGCTCGTGCATCTGCACTGACACACCTTTCAGGTTGAGCAGGATATCGATAACGTCTTCCTGTACACCTTCAATGGTGCTGTACTCGTGAACAACACCATCAATTTCAACTTCACTGATCGCGGCACCCGGCATACTGGACAGCAGGATCCTGCGAAGCGCATTACCCAGAGTGTGTCCGAATCCCCGCTCGAGAGGCTCCAGTGTGACCTTGGCGTATTCGTCGTTAACTTGGTCTACAATAATATTTTTTGGTGTTAAGAACTCGTTTAAAGAGCGCTGCATATAGGAACCACCTCAAATTAGCCTTTACTTTGAATAAAGCTCTACTATTAGGTTTTCGTTTAGATCTGAGGGCAGATCGATACGCTCCGGTACTGACTTGAATACGCCTTCTTTCTTCTTGGCATCGACTTCTATCCAGGACGCAAACCCACGCTGTTCAGCCAACTCAACCGCACTTCCGATGCGCAGCTGATTCTTGGCTTTTTCACGCACAGCGACAACATCACCCGGAGATACCTGGTAAGAAGGGATGTTTACTGTTTTTCCGTTAACCTCAATCCCCTTGTGGCTAACGAGCTGACGCGCTTCTGCGCGTGTAGAGCCAAACCCCATGCGATAAACTACGTTATCAAGGCGACACTCTAGTAGCTGAAGCAGGTTTTCGCCAGTTGCGCCCTTGCGTCTGGCAGCCTGCTTGTAGTAATTCCGGAACTGGCGTTCCAGCACGCCGTACATCCGACGTACTTTCTGCTTCTCCCGCAGCTGCAAGCCGTAGTCAGACAGACGACCGCGGCGATCGCCGTGCTGACCGGGATTTTTTTCGGAACGGCACTTGTCTTCGTGGGCGCGAACGCCACTCTTCAAACCGAGATCAACACCTTCACGTCGTGATAGCTTACATTTTGGTCCGATATACCTTGCCATTATCTATCTCCAATTACACGCGACGTTTCTTCGGTGGACGACAACCGTTATGCGGTATGGGCGTCACATCGGTAATGCTGTTTATTTTGTAACCACAGGAATGCAATGCACGAACAGCCGATTCGCGGCCTGGTCCGGGGCCTTTCACCATCACTTCCAGGTTCTTTAACCCGTATTCCTGTGCTGCCTGACCCGCTTTCTCGGCTGCCACCTGCGCGGCGAAAGGCGTACTTTTACGCGAACCGCGGAATCCGCAGCCGCCAGCAGTAGCCCAGGAAAGAGCATTACCCTGACGATCGGTTAGCGTAATAATGGTGTTGTTGAAGGAGGCATGGATATGTGCAATGCCGTCGACAACTGTCTTTTTAACCTTTTTACGTGTACGTGCTGACGCTTTAGCCATCTTAAACTGTCCTGAACTTTGAGCTTACTTGCGGATTGGCTTACGTGGGCCTTTACGGGTGCGAGCATTGGTTTTGCTACGCTGGCCACGCACGGGCAAACCGCGACGGTGTCTCATTCCCCGATAGCAACCAAGGTCCATCAGACGCTTGATATTCATCGAAATTTCTCTTCTCAAGTCACCCTCGGTGGGGATCTTGCCTACCTCGTTTCGGATTTGGTCTAGTTGTTCCTCAGACAAATCACGGATCTTGGTGGTAGGCGCAATACCTACGGTGTCACAGATGCCTTGAGCAGTAGTTTTCCCGACTCCAAAAATGTATGTCAGGGAAATCACTGCATGCTTATTGTCTGGAATATTGACGCCAGCTATACGGGCCATTCAAATAACTCCACTATAAATTCACTTAACCTACGGCGAAAGGGCGCAAATCATACCGGCAGTCCCAGCAAAAATCAACTGAGAGAGCGTCTGCTGGGCCCTTTTAGCCTTGCCTTTGTTTGTGTCGTGGTTCTGCGCTGCAAATGACTCGGACGGAACCTTTGCGACGGACAACCTTACAGTTACGGCAAATTTTCTTAACAGATGCACGAACTTTCATTTCAGTACTCCAATTGCCTATCTAACCAAGCCACTGCCGCCATAGTTTTTCAGGTTCGCCTTCTTCATCAGCGACTCATACTGGTGTGACATCAGATGGCTTTGAACCTGCGCCATGAAATCCATCACCACAACCACCACGATCAGCAGCGATGTACCCCCCAGGTAGAAAGGTACGTTTCCAAAAACCTGCAGAAACTGGGGTAGCAGACAGACCAGCGAGATATAAATCGCACCAACCAGCGTAAGTCTGCCCAGTACACTGTCAATATACTTCGCAGTGTGCTCACCAGGTCTGATACCGGGAACGAAGGCTCCCGATTTCTTCAGGTTATCTGCCACATCCTTGGGGTTAAAAACGATTGCCGTGTAGAAATAGCAAAAGAAGATAATCCCCAAAGCGAACAACAATATGTAAAGCGGCTGCCCGGGACTCAGTGCCAGGGAAATCTCCTGCAGTGACTCCTTCAGCCATTTCAGGTCGCTGGATTCCCCGAACCACTGACTGATACTTGCCGGAAACAGCAAGATACTGGTGGCAAAAATCGGCGGAATCACACCGGCCATATTGATTTTCAGCGGCAAATGAGACTGCTGGGCCGCGTATACCCGGCGGCCCTGCTGGCGCTTGGCGTAATTCACCGTAATACGCCGCTGTGCACGCTCCATATATACCACCACAGCAATAACCGCCACCGCGATAATCACCAGCATGAACAGCAACGCCATGCTCATTTCACCCTGACGAGTTGCTTCCAGGGACTGTCCAATCGCTGAAGGCAGTCCTGCCACGATACCCGCAAAGATGATGATCGAGATGCCATTACCTATGCCACGCTCTGTCACCTGTTCACCGAGCCACATCAGGAACATGGTCCCGGTGGTAAGGGTAACTATCGCCGGAAAGATCCAGCTGAAACCGGTGGAAAGCGTTACACCCTGGGATTGCAGCGCAATGGCCATCCCGGCAGACTGCAGACCCGCCAGTGCCAGCGTGAAATAGCGCGTGTACTGGGTGATCTTGCGCCGTCCGGCTTCACCTTCCTTTTTCAGCTGCTCCAGCTGTGGGCTTACCGCCGACAGGAGCTGCATGATAATTGAGGCCGATATGTAAGGCATTATACCCAGGGCCAGAATACTCATCCGCTCCAGCGCACCGCCGGAAAACATGTTAAACAGACTGAGGATAGTATCCTGCTGCTGCCGGAAGAGATTCTGCAACTGAATCGGATCAATACCGGGCACCGGTATGTGGGCACCTATGCGATAAATGATGATCGCAATAAATACGAACTTTATTCGCCGCCAGAGCTCACTGAGTCCTGCCTGGCCCCCACCACCCAGCTGGGCCTGCTGATCCTTTTTAGCCATAGTCGACCTATTACTCTTCTACTTTTCCGCCGGCAGCCTCGATTGCTTCTTTAGCGCCTTTGGTTGCACCAATGCCTTTCAAAGTTACCGCTGCGGTCACTTCACCTGACTTGATTACTTTTGCAGATTTCACATTCTTCTTGATCACACCTGCGGCTTTCAGGGAGTCCAGAGACACAGTGTCACCCACATTATTCAGCTCTGACAGACGCACCTCTGCAAAGCTGAGCGCTTTGCGGGAGGTAAAGCCGAACTTGGGAACACGGCGCTGCAAAGGCATCTGACCGCCCTCGAAGCCTGGCTTGACGCCGCCACCAGCCCGAGACTTCTGACCTTTGTGACCACGGCCGCCGGTTTTACCCAGGCCACTGCCAATACCACGACCGACACGCTTGCCAGAGGGTTTTGAACCGGGCGCTGGAGATAAACTGTTTAAACGCATGTTACTCACCTTCGACCTTCAGCAGATATCTGACTTTGTTGATCATGCCCCGGGTTGCCGGAGTGTCCTCAACTTCCACAGAGTGACCGATACGACGCAGGCCCAAACCGCGCACACAGGCTTTATGGGCTTCAAGGCGGCCATTGGTACTCTTTATCTGGGTAACCTTCACCATGCTTTTATCTGACATAACTTACCCCAAAATTTCTTCAACGCTCTTGCCGCGCTTGGCCGCAACATCTTCGGGAGAATTCATCGCCGCCAGGCCGTTCACTGTGGCACGCACCACGTTGACCGGATTGGTTGAGCCATAACATTTCGCCAGTACGTTCTGTACACCGGCAACCTCAAACACAGCCCGCATCGCACCACCGGCAATGATCCCAGTACCCTCAGAGGCCGGTTGCATGAACACCTTTGAGGCGCCATGACGTGCCTTGATGGGGTGCTGAAGGGTGTTACCACTCAGTTCAACACTCACCATATTCCGGCGCGCAGCTTCCAGTGCCTTCTGGATCGCGGCGGGCACTTCCCGCGCCTTGCCACGACCGAAGCCGACCTTGCCATTGCCATCGCCAACCACTGTAAGAGCAGTGAAACCAAATATGCGGCCGCCCTTAACAACCTTGGCAACCCGGTTTACTTGCACTAATTTTTCCTGCAAGCCTTCGTTCTTATCTTCAACTTTAGCCATCTTAAAAACCCTTAGAACTCCAGCCCATTTTCACGAGCAGCTTCCGCCAGCGCTTTCACTCGACCATGGTATTTATACCCTGAACGGTCAAAAGCCACTTTGGTAATGCCTTTGTCTTTCGCACGCTCGGCGATCAGCTTACCCACGTTGGCAGCGGCTTCAATGTTGCTGGTGGGGCCACTGTAATCTTTGTCCAGCGTGGAAGCACTCGCCACGATGTTACCGGATTCACCGGAAATCAACTGCGCATAAACATGCCGAGATGAACGGTTAACAACCAGGCGATCCTGCTTCAGCTCACGCATTTTGATTCTGCTACGCTTTGCACGTCTCAGGCGTGCATCTCTCTTTTCGCTCATAGTGCCTATCTCAACAATTATTTCTTCTTCGCTTCTTTACGACGCACATATTCGTCGGCATAACGCACACCCTTGCCTTTGTAAGGCTCGGGCGGCCTGAAGCTACGAATGTTTGCAGCCACCTGACCCAGTAATTGCTTGTCGATTCCGGTCAGCACAATTTCGGTCTGACTGGGAGTTTCCGCTTTGACACCATCCGGCAACGTATAATCAATAGGGTGTGAAAATCCCAGCGTCAGATTAACGCTGCTGCCTTTTGCCTGGGCGCGGTAACCAACCCCGTTCAGCACCAGCTTTCGCTCAAAGCCGTTTGTTACACCCAGCACCATATTATTGATGATTGAGCGGGCGGTGCCTGCCTGGGCCCATGCCTGCTGGTCTTCTTCAGCAGGTGACACGGTCAGCACGTCGCCATTCACTGACACGCTGACGAGACTGTTCACCTCAGCACTCAGCTCACCTTTAGGACCTTTAACGGTAACCTTCTGGCCATCCTGCTTGATTTCGCATCCCGAAGGGATGGTGATCGGACTTTTTGCTATACGTGACATTGTCGAGCACCTGCTATGAAACGTAACAAAGGACTTCACCGCCCACGTCAGCAGCTCGTGCTGCGCGATCGGACATGACACCCTTGTTGGTTGATACGATAGCTACACCGAGACCGCCCATAACTGTTGGCAGGTCCTGCTTCGCCTTGTATATACGTAAACCGGGACGGCTCACGCGCTCGAGTTTTTCAATGACCGGCTTACCTTCGAAATACTTGAGATCGATGGTCAGCACCGGCTGTGTGCCCTCCTCCACAGAGAAAGACTTGATGTAACCTTCGCCTTCGAGCACTTTAGCCACCGAAATCTTCATTTTCGAGGATGGCATGGAAACTGTCTCGTGCTTGGCCATTTGACCGTTGCGGATTCTTGTCAACATATCCGCCAAAGGATCTTGCATGCTCATTTAATTTGCTCCGTTACTACCAGCTTGATTTCACTAAACCAGGCACATCGCCACGCATCGCTGCTTCGCGAAGCTTATTTCGGCTCAAGCCAAATTTACGGTAGTAGCCATGAGGGCGTCCAGTCAGTCCGCAACGGTTACGCAAACGCACAGGCGATGCATTGCGGGGCAGATTCTGCAACGCTACCTGGGCATCCCAGCGGTCATCGTCAGATGTCTGCGGGTTGCGAATAATCTCTTTTAACCGCGCACGCTTCTCAGCATGCTTTTTGACTGCACGAATACGCTTTTTCTCGCGCTCCACCATCGAAATTTTTGCCATGTCAGGTCCTACCTATTTCTTCAATGGAAAGTTAAAAGCCTCTAGCAGGGCTCTACCTTCTTCGTCAGTATTCGCTGTGGTTGTGATGGTAATATCCAAACCGCGAATCTTGTCAATTTTGTCGTAATCGATTTCAGGGAAAACGATCTGCTCTTTGATACCCATGCTGTAATTACCACGGCCATCAAAAGCTTTCGGGCTCAGCCCACGGAAATCCCTGATACGCGGAATCGAGATACTGACAAGCCTTTCCAGGAACTCGTACATTCGCTCTCCACGCAGGGTCACCTTGGCCCCGATAGGCCATCCTTGACGGATCTTGAAGCCAGCCACAGATTTACGAGCCTTAGTCACGATTGGTTTCTGACCGGAAATCAGAGTAAGGTCGTTCAGCGCGCCTTCGATCGCTTTTTTGTCTGCTGCAGCTTCACCGACACCCATGTTCAGAGTGATCTTTGTGATACGTGGCACCGCCATCACGCTGCTGCAACCTAAGCTTTCTTTAAGCTTCGATTGAATCTCGTTCACATAAAGCTCT